>NZ_CP045324.1:3332009-3642678 GCF_009363275.1 Marinobacter sp. THAF197a
ATCAGCCAGGCAATCAGGACACCAGAACTGATCAGCACGGCGCCCAGTATGGACATATAGACACCCGCCTTGCTGTGGGCCCGGCGTATCGGATTATCGTCTCCAGACTTCATCGCAATCGACAACAACACTAGAAAACCAATCACCGGCAACGCCAGCAAATTCAGCAGATACCAGATCACCGGGGCAACCGCCCACGGAGTTTCACTCTTCTGACTGGCCGAATAAGGCATACACCACCTCCATGAGTGCATTGACAGTCACCGCGTCGTCCGACAACGGTTCGATAAGACCAGCGCGGCAGGCTTCAATCGCCGGCACGCCGGAGCGGATCAGATAGGCAGTGTGAATCAACAACCGGGTCGACGCCGCCTCCTCCAGGTCGTGATCTTTCAGCTTGCGCAGAGACGCCGCCAGGCTCACCAGCTGCTTCGCCAGGTCTGAATCACACCCGGCCTCCTGCTGCACAATCACCTGTTCAGTTTCCGGCTTCGGATAATCAAAACTCATGGACACAAACCGCTGCCGGGTGCTCGGCTTCATACCCTTGAGCAGGCTCTGGTAGCCCGGATTGTAAGACACCACCAGCATGAATCCTGGTGCCGCCTGCAGCAGTTCGCCGGTGCGTTCGATGGGCAGTTCCCGGCGGTCATCGGCCAGCGGGTGCAACACCACCGTGGTGTCCTTTCGGGCCTCCACCACTTCATCAAGGTAGCAGATACCACCTTCTCGCACCGCTCGGGTCAGGGGGCCGTCCTGCCAGTAAGTGCCGTCCGGGCCGATCAGGTGTCGGCCCACCAGGTCTGAGGCGGTGAGGTCGTCATGGCAGGCGACGGTGTACACCGGCCGGCCCAGTTTTTCGGCCATGTAACGGACAAAGCGTGTTTTACCGCAGCCCGTCGGGCCTTTAATCAGAACCGGCAAGCCGTTATCGGCAGCGGCGCTGAACAGTTCCACTTCATTGCCTACTGGCTGGTAGAAAGTCATGGAGCACTATCCTTTTCTTGCGTGGATTCGGGTGGCACAAAACCGGACACCCATTCCGGGAATAACTGGAACACCTGCCTGTCATCGGATCTCTGTATTCGGGTCAGCGCCGCCAGGCAAAGATCGATCTGGCTAACCGAAGCCTCCGGCGCTGTTTGATACCAGCCGGCGCCCTCTACAGGTTGGCCTTGCCAGGTAACCGCCAACCCTTGCGATTCCAGCAATCCCGATACAAACCCCAGTTCCGAAGCCGCCGCATGGGTGTTGTTGTGTAGCAACAACCCAAGCGCCGAACTGAAATCTGCCGCCAAGTATCGCTGGCCACGGTCAGGTGTAACGCCCTGGCTAGCCAGCGCCTGTAAGGCGGCGGCTCCGCCGACCGGATCAACCCCGGCCACCAGGGATACATCCCGCCCGTTCAGCTCCGCCAGGGAGCGAACCCCCGAGGTTTTCCGGGTAACCCACACCGGCACCGGGTTCTGTCCTGCCGGGTTGACGGCTTTGAGGACCGGCTCACCTCCAACAGGTTGTACGGAGAAAACCAGTCCCGGACGCTCTGCCAAACCCTCGAATTCTGGTTCAGCCACGGCAATTACCACACTCGCATCACACCCTTGCCGGTCGAGATAAGCCTGCAAACGCTTTTGCGCCACGGTGTACGACGCCAACTCCGAATGCACTCGCAACTCCAGCGCTTCACCGCCAAACGCTGGCGCCACAGGCGCAAAGCCGGTGGCGATCAACGCCGCGCACCAGCCCCATTGGAATTTACAGCCCCAGCGCATGGGCCCGACTGGTAAAGAAAATACCTGACGGCTTACGGGCCGGCAGGGTGGCCACTTCCTCCAGCGTGCGGGTGCTGTAAACGGTTATCCGGTCGCTGTCCCGGGACGACACCCAGACTTCTTCACCACGGGGCGTAAACTCCATGTGCAGAACGGATTTTCCAGGCTCAAGGCTGCGGACGATCTCCCGTGTCTGGGCGTCAATCACCTGTACCACATCGTTATCCGGGTGAGAGAAGCTGACCCAGATCTGCCGATTGTCCGGGCTCGCCATCACAAACACGGGCTGACCTTGCACCGGAATGCGTTGCACCATGCTCCAGTCATTCATCGTCGCCACCAGCACTTCATGGCGACCAACCGCCGGCACAAACGCGTGGCCATCGGCGATGGCCCAGCCTTCCAGGTGGGGCATCTTGTACACCGGCAGGCGCTGCTCGCCCTTGCCGTAATCCGGCAGAATGCTTCGCACGCCCTGCTCCGGTGCCCACAGGTCCATCATGGACAAGCCGTCTTCACCAAACAGGCCGGCAATGTAGTAACGGCCATCGGGAGTGATTAGAGCATCGTAAGGTTGCTTGCCCGCCGGGTGGCGGGAGACGGCCGGCGGCTGCGAAACCATATCCACCGTCCAGATTTCGCCGGCTTCAAACAGGCTGAAAACAAACTGATTGCCCGGAGCGTCAACCAACCCTACAGTTTTGGACTGGTCCTGCTCACCGCTGGCGTTGGTGTAGGTTGCCGGCAGGGTCAGTACGTTTTCGAGGGTGCGGCTATCAAAGATGTTCACGCCGCCAGGTTCGTAATTGGACACCGCCACATAACGGCCATCCTGTGAAATGGCGCCGCCGATGCTGTTGCCAGACTGAATCACCCGTTTGACGATAGTCTGGGTCAGCAGGTCAACCTTGGTGAGCCCACCATCGCGACCGAACACATAGCCATAACGGGCATCACGGGAATACACCACCGAGGCATGGGACAAATCACCCAACCCCTCAACCCGGCCGAGAATTTCGTACTCCGAGTGATCAATGACCAGAACGGAGCCTGTGGCCCGCTCAATGATCAGGCCCAGGTCACCGGTGCCCCGCAGGTGGTCTGCCGATGCGGAAGTCACCGACTGGCAGCCCGTGAGTACGGCCAACATCAATAACGGTAGCGTCAAACGAAGCAATGCTTTCATGGCAGTTCCTTGGTTAGTGACGAGGGTGCATTCACCCGCTTCGTCAGTCACTCAGTAAAGCACCGGACTTCAGCTGCTCGCTGATCCAGTCAATCTCGTCATCCGTTAGCAGCGCCTTCCACGGCGGCATAGCCGTGCCGGGTACCCCTTCCCGGATGATGGCTGCAATCGCAGCTTCTGGCAGCATGGCCAGATCGTCCGGGCGCAATGGTGGCCCCAGGCCTCCACGCATGGTCAGGCCGTGGCAGGAACCGCAATCCTGAATCACAAAATTGGCTAGCACTTGCTGTTCTGCCGGCTGCCCGGCAAGCACGGGTAGCGCTGAAGTCATAAACATCACGAGCACTGAGCGCTTCACCTTTGATGGCCACAAGATACTCATTTCACCACCTCCCCCTGCCTGAAATTCCATGCTGAGGAACACCCAACTCCTTAACCTTGATATTGATTAAATTTTTCCTTCCCGGCCAGAGATCTTTGGGCATACCCACCTAGGGGTACTCTCTTGAAAAGATGCAAACCCGTGACATTAATCAATGTTCAGAAACACCAACAGGAGAAACCTAGTAAGCACTCTTGAATACCAAGGAGAGAACCTGATGAGAGTGACCGACATGATGATCAAACCTCTGGCCTTTGCCGTGGCCATTACGTCTATGGGCGTGATGACGGCGCAGGCACAACCACACAAGAACGTTGATGAAGCCTCCGTAGCCTACGAGGGCACCCCAAGCTCAATCGATGCCGCGTCTGCCAAAGTCGTCCGCACCCCTGGCGCGCCTGACCTGACCGACGAAGAGTTCGCCCGCGCCAAGCAGATTTACTTCGAGCGCTGCGCCGGCTGTCACGGTGTGTTACGCAAAGGTGCCACGGGCAAGCCGCTGACCACCGATATCACCCAAGACCGGGGCATGGATTACCTTAAGGCCCTGATCAGCTACGGCTCCCCAGCCGGCATGCCGAACTGGCTCACCTCCGGTGACTTCGATGAAGAAACCGTCGAGCTGATGGCCAAGTACATCATGCACGAGCCACCCCAGCCTCCCGAGTTCGGCCTGGCCGACATGAAGGACACCTGGGAAGTGGTGATCCCGCCCGAGAAACGCCCCACCAAGCAGATGAACAAACTCAACCTGGAAAACCTGTTCAGCGTGACCCTGCGTGATGCCGGCGAGATTGCCCTGATCGATGGCGACACCCATGAGATCGCCAAGATCATCAAGACCGGTTACGCCGTGCACATTTCCCGCATGGGTGCTTCAGGACGCTACCTGTTCGTGATCGGCCGTGACGCTCTGGTGAACATGATCGACCTGTGGATGGAAGAGCCGGAAACCGTCGCCAAGATCAAGGTCGGCATGGAAGCTCGCTCGGTTGAAACCTCCAAGTTCAAGGGCTGGGAAGACAAGTACGCCATCGCAGGCACCTACTGGCCACCCCAGTTCGTGATCATGGACGGTGAAACCCTGGAACCCAGGAAAATTGTCGGCACCCGGGGCATGACCGTGGGCGACCAGGAATACCATCCGGAACCGCGTGTTGCCGCGATTGTGGCCTCCCACGCGCACCCGGAGTTCATTATTAACGTCAAGGAGACCGGCAAGATTCTGCTGGCCAACTACGAAGATCTGGACAACATGACCATCACCTCTATCGATGCAGCCAAGTACCTGCACGACGGAGGCTGGGATGCCAGCATGCGTTACTTCCTGACCGCCGCCAACAACTCCGACAAGATCGCCGTTGTGGATGCCCAGGACCGTAACCTGGAGGCTATCGTGGACGTTGGCAAAATCCCCCACCCGGGCCGTGGCGCCAACTTCGTGGATCCAGAGCACGGCCCTGTTTGGGCGACGTCTCACCTGGGTGACCCGACCATTCAACTGATCGGTACCGACCCGAAGAATCATCCGGACAAAGCCTGGAAAGTGGTTCGCACGGTCAATGGTCAGGGCGGTGGTTCCCTGTTCGTGAAAACCCATCCCAAGTCCAGGAACCTGTGGGTAGATACCGCCCTGCATCCGCTGGAAAGCATCAGCCAGAGCGTGGCGGTATTCGACATCAACAACTTTGATGCCGGCTACGAAGTACTGCCCATTGCCGAGTGGGCAAATCTGGGTGAAGGACCAAAGCGGGTTGTTCAGCCTGAGTACAACGTGAAGGGGGACGAGGTGTGGTTCTCTGTTTGGAATACCCAGGACAAGAAATCCGCCATCGTGGTCGTGGATGACAAGACCCGCAAGCTGAAGAAAGTCATCGACGACGAACGCCTGGTAACACCGACCGGCAAGTTCAACGTCTACAACACCCAGCACGACGTGTACTGATCCCGGCCCCGGCCCGGAGGAGCTATCTGATGAGACTGGATATGGCAGACAGACAACTGATCGACAGGTACCAGCGTGACCTGCCCGTCAGTGAACGCCCCTACGAGGACATGGCCCGGGAACTGGGCCTGACTGAAGCAGAGGTTATCGAAAGACTGTCTACCCTGCAGGAACAGCAGGTGCTCAGCCGGGTTGGACCGGTGTTTGAACACAGCCAGGCGGGCGCGAGCCTGCTGGCTGCCGTGGCGGCACCCGATGAACAGATGGATCTGGTGGCCGCCCGGATCAACCGTGCCCCGGGGGTAAACCACAACTACGCCCGGGAGCACACCTACAACCTCTGGTTCGTGATGACAGCGCCCAATGACGACATTCTGGAAGAGCGTCTGGACGAACTGGAACACCAGTTGAAGCTACCCATGCTGAGACTTCCGATGGTTGAGGGTTACCACATCGATCTTGGCTTCGATATCGACTGGGAGGCGCTGCCATGAACCTGCCCGCCACCCGCCAGGATCAGAACTACCTGTTTGACACCCAGTCCATCAGCGCCTGGGGCTTACTCAGGCTCCGGGAGCAACTCGAAAACGGTCTGCCACTGGCCCCAAGGCCTTACCTGACCCTGGCCGAGCGCACCGGGCTAACCGAACAACAGGTCATGCAGGCGGTCAGCCAATGGCAGCAACAAGGACTGATAAAACGCCTTGGCCTTGTGGTGAAACACCGAACCCTGGGTTACCGCGCCAATGCCATGGCCGTCTGGAACGTGCCAGATGATCGGGTATCCGAGCTGGGCAAAGCCCTGGCCGCGTCACCGGTCGTCACCCTGTGCTATCAACGCCCACGGCGCCTGCCAGACTGGCCCTACAACCTGTTCTGCATGATTCACGGTATTGACCGAAACCGTGTTCAGAGCCAACTCCAAAAGCTTGTTCATGAGCATAGGCTGGAAGACATCCCCCATGCCGTGCTGTTCAGTAACAAAGCCTACCTCCAGCGCGGAGGGCGCTATGTCAGCGACCGCTGAGCAACACCGCCATAGCGAAGTGCCAAATTTTACGCCGGTCGAGCGGGCGATCATCAACCGCCTGCAAACGGGGCTGCCGTTAACCAGAACGCCCTATAAAGACGTGGCCGAGGAAATCGGCATCACCGAACAGGATTTGCTGGGCCACCTTAAGGCTCTGCTCGCCAACGGCACCCTGACCCGCTTTGGCCCCATGTTCCACGCTGGCGAAATGGGTGGCGGCCTGACCCTCGCCGCCATGCGCATTCCCGAGCACGACTTTGAGCGAGTAACGGAGCAGGTGAACCGTTTCGACGAAGTGGCCCACAACTACCGGCGCGAGCATGAGCTGAACATGTGGTTTGTGCTGGCCACCGAAACCCCCGAAGCCATTGCCGACACCATCAGCCGGATTGAAGACCTCACCGGCTCCCCGGTTTACAACATGCCCAAGGAGCAGGAGTTCCATGTCCACCTCCACTTCCCGATCTGACTATCGGCTCTGTGAACGGGATCGGCAACTGATCCTGGCCACCCAGGGTGGC
Source organism: Marinobacter sp. THAF197a (assembly GCF_009363275.1). Classification (NCBI taxonomy): domain Bacteria; kingdom Pseudomonadati; phylum Pseudomonadota; class Gammaproteobacteria; order Pseudomonadales; family Marinobacteraceae; genus Marinobacter; species Marinobacter sp. THAF197a. The sequence continues at coordinate 3,338,846 of NZ_CP045324.1, forward strand.
CTGCCTCTGGTGCCTGACCCCTGGGCCGAACTCGGGCGCGAGCTGGCCATACCCGCCGATGAAGTACTTGCCCGTTTTCAGCGCATGCAGGAGAACGGGGTCATCCGCAGGGTGGCCGCAGTGCCAGACCACTACCGACTGGGGTACCGCTTCAACGGCATGACAGTCTGGGACGTGACTGACGAGGCCATATCAGCCATGGGTGAACAAGTGGGTGAACTGCCCTTCGTCAGCCATTGTTACCAGCGGCCCCGACACCTGCCCTACTGGAGTTACAACCTGTTTGCCATGGTCCACGGCACCAGCCGGAATGAAGTGGAAAGCAAGGCTGGGCAAATCCGGGAACTGCTGGGCGACACCTGCTCCGGACACACCATTCTCTACAGCTCGGCCATCCTGAAGAAAACCGGACTAAGGCTTCGAAAACAAGCAGATAACCGCTAGCAAGTACCCCCTCAAGTACTCCATCAAAGGTATGGATACCCAATGCCCGGAGGGGGATAGTGAAAAGGGCAGAGAGCCGGCAAAGGCCCGCCCGGAGAGGCAAGAAAGCCACTCCCGATGAGAGAGAAAAACTATGTTTCGCATGACCCGCTACATCAAGAGCCTGATGAACCCGGCACCGGTGCGCCCGGTGCCCAAGCCCAGTGGCCCGGTGGTGATCTGGAATCTCATCCGCCGCTGTAACCTCACCTGCAAACACTGCTATTCGATCTCCGCAGACATCGACTTCAAGGGCGAACTCAGCACCGACGAAGTCTACACAGTGATGGACGACCTCAAAGCCTTTGGGGTGCCAGTGCTGATTCTCTCTGGCGGTGAGCCCCTGATGCGCCCGGATATTTTCGACATCTCCCACCGGGCGAAAGAAAAAGGCTTCTACGTCGGCCTGTCTACCAACGGCACCCTGATTACCGAAGAGAACATCGGCAAGATCAAAGACGTGGGTTACGACTACGTGGGCATCAGCATCGATGGCCTGGAGGCCACCCACGACGAATTCCGCCAGAAGAAAGGCGCTTTCAAAGAGTCCATGCACGCCGTGGCCCTGTGCAAACAGGCCGGCATTAAGGTGGGCCTGCGCTTCACCCTGACCCAGGACAACTACCCGGAACTGCCCGCCATGCTGGAGATGCTCGAAGAGCACCAGATCGACAAGTTCTACCTGTCGCACCTGAACTACTCCGGCCGCGGCGGCCGCAACAAGAAGCGGGACGCCTGGTACGACATGACCCGCGAGGCCATGAACCTGTTATTCAACCATTGCCACGACGAACTCAAGCTGGGCATAGAGCGGGAATACGTCACCGGCAACAACGACGCCGACGGTCCCTTCCTGATCGAGTGGGCCAAAGAACACTACCCGGACCAGGTAGGCGCCCTCACCCAGCGACTGACCAACTGGGGCGGCAACTCCTCCGGCGTGAACATTTCCAATATCGACAACCTGGGCGTGGTCCACCCGGACACCTTCTGGTGGGACCACAACCTGGGCAACGTGCGGCAAACCCCGTTCTCGAAGATCTGGTCTGAAACCACCGACCCGCTGATGCAGGGCTTCCGCCAGCACCCGCGCCCGGTTAAAGGCCGCTGCGCCGACTGCAAATACCTGAATATCTGTAACGGCAACACCCGGGTACGGGCCTATAACGTGTCCGGCGACTTCTGGGAAGAAGACCCCGGCTGCTACCTCACCAACGAAGAAATTGGTGTGGTTGGAAACCTGGCCCGACGAGTGGCAGCCCCGATTGACGAAATTCCGGTTCACAACCTGTAAGGAACACGCCATGAACACACATCCACGGAAAAAGTGCCTGGTGGAATTCCAGCTGGCGGAACAACCCTTGCGGGCGGGTGAGGTGGCCATCGTCGGCGCCGGCCCCGGTGACCCGGGACTGCTGACCCTGCGGGCCCTGATGCTGATCCAGCAGGCAGATGCCATTGTCTACGACCGGCTGGTCTCACCCCAGATCATGGAACTGGTCAACCCCCGGGCCGAGCGCATCCACGTTGGCAAAGCCAGCGGCTGCCACTACGTGCCCCAGGAAGAAACCAACGAACTGCTGGTGCAGTTGGCCATGAAGCAGCGCCGGGTAGTCCGCCTGAAAGGCGGCGACCCCTACATCTTTGGCCGCGGGGGCGAAGAGGCCGAGTTCCTGGTGGAGAATGACATCGACTTCCAGGTAGTGCCCGGCATTACCTCTGCCGCTGGTTGCGCCTCCTACTGTGGCATCCCCCTGACCCACCGGGACTACTCCCAGAGCGTGACCTTTGTTACCGGCCACCGCAAAGCCGACCATAGCCTGGAACTGAACTGGCAGGTACTGGCTGCGCCGGGCCAAACCCGGGTGTTCTACATGGGATTGCACAACGCCCCCACCATTGTCCGGGAACTGACTGCCCATGGCCTGTCCGGGCAGTGCCCGGTGGCCCTGGTAGAACGGGGTACGACTCCGCTTCAGCACATGACCGTCACCACCCTGGACAGCCTGGTGGAGACCATTGCCCGGGAAGACTTCCAACCACCCACGCTGATTATCGTAGGGGAAGTGGTGCAGCTGGCGGAAAAATTGGCCCGCCCGGCACAAGCCGGCTGGAACAGTGCCCTGACTGGCCCGGCGGCAACCGTCGCCCGCAGACCAGCCTGAACACCTCATGCTGAACAAACTGAACCGGGAGCAGTTGCTGGTGAACCTCAACAAACCGCGCATTCAACTGACCAAAGCACTGGTGATTGCCACCGCTCTGATAGCAGGCCCGGTGGCCAGCGACACCGTAGACACAGACACCCTGTACCTGCGGCACTGCGCCGCCTGCCACGGCACCGACCGCCTCGGCGGCATGGGCCCTGCCCTGTTGCCAGACAACCTTTCCCGGCTCAGAAAGACCGACGCCGAGAAAGTCATCCGCAAAGGCCGGCCCGCCACCCAAATGATCGGTTACGAAAGCATCCTCAACGACCAGCAGATCTCAGCCCTGACCGAGTTCATGTACCAGGCGCCGACGCACCCGCTGAAATGGGGCGAAGCGGAAATCCGCAACAGCCGGGAAGTCACCCATCCGGCAGGCTCATTACCCGACGACCCGGTTTTTGAGGCCGACCTGATGAACCTGTTCCTGGTGGTGGAAATTGGCGACCACCACGTCACCCTGCTGGATGGCGACGAAATGGAACCCATTCACCGCTTCCCCAGCCGCTTCGCCCTGCACGGTGGCCCCAAATACAGCCCCGATGGCCGCTACGTGTACTTCGGTTCACGGGATGGCTGGATCACCAAATACGACATCTACAACCTGAAAGTCGTGGCGGAAGTCCGCGCCGGCATCAACATGCGCAACATCGCCGTCTCGGCTGACGGCCACTACGTGATGGCCGCCAACTACCTGCCCCACACCCTGGTACTGTTCGACGCCGGCAACCTTGAGATGCTCGACGTCATTCCCGTCGACAATGAGTCCGGTGACACCTCCCGGGTCAGCGCCGTGTACACCGCACCGCCCAGGGGCAGCTTCATCGCCGCCCTGAAAGACATACCCGAAGCCTGGGAAATCACCGTTGAAAACCGCAAGGCCAACGTGCGCCGGATGACCACCGACACCCTGCTGGACGACTTCTTCTTCGACCCCGGCTACCAGCACCTCATCGGCGCCGCCCGCGACGGCAAGCACGGCGTGGTCATCGACCTGGACACCGGAAACACCTCCGCCGAACTGCCGCTACCGGGCATGCCCCACCTAGGCTCCGGCATCACCTGGGAACACGAAGGCCGCCGCGTAATGGCCACCCCCCACTTCCGTGCCGGCGCCATCTCCATCATCGACATGGACACCTGGCAGGTGATCAAAACCCTGGACACCGAAGGCCCGGGCTTCTTCATGCGCAGCCACGAAAACTCCCGCTACGCCTGGGCGGATGTATTTTTCGGCCCCAACGCCGACAAAGTCCACATCATCGACAAACAAACCCTGGAGATCGTCAAAACCCTGCAACCGGAACCCGGCAAAGTCGCCGCCCACGTGGAATTCGATCGCCATGGTGAAAAGCTTCTGCTAAGCATCTGGGACGACGACGGCGCCATCATTGTTTACGACGCCGATACTCTGGAGGAAGAGAAGCGTATTCCCATGAAGAAGCCATCAGGCAAGTACAATGTCTGGAACAAGATCAATTACGAAGAAGGCACCAGCCATTGATGGATAGTGTTTTGCGACAGTCTCAAAGCTCGAATGCACGCACGGAGGAAGATCGAGGGGCGGCCTCACAAAACTGTGCGGAGCCATGGATGGCGGAGCCCAAGCGTCACAAGGACGTGCCGAAGGAGCGTGTTTTGGGAGGCCGCCCCTCAATCTTCCGATGTTTGGGCCTGTCTCCGGAGACGTACCACCTGTGGCTTGCTCCACAAACGACGGCTTATCGATTCAGTCAAATATCCTTAATGATTTAAGTCATTTTGGATGTTTGTTTTATGGTAGGATAATTGACCTACGCCAATGTCGCGAAGGTTAGATTATGAACAGCAGTTTCAGGCCACCCATGGCCTCCGCACCCTGTTTGCTGGGGGATGAGACCAACGACATCATCCGCTACGACACCGCCCCGGCGGAAGTGGCCCTGCTGAACGGCCTGAGCCATGCCTTCGGGATCTGCCTGAACGAAAAACAGGACACCCCCGAAGCCCTGTTCCTGAGTGACCTCGCCCGCCTGTTCCACCAGAAACGAATCGACGCCGAAACGCCACTGGAAAAGCACGACCGCCCCTGGGCCAATGTATATCTCATCCAGTACGGCATCCTCAGGCTGTTCAGAGAATCCCCGACCGGAAAAGTCGCCATTCACCACTTCTTCACAGAAGGCGACCTGATCTGGCCGGTGTTCGGGCGCAGCCGCACCGTGCGCAATACCCTTTGCCTCACCAGCGTATTACCCGCCACCGTCTGGGTTGCCGATTTCGCAGCCTTCCGTTCTGCCATCCAGAGCCACGGTGACGGCCTGTGGGCGAGGTTTGCGCTGGTGCTGACTGAGGAAATGGCAGAGCTCACCAGTATGCGGGAATATCGCAAACACACTATGTCTGCCAAAGAACGCTACGCCCTTCTGGTGGACGAATACCCGGAGTTGATCAAACGGGTACCGGATAACCAGCTTGCCTCGTGGCTTGGTGTTGTACCCGCCACTTTCTCCCGACTGAAAACTGCAGCAAAGGCTTGAACCGGCCAATTTGAGACATCACGCACAAAGTTGCCCAATGACCGCCATGCCAAGGGCCTGAGACCCGTAAACGTGCAAATTATGCCATTTTGACGCGGCCCTTTGCTGATCAGGCCAATAAACCTCTCCTCCACATACGTAACATCCTGTTCCGTTCCGTAAACAAATACGAAAAGTCGTAACATGGGGTGTTGCACAATGAAGTTGCAGTCAAGCCGTCTGCCGGTTGCTTCAGTTAAAGGACTACTGGCAAGTTCCATTGCAATCATGCTGACCGGGTGCCTGAGCACAGGAGGTGAAGCCACTTCCAACGATGCCACGGGCTCAGCCAGCGGTTCAGGAGATCAGGGCGAACGCGCGTTCTCCACAGTAAACGTCGCCTTTGACCCAGCCAACCAGGTTCTGCCATTTCCCACCAACCTGCTGTTCGAGGCCGATGCTTCCGCTGCGAAAGACGGCACCATCAACGCGCCGGTAGCCGACCCGGAGGCTTCTTCCGCCGCACTGGTCCAAGGCTTGAACGAACTGGACGGTTTTTCCACCATCGCCCCCTGGCGGGTCGCCTTTACCGGTGATGTGGATGCCGCCAGCCTGCAGGCAGGCGACACCGTTCGGGTTTTCCGGATGATCACGACGGGTGCCACCTATCCGGAGCGGGTTCAGCCCACAGCCGTAGACCGTGAGCTGGAACCGGAAACCGATTACCGAGTGCAATACAACGCCGAGGCGCGTGAGCTGTTGATCATTCCCACTCGCGCCCTGGACAAAGGCACCAGCTACACCGCGGTGATTACCAAGGGCGTGCTTGACCCGGAAGGCGCCCTGGTTGGCAGCCCACTGCAATGGTCCATTGCCAAGGGCACCAACCTGCTGGACCAGTGCGACAGCCCGGACCGGTCCGACCCAGCCCTGTTGCAGTGCACCACCAACCCGGCCATCGCGCCGTTGGTGGACGACAGCCGTTTCGGCCTGAGCCGGAATGACCTGTTGCTGGGCTGGGGTGTGACCACGCAGCAGCAGGATGACACCTTCCTGGCGGCCGCCAAGGCCATCAAGAATAATCAGCTTTCGATGCCTGGCAATGGCGATACAACCTGCCAGACCGCCATCTGTTTTCTGACCATTGGCTCGCTGCTCGGCCAGGACGCACCAAAAGCACCGGGTGACAAAGCCATTGTCTACCCGGGCACGATTCAGCTGCCATCCTTCATTGCAACGCCTGAAAATACCGATATCTGGGGCAATACCCCGGCAACCGACGACGTTGTCCTGTCAACCAAATGGACCTGCGAAGCCGGCAGCTGCAACTCAGACGATGCCCGCGGCCTCAGCAACGGTGATGATGCCCAGGCACCACAACTGACAACCTGGAACACGGTTCCCGTGGTACTTGCCGTGCCAGACCCAAGCGCATCCGGGGTGCCGGCGCGCCCTGCGGGTGGTTACCCTCTGGTGATGTTCCAGCACGCCATCCAACAGGATCGAACCAATGCCCTGGCCATTGCTTCTGAGCTGGCCCGAAAAGGTTTCGCGGTGATTGCCATCGACATGCCCCTGCACGGGCTGGTGCGTAACCAGTTGCCGGCTGATGACAGCCGGTTGGCCCTGCACGCCGCCAACCTGAACGACCAGCTTTATAACTCATCGCTGAACGCCGCCAGGGACATCATTCCCCTGAAAATCGAGCGCACCTATTATCTGGACCTGACTGGCGGTGAAGACGACACAGCCGATGGCGTGATTGACGGTTCCGGCGCTCACTTCCTGAATCCGTCCCAGCCGCTCACCCAGCGCGACACCCTGCGCCAGGGTGGGCTGGATCTTGTATCCCTTGCCCATTACATTCGCAGCGGCCAGATGAGCCAGTGCGGTATGGCCGATGCCCTGTTCGGTGAAGCGGGCCTGCTGAAAACCTGCAACGCCAGTCGCTTTAACGTCAATCTGTTCAACCACGTCAACTTTAACGAAATCCACTTCCTCGGCCATTCCGTGGGCAACATCGTTGCCGCACCGTTCCTGGCCCAGGACCCGGACATTCGCTCCGTTGCCATGCTGACTCCCACTGGCGGCATCATGGAAACCCTGGCTGCCTCTGACACGATCGGGCCTCAGTTGGCCGAAGGCCTGGCGGAATCCGGTGTATTCCCGGGCACCGAGGACTACTTCCGGTTCTTTGCGGTGGTGCAGGCCGCCATCGATTCGGTTGACCCGCTCAATCACGCCCAGGCCATCGCCAACCCGATTGATGACAATGGTGAGAGTTTCGTCCGCTCGGTATACCTCTCGCAGGTGGTCGGCAACGATGGTGGCGATCCCAGCCCGTCTGACCTGGTGTTGCCACCATCGGTTGGCCAGAACGCGCCGCTGGCGGGCAGCACGCCGCTGGCCAACGCCATGGGGCTGGAGTTTGTCAGCCAAGGCAACCTGAACAATGGCAAGGTTACCCCTTCAACCCAAGCCGACGGCACCACGCCGCAGGGCCTGCAAATTGCCGTACCGTTCCGTTTCGGCGCCCATTCCTCGCCGCTGCTGCCAGACACCCTGGTAGACGACCCGCGCAGCGATGATCCCGACGCCACCGTGGCGCTGCCAAACGGCGAAGAGGTCCACTTTGAAATGCAGATGCAGGTGGCGGACTTCTTCAACACCCCGTCTGAACTCACCGTTATCGAAGAATTTATCGACGTTCGTCTCTGACCCGTTAACAGGACAGTATTATGTTTTCTGCAAACATTCCGCTGCGGGCATGGCTGCCCGTAGCCATCATGGCTGCTTCATCGACTGCACATGGCGCTGGTCTGGAACTGACCCAGCACGGCACCAAGGAAACAGGCCATGGCTTTGCCGGCACTGCGGCCCTGCTGGAAGATGCTTCGGTGGTTGCCCACAACCCCGCCGGACTGCTTCGGCTGACCGGTACACAGACCAGTCTTGGCGTCAGCGCCATCTACGCCGACCTGAACTACAACGTGCGCGTGCAGCGGGAAAAAATCGAGCTGCCCTACGGCCTTGATCCAACACCGGTGAGTGGCCCGGGCAATGCCACCAGCAAGGAAGTCTCCATCGCGCCACACCTGTATCTGGCGCACCGGATCAGTGACGATGCCGCTGTGGGCGTCGGCATCTATGCACCCTTCGCCTCGGGCAGTGATTTTCCCGCCGGTTGGGCTGGGCGCTATCATTCCGAGGAAACCTCCCAGACTACGGTCAATATCAACCCGGTGTTCGCCTTCCGCGCTACCGACACAGTGACCGTTGGTTTTGGTGGCTTCATCCAGATGTATGACGCCAAGCTCACCAATCAGATTGATACCGGTTATCTGGTGGCGGAAGCCCTGGTGGATCGAGTTCGGGAACAGGAAGGCGAAGCCGCTGCCCGCGCCACGGCGGAAGATGCCGTCGCCCGCATTGGCTCCCAGTTCGATATCGAGAACGACATTGAAATCGACAGCATGGCCTTCGGCCTGAGCTTTGGCTTGTTGTGGGAATACAGCGACCGAACCCGTTTCGGGCTGAATTACCGCAGTCGCACCGAGCACGTGGCCACCGGCCAGGCCACGCGTAAAGAAGTGTTTGACCCGGAGTTCCGGGAACGCCTGGTACAGACGGTTCAGGGCTTCGCCAACATAACCGAGGAAGATGCCCGGGATGCCGTTGCCTCCGCGTTCGATGAGCGTGGCGCCCTGGGCGGCGACCTGGAATCCACCATCACCCTGCCCGATGTACTGACGCTGAGCGCATTCCATCAGTGGACAGACCGCATAGCGGTGATGGGCAGCGTCACCTACACCAACTGGAGCGTGTATGACGAACTGCGTTTATCATACGTAGACACCTCTGCCCGGGGTGGCTCAGACATTACCGAAAGCGGTGACGATGTGCGCCGGCGAGATCTGGTTCAGCCACTGGAATTTGAGGACAGTTACCGTTTCGGCGTTGGTGCCAGCTATGCATGGGATGACCGGTTAACCCTCCGGACCGGCGCCAGCTTTGACCAGAGCCCGCTGCGCAACTCGGATTTCCGCACCCCGCGGGGGCCGGATAACGACCGCTATATCGTCGGCCTGGGGGCCAGCTACCAATGGTGGGACAACCTGTCAGTTGATTTGGCCTACTCCTGGATTCGAATCACTGAAGGTGATGTAACCGCAGTGGAGAACCCGGCGGGCAGCAATCATCGGGCTATCGGCACCAGTGAAGGCACACTGCACAACCTGGCGGCCCAGGTGAACTATCGGTTCTGATCGCGCCACAAAAAAACCGCCTGAAACAACAAGGGCAGAGGTCACCCCCTGCCCTTGTTCGCGTTTAACGAATCACAAATCCGTTAATCAGCCATGCAGCTTTACTGCCAGCTCCGCCACATGCTTGCCCTGATAGCGGGCAATGTTGAGTTCTTTTTCACTAGGCTGACGTGAACCATCTCCGCCAGCAATAGTGGAGGCACCATAGGGCGTGCCGCCATTGACTTCGGAGATGTCGAAGAAGTCCGGAATGCCGTAACCCAGCGGCACGATCACCATGCCGTGGTGCGCCAGCGTGGTCCAGAAGGAGCTGATCGTGTGCTCCTGCCCGCCACCGGTGCCGGTTGAGGTAAACACACTCGCCACTTTTCCGTGCAGCTTGCCTTCGGCCCACAAGCCGCCGGTCTGGTCCAGGAAGGTGCGCATCTGACCGGCCATATTACCGAACCGGGTCGGCGTGCCGAAAATAATGGCGTCATAATCCGCCAGCTCGGCCGGGGTGGCCACCGGGGCTGCCTGATCGGCCTTGCCGCCGGCATTCAGGAATGTCTGGTCTGCCATGGTCTCCGGCACCCGCTTTACCACCACATCGGCACCTGAAACGCTTTTTGCACCCTCAGCCACGGTGTTGGCCATGGTTTCCATGTGACCATACATTGAATAATAAAGAACCAGTACTTTCGCCATCGGATAATCTCCTTGTTCGCTATGAATGATCACAGCGTAACGGGCCGGGGCAAAAGGTGAAAACGGAAGATTTCCGGCAGGTTATTCAGTTTTTCTGAACATGGTCACAGGATGTTCATGGCATTTGTTTGCGTACACGTGTACGCTGAGCTGGGTTATACTTTCAGCTCGTACAGACAACCTTAGATGAACGCACCTATGAACCAAGCCCAGACCACGGCAGAATCCCTCCATAACCGCATTGAGGAGTGGATTAACAGCGCTACCCACGGCCTCGGCGCTGTTCTCAGCGTTATCGGCACTGTCGCCCTGATAGTGGGTGCCAGCCAGATGGGGGATGTCTGGAAGATTGTCAGCTTCAGCGTGTTCGGGGCCTCTCTGATTCTTCTGTATATGGCCTCTGCGCTATACCACGGCACCCGCCATCCGAAGCTGAAAACCGCATTCAAAACCCTGGATCACTGCGCTATCTTTCTGTTGATCGCTGGCACCTACACACCTTTTTTGCTGGTCAATCTGCGCGGCGCCACCGGCTGGACGTTATTTGCAGTCATCTGGTCCCTGGCGCTGACCGGAGTGGTGCTGAAAGTGATCTTCAAGAACCGCTTCAAGCTGGCCAGGGTGGGCATCTACGTGGCCATGGGCTGGCTGATCATCTTCGCCTCATCCGATCTGGTTGCCAACCTGAGCGAAACCGCCCTCTACCTGACCATCGCCGGGGGCATTGTCTATACCGCCGGCGTGGCGTTCTATCTGGCCGACCGCATTCCCTACATGCATGCCATCTGGCACCTGTTTGTCATCGGCGGCAGCGCCTGTCATTTCAGCGCCATCTATTTCGGTGTTCTGCCCCACACGGTCTGAAAAAGACGCCCACCGCATGAGTGCTTCGCAAAGCCCCAGACGAATCCACGCCTTCTGGCTTTTCTTTCCCGCTGCCGCTCTGTGGGCCGCCATAGTGGTGCCGCTATCATTGTTTGCAGTGATGTCCGGAACCGGCTGGCCACCGGGCCTGTTGGGTGCCGGCCATGGGCACGAACTGATTTTTGGCTTTGCCCTGGCTTTGATTGCCGGTTATACCCTCGGCCCGCAACCCTGGAGAGTACTCGCGCCGCTGTTTGGCCTCTGGCTGGCAGCCCGGTTCAGCTGGCTGCTGGCACCCGAGTGGCTGGTCAGTCAGCTGCTCAGCCCGGCCTTTGCCCTGTTGCTGGCCTGGCAGGTAGTGCCGCGTTTTCAGGCTGCCAAGAAATGGCGCAACAAAATTGCCGGGCCGCTGATCCTGGCTCTGTGCCTGCTGGCATTGGCCTATGCCTTGGCTGAGTGGATGCCAGTGGCGCTGACCCAAAGAAGCCTGATGGAAATCGCCATTCTGGGCCTGCTGTTATTGATGACATTTATGGGGGGCCGAATCATCGCGCCGGCGGTGGCTGGCACGCTCGAGAAACAGGGCATTCCTCTGGAAGCCAGGGTCCAGCCAAAGATTGAAGGCGCTTTGCTGATCGTGCTCCCCGTGGCCATGGTTTGCCTGCCGTTTCCGGGCACCCGGCCGGTTTCCGGCGCCCTGCTGTTGCTGGCCTCTATCCTGATCCTTGTCCGAACTGTCCGGTGGAAGCTCTGGCGCTGCACCGGCAGGCCGGACCTTCTGGTCCTGGCTCTCGGCTACCTCTGGCTGGCCGTGGGGGCCGGCGTTACCGGGGCACACCTGCTTGCTGGACGCTCATTAGTACCAGCCCTGCACCTGATCACCGTTGGCGCCCTGGGCACCCTGTCTGGCAGCGTCATGCTGAGGCTGGCCTGGCAACGGGCATGCCGTACCTTCCCCCCAGCCTGGCAGGTACTGGCGCTGGCGGGTGCCATGGCACTCGCCGCCATCAGCCGCTATCTCACCGGCGACGCGCCCTATGGTCACCCGGTTTTGCTGTGGCTGGCCAGCGGCGTCTGGGCCCTGGCTTTTTCCGGTTTGGCTTATCAGTTACTGATGCTATTCCAACGCAGTAAACACAAGGCAAACCATGCCTGACAAGGCCTGGAAATGATTGGCTACCTCTACTGCACCAATTGCCTCCGGGCCTACCACCGATGAAGTACTACCACCCCAACTATCTGTTTTTAATGAATTTATAGAAGACCCAAACATCATCAACAAAGGGGCAATTTTCGAAGCACTCGCACGGCAGATTTTCCCTGACATTTATCAAGAATGGTTCCACGCCTTCGTTTGCACAATAGGCGCATCGCCCGTAAACCACGACGACCGTGGCTCCGGCATGTTGTCACCAAGGAGCAAACACCATGGCAAAAACCAACGCAGACATTGAACACTGGGATGTCGAAAACGAGGAATTCTGGGAACGGGAAGGCAAGAAAGTCGCCTCCCGTAACCTGTGGATCTCCATTCCCAGCCTTTTGATGGGCTTCGCCATCTGGCTGATGTGGGGCATGATCACCACGCAGATGATCAACCTGGGATTCCCGTTCTCGGTTGAGCAACTCTTTACCCTGACCGCCATTGCGGGCCTTTCAGGTGCAACGCTTCGTATCCCCGCCTCTTTCATGATCAAGATTGCCGGGGGGCGTAACACCGTATTCCTGACCACCGCTCTGCTCATGATCCCGGCATTGGGCACCGGCATTGCGCTGATGAACCCGGATACCCCCTTCATTGTGTTCCAGGCACTGGCACTGTTGTCTGGCATTGGTGGCGGTAACTTTGCCTGCTCCATGAGCAACATCAGCTCGTTCTATCCGAAGAGCAAGCAGGGTTATGGCCTTGGCATGAATGCCGGGCTTGGCAACTTCGGCGTGACCACCATGCAGATTCTGATTCCGCTGGTGATGACCGTTGGAATTTTCGGCGCCCTTGCCGGCGCCCCCATGGAACTGCAAAGTCCAAGCGGCACGCTGATCGGCCGAATTGAGGCGGGTACCGACACCTGGATCCAGAACGCTGGCTTCATCTGGTTGGTTTTCCTGATCCCACTGGCCTTTGCTGGATGGTTCGGCATGAATAACCTGAAAGTGATCACGCCGAACCCGGGCAACCCGATATCCGCTTTCGGCAAGATCCTTGGTCTTTATGGCGTTGGCCTCTTGACCTCCCTTGCCGGCGTATGGGCATTAGGCATCCTCAACATGTGGGTGGCACTGCCGCTGACAATTATCCTGACCTTGGTGTTGCTGCGACTGATCCCTGGTGATATCAAGCCCAACATCCAGAAACAGTTTGCCATCTTCAGCAACAAGCACACCTGGTCTATGACCGTGCTGTATATCCTGACGTTCGGCTCATTTATCGGCTTCTCTGCCGCCCTGCCGCTGTCTATCAGCGTTATCTTCGGCAACATGATGGAAGTGGCAGCGGATGGCAGCGTTACCCGGGTGGCAAATCCTGACGCTCCGAGTGCCCTCACATGGGCTTGGATGGGGCCGTTTGTGGGTGCCTTGATTCGCCCCGTAGGTGGCTGGATTTCAGACAAGATGGGCGGTTCCATTGTCACCCAGATCATCTCTGTCGTAATGGTGGTTGCCTCAGTAGCCACTGGTTACGTGATGATGCTGGCATACAACTCAACCGACCCTAACGCCTACTTCCCGATTTTCCTGGTGCTGTTTATCCTGATGTTCGCCGCCAGCGGCATTGGCAACGGCTCTACCTTCCGCAGTATCGGTGTGATCTTCGATCAACAGCAGAAAGGCCCGGTGCTCGGCTGGACCTCTGCAGTTGCCGCTTACGGCGCCTTCATCGCACCGCGGGTGATGGGGCAGGAAATCCAGGCAGGCACCCCGGAAGTCGCCATGTACGGTTTTGCCGTGTTCTACGCAGTTTGCCTGGTGGTGAACTGGTGGTTCTACCTGCGCAAGAACGCTTACATCAAGAACCCGTAATTGCACCAACCAACGCGTTAGACCTCTGCTTGCCGGCCCCACAAGGGCCGGCTTTTTTGTGCCCAGACATCTGCGGTCGAGCGCTGGCACCCGGACCAACAACGCCCACCTGAAGCCTCTGAGGAGCGCCGGCAGCATCGCAAAACCGCCCCCTACCACCCCTGCACACCTCAAAAACACACGACCAGCGCAGTCGTACCACCCTCTGGAAGCCATGGCAGACCATCACCACATCCAGTCCATCCAACCGCTGATCAAGATGCAGGGTCGCTCGAAAAACGCTGACCATCCGTTTATCACAAGTACAAAAAAGCCCGCCAGGATTGCTCCGTGGCGGGCTTGGATTGCTCGAGCTTTAAGGCATTACTTCGCCCCAAGCAGTGCCGCTCTCTGGCGCTCTTCCTCTTCAATCTGAAGGTCCACAGAAGATACATGGTACTCATCAGAAAACGCGCTCTCAGGCTCCTTCAGCCAGAGGATACACAGCACCCAGCTGATGAACGCCCCGGCAGAGATAATGAAGAAGAACTGAGACGGTGTTACGAAGGTGAAGATGGTCAGATAGACCACCGCTCCGACGTTACCGTAGGCCCCCGCCATACCAGATATCTGCCCGGTCAGGCGGCGCTTGATGGACGGAATGATACCGAAGGTGGCGCCCTCTGCACCCTGTACGAAGAAGGAGGTGAATACGGTGATTCCCACAGCGATAATCAGCGGCCAGTTGGAGTTGAGCAACCCCATCAAGGCAAAGCCCAGACCAATACCAAACATATAGCTGAGCATGACAAACCGCCGATTGCCCATACGGTCAGACACCAAACCACCCATCGGGCGAGCCAGCAGGTTTACGAAGGCAAATGAGGCAGCAATCAGGCCAGCGGCCGTCGCACTCAGGCTCCAGGTTTCCTCGAAGAACATTGGCAGCATGGAGACCACCGCCAGCTCGGCACCAAAGTTAGCGAAGTAGGTACTGTTCAGGGCAGCCACGCTGCTGAACGGGTATTTATCGTCTTCCGGAACACCTTTTTTCAGGATCGGAATGTTAACCCGCAGAATCTGAATGATCTGATAGCAAACAATGGCGAAGATCACGGCGTAGCAGATAGCGGCACCCATGGGGCTCAGGTAGCCCAGGTTCTGGATGCGCCACACCAGGATGGCCAGCACGCCGATCAGTGGAATAGTCCACAGGATCAGTTTAACCAGGTCTCCCCAGCTACTGACTTCCATGGCAGACGCCTTGCGGGGCTTGCGGTGCACGGTGCCTTCCGGACCATCGGTAATGGCAAACCAATACCAGATGCCGTAACCGGCCATCACAATGGCACTCTGGGCAATCGCCCAGCGCCAGCCATCATCGCCACCATACATGGTGATGGCGATGGTCGGCAGAGACATCGCCGCCGCCGCAGAACCGAAGTTACCCCAGCCGGCGTAGAAGCCCTCGGCAAAGCCGATGTCCTTCGGCTTGAACCACATGGCGGTCATGTGGATACCGACCACAAAGCTGGCACCGATAGAGCTCAGCACCAGACGACTGATCAGCAGCTGGGCCATGGTGTTACCGAAGGCAAACACCAGGGCGGGAATGGCCATCACCACCATCAGCACCGAGAACACGCGGCGCGGCCCAAACCGGTCCAGAGCCATGCCGACGATAATCCGGGCCGGAATCGTCAACGCCACGTTACAGATGGCGAACAGGCGTAGATCGTCTTTGGTCAGCCAGTCGACGCTTTTGAGCATACTGGATGCCAGGGGCGCCATGTTGAACCAGACATAAAAGGTAATGAAGAATGCAATCCAGGTCAGGTGCAGTGCCCTGATCTCCGGATTACGGACGCGGAAGACGTCAGCGACTTTCATTTTGAGCCTCCGGGGCTAGCAACAAGGGGAAAAATAATCCCAGCCACTTCAGCGGCTGGGCAGAATCAGGAGTGGGCACTGGACACGGCGGGCCAGAAACGAGCTGACGCTGCCGAAGGTCATGTAGTCCAGTTCGTCCACGAAATAGGTCAGGGAGCGAGCGATAAAGCCGCCATCAGGCTCGTGGCTGTGGCGGGCCAGTACCAGCATGTCGGGCCGTACTTTTTTCTCAGCTGCGAACAGCAGCATCTTGCGGGCATCACCATCCAGCAGCATGGTTTCTGCTTCCACGCCCTGGCTCTGGCACACTTCCAGCGCCTCCTTGAGGTGGCCCTTGAGCTCACTCACCTCTTCCTGGAACAGGTCTTCGTTACTGGATGTGATATCCCGGGGATTTTCTGCCACCGCCACCAGAGTCAGCCTGGGGGACAGTGCGCGAAACATGGTGATGGTCTGGGCCAGGGCCAGCCTGGCGTTTCTGGAACCATCGTAGGCAATCATGATGTTCATGGGGTTCTCCGAGGCATTTGCTGCCGGCGGCACCCGGCAGGACTTTGACTTTCCTCAGCATTACCCCACAGCGCGCGGGCCCCATAATTGACGTACATCAAGAGGTTCTTCGGGTACCCCACCAGAGAAACCCCGCAGCTATCCCCTTCCGCGTTATAGCCCCAGAACCCGTACCACCACTGCACCCAGCAGGAGGTACCTCCAATGCACCAGAAGCCAAACCAACATATTTGATATCGTTTACCTGAAGCCATTCACACCGTTCGAGAGCGGCCATGACCACCACTCCGACACCCAAAGACCAGTACCGGGCGCTGGGGTTATCCACCTTTGCGTTCACCCTCTGCTTTGCGGTCTGGACCATCTTTTCCATCATCGGCATCCGTATCAGCGAAGAGCTGGGCCTGACCGACACCCAGCTTGGCCTGTTGATGGCCACACCGATTCTGACCGGCTCTATCAGCCGCCTGTTTCTGGGCATCTGGACAGACCGTTACGGTGGGCGTTGGGTATTCGGCATATTGATGCTGACAACGGCAGCCTGTGTTTACCTGCTGACCTTTGCCACCACCTACCCGATGATGCTGCTCGGCGCCCTGGGCGTGGGCCTCGCCGGCGGCGCGTTTATCGTGGGGGTTGCCTACACCGCTGCCTGGTTCGAGCCCTCCAGGCAAGGCACAGCACTGGGTATTTTCGGGGCGGGCAACGTGGGGTCGGCGGTCACCAATTTTGGTGCGCCTTTCCTGCTGGTTGCCTTCGGCTGGGAAAAAACCGCCCAGATCTACGCCCTGGTGCTGGCACTGATGGGTGTTTTCTTTATTGTGTTGGCGAAAACCGACCCCCTGGCAAAAGCACGGGCCAACGCCGAGCAAAAATCCTTTGCCGAGCAAATGGCGCCATTGAAAGAACTCAGGGTCTGGCGCTTCGCGCTCTACTATTTCTTTGTTTTTGGTGCCTTCGTCGCCCTTGCGCTCTGGCTGCCCCATTACCTGATCGGCGTTTATGGGCTGAATATCCAGACCGCCGGCATGATCGCCGCCATGTACACAGTGCCCGCCTCCCTGTTCCGCATCCTCGGCGGCTGGCTATCTGACCGTTACGGCGCCCGCCGGGTGATGTACTGGACCTTCACGGCCTCAGTGATATGCACCTTCCTGCTCAGCTACCCGCCAACGGAGTACGTTATCCACGGCATTGAGGGCGACATCCGCTTCAGTTTCGAGATCACTCTGGCGCTGTTCGTGGTGCTGACCTTCGTGCTCGGGTTCTTTATGTCCCTGGGCAAGGCGGCCGTGTATAAACACATCCCGGTGTACTACCCTATGCATGTTGGCGCGGTAGGCGGTGTGGTCGGTATGATTGGCGGGATCGGCGGCTTTCTGTTGCCACTGGCGTTCGGTGTGCTGAACGACATTACCGGCGTCTGGCAAAGCAGTTTCATGCTGATGTTCATCATTGTCGCCACTGCCCTGGCCTGGATGCACTATGCGATTCGCAAGGCGGAACGGGCCGAGTGGGCGGCCCATGAAGAACGCACAGACCTTCCGGAACTGGCCTCGCCGCAACTGTTCTACCCACTCAGCCGGCAGCACCAGGAGGCACCGCTGGTGAAGCCGCCACAACAGCCCTGACAACGAGAGACCTTGCCCATGGCCAAGTGGCTGGCAAAAACAGAACCGTCAGAATGCAGTATTGACGACTTTGCTGCCAAGTCCGGCGGCAGCATTCCGTGGGATGGCGTGCGGAACTACCAGGCTCGCAATTTCATGGCACAGATGGCAGAAGGTGATGAGGTGTTTATCTATCACTCCAGCTGCAAACACATTGGCATTGCCGGCATCGTCACCGTGACCCGCAGCGCCTACCCGGACCCCAGTCAGTTTGACCCGGAATCGCCCTACCACGATTGCAAAAGCACGCCGGAGAAACCCCGCTGGCAGGCGGTGGATATGGCCTTTGAGCGCAAACTACCACGCCTGATCCCACTGGATGAACTGAAAGCCCTGCCGGGGCTCGACAACCTGCCGCTGGTGAAGAAAGGCAGCAGATTGTCGGTAATGCCGGTCAGTGATGAGGAGTGGCAGATCATTCTGCAACAGGTGGCATAGCCACCTGTTGCTTTGAATGGCCGTTCCTCACTCGTCGTGAGGAATTGGGTCTGGGCTTCTGTCCCAGCCCACCAATGCCAGGGTAGCCACAACACCCAGAAGCAGGCCTTGCCAGGGCTCGAAGAACGCCAGGGCCGCGCCAATCAACACTACGGTACCCCGTGAGGCGTTATCCCTCGGGATCGACATGGCAATGTAAGCACAGGCGAAGCCGGTGAGCACCAGCGTCAGGGACAGCGCCACACCCAACAGGGGCTTGAGCCCGGTCAGTAATGGCAGCAGGAAGTAAATGAACGGCAGCCCCATCAGGTAATAAGATGCCAGCCCACTGTGCAGGCTGTTCATGGACTTGGGCCCCTGCTTCCAGCGTTGGACCACGATAACGTGCACGCCGGTCCAGACCGCGCCCTGAGTGGGGAAGAACGGTGCCACAATGCCCATGATGGCGTTGCGGATGGACAGGGAAAAGTGGGTGCGGTTCAGGTTAATGTCGATGTGCTCGTCCTTGCGGACTTTCAGACCTTCCCGCAGCACTTCATTACCGGTAACCAGGTCACCGAACAGGATGATATAGGCAATCAGGGCCAGCGGAATACTCTGGATAATCATCTCTCGTGACGGCCAGCCATTGACCAGTGGCGATGCCTTGGCCAACGCCTCTCCCAATGGCGGCACCACAAAGCCCCACTGGATATCAAAGCTCACCTCACCCACCAGCGGCCCGATAATCGCGGCTGCCAGAAAGCCCGGCAACAGCCCCAGTGCACCCAGGATGAAGAAGAACCGGCTTCGTGCCTTCAGTTTTTGCATCGGCACCGAGAAGGTGAAAATCAGGCAAATGGCACAAGCCAGGCCAGTCGCAATCGGCTGTTCCAGCAGGAAACGCTCGGCGTCGTCCACGAACACCCGCTTGAGGGCGGCGATGGAGGCGCCCAGAATAATGCCCGCTTTCAGGGTGTCAGGTAGCCAGATAATGAATCGCCGCCCCAAGCCGGTAATGCCCAGCATCAGAACCAGAGCGGCAAACACCAGGCTCAGGGCGGTCATGGCCTGGAACCGGCTGACCGGGTCGTCGTAGCCACCGATCACAAATGCAAGAATTAACGGCAAGGCAGGCGTAATCCAACCGCCCGCGTAGGGTTCGCCGAAAACAATGACTGCCGAAGCTATCAAGGAAGCATGAATCATGGAAAGCGCAACCGCCTCCTCAAAACTCAAACCGAAAAAGGCTGTCATCACAGGTATCAAAGCCAGGCCGGTCGCCGCAGAGACAAAGAGCCCCTGCAGAAACTCCGACCAGCATAACCGGGTATGGTAGAACGGCACGCGGAAGGTAAACGGGCCCCAGCGCCAGCCGGCTAACTCAGGTCTTTCTGCCATGGGAAGTCACTCTCTTGTATTTGTTGTGAGTCACCTGATTATGGAAACCCTTTCCTCATAGCACGAATGAATAATTCTGATCATGTGAAATAAGCACTGTTTATAAAATGCATGCATCCCTCACAGGCCAATGCTGATCAACATTCAGGCTACCCAATACCCTCTGAGCGCTTTAGAATCCGGCTCCTCGCGAACTTTCTGGAGTCTTTGTCTGCCATGTCCTCCGAACTAAGCCCTGTTTCCGGTTTTGAACAACTGCGCCGCATTGAGTCCAGCAAACTCTTTCAGGGCGCGGTGATTGCCATCATTATCCTTTCAGCGCTGACCATCGGTGCCAAAACCTACGATGTCCCGCCACTGGTGGAGCGAAGCCTTAGCGTGCTGGACAATGCCATCACCCTGTTCTTCCTGGTGGAGATCCTGTTCCGCTTTGGCGTCTGTCAGAACAAAAAACGCTTCCTGTTCGATGGCTGGAACCTGTTTGATACCCTGGTGGTGATCGGCAGCCTGATTCCGCTGGATAACGCCGAAGCGGTGCTGCTGGGCCGCCTGCTGCGAGTGTTCCGGGTGCTGCGACTGGTTTCAGTGGTGCCTGAGCTGCGCTTTTTGATCAATTCTTTGCTCAAAGCCATCCCCCGCATGGGCTACATCGCCCTGCTGATGTTCATCATCTTTTACATCTATGCGGCCATGGGCTCCATGTTCTTTGCCGATATTGACGAGTTCCTGTGGGGGGATGTGTCCATTGCCATGCTAACCCTGTTCCGGGTAGCCACCTTTGAAGACTGGACAGACGTGATGTACGACACCATGGAGGTGTATCCATTAAGCTGGATTTACTACCTCACCTTCATATTCCTGACGGCGTTTGTGTTTCTGAACATGATGATCGGGGCAATACTGGAAGTAATGGGCGAAGAACAGAACGCCAAGGAAGCCGAAAAAGCCCACGACGAGCGAGACGAGATCGCCCGCCAGCTCCAGGCTGTTCAACAACAGCTCCAGGAACTGACCAGGCAGATCAGCGAAAGGAAATAAGGCGTTTTAGCCGAAGAACGGTTTGGCCATGGCCAGGTGAAGAATTGCGAGCACCTGGGCCAGGGCCAGAACAGAAGCAACAATCCGCACCGGTTTGGCCACAGTGGTTTTCAGAGCAAATACCCCGGCAATGATGTAACCAATCAGCAGCACGATCTTGGCGATCAGCCAGCCCGGCATGGCGTGGATGTAACCGACCACAAACAACAGGGAGATGGCAGACACCAGAAGAATGGTGTCGTTGATGTGCGGAATGAAACGCAACGGAGTATGACGCCAGCCCGGTCGACCCGCCGCATCAAGAACCAACCGCAGGGCGAACAGAATAATCGTCAGGTAGGCGGTGGCCATGTGCAGCATCTTCAGCAATACGTAGGCACTCATAGAACATTCCTTTCCTAATCAAAATGATGCCCGCATTGTACGCAAAATACCCCGAAGCAGGTATGGTTTCTCGACCTCATCACCTTTAACATATACTGCATATACATGTATTTGGGAGATTAGTTATGCAGTCCATTCCAGCCTCTCCTGAGCGCGCCTCCGCCAGCGTCAGCCAGCTCTTCAGTTACCCGTTCCGGATTTTCTTTCTGTCTATGACCGTACTGGCTATTGTCGCCATCCCCCTTTGGGTGCTGGAAGTGACCGGTACGGTACGACTGCCCCTGGCCATGCCGGGCCTGTTCTGGCATCAGCATGAAATGCTGTTCGGTTTCCTGTCTGCTGCCATTGCTGGCTTCTTGCTGACCGCCGTGTGTGTCTGGACCCAAACCGACCGAACCCACGGAGCGCTTCTGGCAGGGCTTTGGGGCGTCTGGCTGGCTGGCCGCCTGCTCCTGGCCTTTGGCGGCAACCTGCCGGAGTGGCTGGTACAGGGCGTTAACCTCGCCTTCCTGCCACTGGTGATGATCGATGCCGGCTGGCGCGTATGGAAAGCCCGGCAGAAACGGCAGGTGATGATTCTGGTAGTACTGGGGCTGCTCTGGCTGATGCAGATCGGCTTCGTAACCCGGCTGGATATGGCCTTCAGCTATGGCGCACTGATCATGGCCATGGCCCTGATCAGCATCATTGGCGGGCGCATCACACCAGCCTTTTCCGCCGGCTGGCTGCGCCAGAGAGGAGGCAACGCCGAGGCCGTCAAAATGATTCCGGCCCTGGATATGGCGGCGGTGTTCTCCATGATCCTGTTGATGGTTTCGCTGGTTACCGGGTGGCAAACGGTAACCGCCATACTGGCGGTGGTGGCTGCCGTGCTGATGCTGGTTCGCCTGGCAAACTGGAAAGGCTGGCTGGTGCGCAGTGAACCCTTGTTGTGGATACTGCACCTGTCCATTCTCTGGGTACCGGTGGCCTTGCTGTTACTCGCTGGTTCTTTGCTGGCAGGCTGGCCAAGCAATGCCTGGACCCACGCCGCGGGTACCGGCGCCGTTGGCTGCCTGATTCTGGGCGTGATCGCCCGGGTCTCCCTGGGTCACACCGGCCGCCCACTGATTTTACCCAAAGGCATGGTTCTGGCTTTTGTGGCGGTTCAACTGGCGGCGGTTATTCGAGTTATCACGGCTTTCGATGTCATTCCCTGGCACCCGGGCATCGGCACCAGTACCGCGCTGTGGGTGATCGCCTACGCTATCTTCCTGATTCGCTACACCGGTGTACTGGCAAGCCCCAGGGCCGATGGCCGAGAGGGGTAAATAGATTCAAACCTGGCCCGCGCCCGGCGGAAACGGTCCGCCGGGAAATGTATGCTGATGCCTTCCAGGGCGGCCATCAGCATTTCGATGTGGGCATCCCACCCGGCACAGGCAATGGGCACCAACTCATCATCCGGCAGCAGCAGGGTCAATGTCAGACGCGTGCCCTCTCCCTCCGGCTCAAGGCGCCACTCCAGCGGCCGCTCCGGTGCATCGCCGGCGCTCCAGGAGTAGGCCAGCAATCGGTTTGGCTCGCAGGCTGTAATCTCACAGTCAATGGGGGTGCCACTGTTACCGAAATCCAGCTGCACACGGCCACCACGCTTCGCTTCCAATACACCCGGCGCCAGCCATTGGGCCAGGCAGACAGAGTCCGTCAGCATTCTCCAGACTGCTTCCGGCGAGTGGTCAAGAGCCCGCACAAGCGTGGCAGTAACCCGGCCGTTCACCTGTACCAATTGGCCGTCAATGGTTTCCTGATCCATCCTGTCGTCTCCTTATAAATAAGCCCGTTTTCCTGAAACCAGGCTATCAACTGAAAGCAAAACCCATAGGCGCGACCAAAGTAGCAAGCCTCCCGTGCGAGTACCTTGATGACCATCAAAACAGGATTTCTGCGAACTATTTCCAAACCAAGGGGAACTTCACGCCGGCTATCATCCACTAAAGGTCAATAGCTCTTCTGGCGATAAGCGCTAAAGTAGAAGAAATGATTCTGCAACAGAGACACAGGCAATATGTATCCTGATCACTTTGACAAAGAAGACCTGATCCGCTGTGGTCACGGCGAATTGTTCCCGGGCGACATGCGCCTGCCCATCGATGAGATGCTGATGGTAGACCGCATCACCCACATTGCGGCAGACGACGGTGAATTCGGCAAAGGCAGCCTGGTGGCCGAACTGGACATCAACCCGGACCTCTGGTTCTTCAAAGTGCATTTTCAGGGCGACCCGGTGATGCCCGGCTGCCTGGGCCTGGACGCCATGTGGCAGCTGGTGGGGTTCTTTCTGGCCTGGACCGGTGGCGAAGGCAAAGGCCGCGCCCTGGGTGCCGGCGAAGTGAAATTCTTTGGCCAGGTGTTGCCGACCAACAAAAAGGTTACTTACCGCCTGGACATCAAACGCCTCATCCGCCGTAAGCTGACTATGGCAATTGCGGATGCCCGTATGGAAGTCGACGGCCGGGAAATCTACACCGCCAAAGACCTTCGGGTTGGCCTGTTCACATCTACTGATGACTTTTAGGAGTTAGCACGATGCGTCGCGTTGTTGTAACCGGCATGGGGATTGTCTCCAGCCTCGGAACCAACCAGAAAGAAGTAGCCCAGTCCCTTCGGGAATCCCGCTCCGGCATCGCCTTCAGCGAAGAGGCCAGGGACAACGGCTTGCGCAGCCACGTTGCGGGCAAGATCGACCTGAACCTGTCGGAACTGATCGACCGCAAGATCTGGCGCTTCATGTCGCCGGCGGCTGGCTACTGCTACCTGTCAGCTAAAGAAGCCATCGAACAGGCAGGCCTGACCGACGAACAGATTCGTGCCAACAGCACCGGTGCGGTATTTGGTACTGGCGGCGCCTCCACCGTGGAGCTTCTGGACGCCATCGACACCCATCGCGACAAAGGCATTCGCCGGGTTGGCCCTTATCGGGTGCCCCGCACCATGGGTAGCGCGATCAACGCATCCATTACTACCGCGTTCGGTATTACCGGCATCAACTACGGCATCACCTCTGCCTGCGCCACCAGTGCCCACTGCATTGGCCACGCGGCAGATCAGATCGCCCTGGGCCGTCAGGAAGTCATGCTGGCTGGTGGTGGTGAGGACATTCACTGGACTCTGAGCCTGATGTTCGACGCCATGGGCGCGCTATCCACCAAGTACAACGACACACCGGAACAGGCCTCCCGCACCTACGATGCGGACCGCGACGGCTTCGTTATTTCCGGCGGTGGCGGTGCCTTGGTACTGGAATCCCTGGAGCACGCAGAAGCCCGCGGCGCCACCATCCTGGCGGAACTGGTTGGCTTTGGCGCCACCTCAGACGGCGCCGATATGGTCGCCCCGAGCGGTGAAGGTGCGGTTCGCTGCATGAAGCAGGCCATGGCGCAGGCTGGCGGTGAGATCAAATACATCAACACCCACGGTACCAGCACCCCGGCCGGTGACATCACCGAGCTGAAAGCCCTGAAGGACACCTTTGGTGACAAGATTCCGCCACTGAGCTCCACCAAACCCCTGTGTGGCCATGCCCTGGGTGCCGCTGGCGTGCATGAAGCCATCTACACCCTGATCATGCAACGGGAAGGCTTTATTGCTCCGTCTGCCAACATCCAGAACCTGGACGAAGGCGCCGAAGGCTACCCCATCGTTCGGGAACGCCAGGACAACCAGAACCTGGACCTGGTGATGAGTAACAGCTTCGGCTTTGGCGGCACCAACGCCACCCTGATCTTCAAAAAAGTCTGATCAGGACAGCCTGAGCGAGCGATATTCAGCCGGCGGAGTGCCCATCCAGCGCTTGAACGCCCGGCTGAATGCGCTGAGTTCCGAGAAACCAAGCTGTTCGGCAATCTCTACCAGCGGCTTGGTTTTATCTTTCATGTAGGTAATGGCCTGCTCACGGCGCACCTGCTCCAGCAACGACGCAAACGTCAGCCCCTCTTGCCGCAGCTTCTTGTGCAACGTGTAGCGGCTCATATTCAGCTGCCCTGCCACCGTCTCCACACCCACCTTGCCACGCGCCAACTGAAGCCGGATCAGCACACTGACCCGATTACTCAACGAACGCTTTGAAACCTCAGGCCCCAGAGGCTCCGATGCCATGCCAATTCCCCCTGCCATTCTGTTTTAATCCACTGTGAAAGTTTGTCAGCGTACACATGTTAGCCGAGATCAATCAATACGACCTTTGAGCAAGATCAATGGCGATGCACTCAGTTTAGGGCAAAATCCACATTTTTCATGATGCCCTTCCTGCAACCACTGATTACCAGAACCACCCGGAGCCCCCATGACCACCCCGGAACTGCTCGCGCCCGCCGGCACCCCCGAACACCTTGAAACCGCTTTCGCGTACGGCGCCGATGCCGTCTATGCCGGCCAACCACGGTACTCGCTGAGAGTAAGGAACAACAGTTTCAAAGACGTTTCAGCCCTCGGCGCCGGCATCGAGCGGGCCCACGAACTGGGCAAACAGTTCTACCTTGTATCCAACATAGCACCCCACAACGACAAAGTGCGCAGCTACCTGCGAGACCTCGCGCCAGTGCTGGAGCACAAACCAGATGCCCTGATCATGTCTGACCCAGGCCTGATCATGCTGGTGCGGGAACACTGGCCCGACCAACCGATTCACCTCTCAGTACAGGCCAACGCCGTAAACTGGGCCACCGTTGAGTTCTGGCGCCGCCAGGGCATCAACCGGGTGATCCTGTCTCGGGAACTGGCCCTGAACGAAATCCGCGAAATCCGCGAAAAAGTCCCCGAGATGGAACTGGAAGTGTTCGTACACGGCGCGCTGTGCATGGCCTACTCAGGCCGCTGCCTGCTGTCCGGCTACATGAACCACCGCGACGCCAACCAGGGCGCCTGCACCAACGCCTGCCGCTGGAACTACAAACCGGTACAACACAGCCACGACCAGACCGGCGACCTGATCGCCACCTCCGCCAACGCTGTGGAAACATACGAACCCAAAGAAATCCTCCTGGAAGAACCCAACCGCCCCGGCGGCTTCATCCCCGCCTACGAGGATGAACACGGCACCTACATCATGAACTCCAAAGACCTCCGCGCCGTCCAGCACGTCGCCGAACTGGTCAACATGGGCGTACACTCCCTGAAAATCGAAGGCCGAACCAAAAGCACCTACTACGTGGCCCGCACCACCCAGGTCTACCGCCAGGCCATCAACGACGCCCTCGCCGGCAAACCTTTCGACATGCACATGATGAACGAACTCGAAGCCCTCTCGAACCGCGGCTACACCGAAGGTTTCCTCCGCCGCCACGTACCCCAGGAATACCAGACCTACGAACAGGGCTCCTCCTACCTCGGCACCCAGCAAGTGGTAGGCACCATTACCGATGCGGATGACCGATGGCTCACCATCGACGTCAAAAACAAATTCGCCCCCGGCGACCAACTCGAACTCATCACCCCGTCCGGCAACCTGCGCTTCAGCGCCAACACCATGGAAAACCGCCACGGCGAAGCCATGGACTACGCCCCAGGCAGCGGCCACATCGTTAAAATCCCCAGGCCGGAGAGCTTGCCGGAGAAGCTGGACTTCACCTATCTGACCAAGATTTTCCCAGAGAACACTGGAGGTTAACCCATCTCCAGGGCCATCTTGAGGCAGCGGCCACCACAATATACGCGGAGTCGGGCGGGTAGGGCCTCCCAAAACCTTGCGGAGCCAGGGATGGCGGAGCAGAGCGTACAAGGACGTATTCACAGCGTGTTTTGGGAGGCCCTACCCGCCCGACGTCCTGCACCATAAAAGCAGGCCAGCAGCGCCACTCTCCAGCACCAAAGTCTATCAAGGCAATAACCGCCCCCTTAGTGCCCCGAGGGCCGATTAAGGTATAATCCCTACACAACCGATTTAATACCTGACTAAATTACTCTGGTATTGTATAATCGCTCGCCAGAAGCAACGGGAAAACGGCCAAAAAAGCCCGCCCCGTCATCCAAAAACCGATTGCAGGGCGTACTCAAGGACACGAGCGACCACTGCAACGCCAGCAAACAGATGACATCCGCCGACACCACCCAGCCAAAGGTATGCTCGGCGAAACACAGGGCACCATGCCCAAGATGAGAGAATTACGGAGCGACGATCATGGCGACCACCGACAACGAGGTGAAAGAGCTGATCAAACGGGAATACGAGCACGGATTCGTCACTGAAATTGAATCCGACACCTTCGAACCCGGCCTCAATGAAGATGTAATCCGCCGCCTGTCTGAAATCAAACAGGAACCGGAATTCATGCTCGAATGGCGCCTGAAAGCCTATCGTCGCTGGCTGGAAATGGACGAGCCGGAATGGGCCCACGTGGATTTCCCGAAAGTGGACTACGATTCCATCTCCTATTATTCGGCGCCCAAGAAAAAAGAAGACATGCCCCAGAGCCTGGACGACGTTGATCCGGAGCTGCTGCGCACCTACGAAAAACTGGGCATCCCCCTGCACGAACGGGCCAAGCTGGCCGGCGTTGCGGTTGATGCCGTCTTCGATTCCGTCTCGGTAGCCACCACCTTCAAAGAACCGCTGGAAAAAGCCGGCGTGATCTTCTGCCCCATCTCCGAAGCGGTGCAGAAATACCCGGAACTGGTGAAAAAATACCTGGGTAGCGTTGTCCCGGCCGGCGACAACTACTTCGCCGCCCTCAACTCCGCCGTGTTCTCCGATGGCTCCTTCGTGTACATCCCGAAGGGCGTTCGCTGCCCCATGGAGCTGTCCACCTACTTCCGCATCAACGCGGCCAACACCGGCCAGTTCGAGCGCACCCTGATCATCGCCGAAGAAGGCAGCTACGTGAGCTACCTGGAAGGCTGCACCGCCCCCATGCGGGACGAAAACCAGCTGCACGCAGCGGTGGTGGAACTGGTCGCCCTGGACGACGCCCAGATCAAATACTCCACGGTACAGAACTGGTATCCAGGCGACGAGAACGGCAAAGGCGGCATCTACAACTTCGTCACCAAGCGCGGCGCCTGCATCGGCAAGAACTCCAAGATCTCCTGGACCCAGGTAGAAACCGGCTCCGCCATCACCTGGAAATACCCGAGCTGCGTACTGCGCGGTGAGAACAGCGTTGGTGAGTTCTACTCCGTCGCCCTCACCCACAACTACCAGCAGGCCGACACCGGCACCAAGATGATTCACCTTGGCAAGAACACCAAGAGCACCATCATCTCCAAGGGTATCTCCGCCGGCCGCAGCTCCAACGCTTACCGCGGCCTGGTAAAATTCGGCCCGGGTGCGGAAGGAGCGCGCAACTTTACCCAGTGCGACTCTCTGCTGATCGGCGACCGCTGTGGCGCTCACACGTTCCCGTACATCGAAAGCAAGAACAAATCGGCCATCGTGGAACAC
The DNA here is from genome assembly GCF_009363275.1 of Marinobacter sp. THAF197a. NCBI lineage: Bacteria > Pseudomonadati > Pseudomonadota > Gammaproteobacteria > Pseudomonadales > Marinobacteraceae > Marinobacter > Marinobacter sp. THAF197a. The sequence goes on from NZ_CP045324.1 coordinate 3,367,577, forward strand.
GAAGCCACCACCTCCAAGGTCAGCGACGAGCAGATGTTCCTGTGCCGTCAGCGTGGTATCGACCCGGAGCAGGCAGTGTCCATGATCGTGAACGGCTTCTGTAAGGAAGTGTTCAAAGAGCTGCCGATGGAGTTTGCGGTGGAAGCCGGCAAGCTTCTGGAAGTCAGTCTTGAGGGTTCTGTGGGCTAATCTTTATGGCCCCGCTGGCCTTGGTGGGGGTCAGCAAGCCGGGTGGTACTTTCCGGGACACGCTGTGAATACGTCCCTGTACGCTCCGCAAAAACATCCATGTTTTTGAGGGTCCCGGAAAGTACCACCCGGCTCGCTGCCGCAGACACTGGGCGGGCACCTGCACGAACGAAGCAAATGCAACAAAGCCGTTATAGTTTGGACGGCCGAGAAATAAGTATCGCGGAAGCCGTTGGGCAGGCCCTTCCGGGATCGTCAAAATCAAGGATGATTTTGTCGAGCGTACAGGGACGTATTCACAGCGTATCCCGGAAGGGCCTGCCCAACGGCTGACTCACCCATGGTCAGGGCTACCGTGAGAGGGTGGGGCAAAGAATTCAGACGGTTAAAAAGAGAGAAGCGTACAAATGCTGAGCATCAAAAACCTGCACGCCTCCGTTGAGGGCAAAGAAATCCTCAAAGGCATCAACTTGGAGATCAAAGCCGGGGAAGTTCACGCCATTATGGGCCCGAACGGTTCCGGTAAGAGTACCCTGTCACAGGTTCTGGCAGGCAACGACGCATTTGAAGTTACCAGCGGCGAAGTCACCCTCAATGGCGACAACCTGCTGGATCAGGAAACCGAAGAGCGCGCCCGCGAAGGTATCTTCCTGGCGTTCCAGTACCCGGTGGAAATCCCCGGTGTCAGCAACCTTCAGTTCCTGCGCACCGCCGTAAACGCCATGCGCAAGCACCGGGGTGAGGAAGAAATGAACGCCGCGGAATTCATGAAGCTGGCCAAAGAAGTCTCCAAACAGGTAGACCTGGATCCGGCCTTCCTCAAGCGCGGCGTCAACGAAGGCTTCTCCGGCGGCGAGAAAAAGCGCAACGAAATCATGCAGGCGCTGCTGCTGCAGCCGAAACTGGCCATTCTGGACGAAACCGACTCCGGCCTGGACATCGACGCCCTGAAAGTGGTGTCCGATGGTGTTAACGCCCTGCGCTCAGAAGATCGCGCTATTTTGATGGTGACCCACTACCAGCGCCTGCTGAACCACATTGTGCCCGACTACGTGCACGTGCTGGCCGGCGGCAAGATCATCAAGTCCGGCGGCCGTGAGCTCGCCCTGGAACTGGAAGAGAAAGGTTACGGCTGGTTGGGCATCAAAGACGAAGACACCAGCAACTGATCAGGAGGTCGCGGAATGAAATCAGCACCCACGCTTTCCAGCGCCTTCCTGCACCCGGCCGGGCAATCTTTGCCGGAGCCGTTGCTGGCGCTGCGTAAACAACGGGCCAGCGCACTGGTGGACATGCCACTGCCGACCCGAAAAACCGAGAACTGGAAGTATTCCAGCAAGTACCTGAAGCTGGCCGACGATATGGCCATCTCTTTGCCCGCTGAAGGCAAAGGCGGCAACAGCCTGGCGGTGCCGGGTTACAAGGTTGTTTTCAATAACGGTGTGATGATCCCGGAAGCCAGTGAGTATCCGGACCTGAACGGCATCATCATCCAGAGTTTCAGTGATCTGGATGAAGACGATGCCAAGGCGGTGTCATTGCAATTGGGCTGCACCCTGGACCATGATCAGGCGCAGTTTGCCCGCGTGAACGGCGCCCGTTTTGAGGACGGCCTGTTGATTCGCCTGAAGCCGGGTGCCGTGCTCGACCAGCCGCTGTTTGTGATCCACGAAACCACCGCTGATGCCAGTGGTTCGGCCTATCCGCGCATATACGTGGAAGCCGGCGCCAACAGCCAGATGACGCTGGTGGAAGAATACATTTCCAGTGGTGATGCAAGCGCCCTGGTTAACACCGTTACCGAATTCAACCTGGCCGATGGCGCCAACATCACCAGCATTCGCCTGAACATGGAAGGCGAAAACGTTCAGCACATTGGCGCTACCGGCGTTCTGCAGCAACGCAGCTCCCGGTTCGAAAGCCACTGCGTGGGCTTCGGCGGCCCACTGCGTCGGCACGACCTGCAGGTTCGCCTGGAAGGTGAAGGGGCCGAAACCAAGCTTAATGGTGTGGTGGTTACCCAAGGCAAACAGCATTACGACAACCACACATCCATTGACCATGTGGCTGCCCACTGCAACAGCGAAGAGACCTACCGCAATATTGCTGCGGACCAATCCCACGCTATCTTCAACGGCCGGATTCATATCCACCAGGACGCCCAGAAGTCCAACGCGGATATGAACAACAAAAACCTGCTGCTGTCTAACGGTGCAGAGATCGATACAAAGCCGGAACTGGAGATCTATGCGGACGACGTCAAGTGCGCACACGGCGCCACCATTGGCCAGCTGGATGAAACCTCGGTGTTCTATCTGGTATCCCGCGGCATTGGCCGCCGGCAGGCCAACGTGTTGTTGACCATGGCGTTTATCAATGAGCTGGTGCAGCAGATTCCGGTGGAAGCCGTGCGCGAAACTGCCCAGGCGCGGCTCAACGATTTCTTTGAGCAAACCTTTCAGGAGGCCTGAGGGCATGACTGACCTGTCCGTGGTAAAGAACACCAACTCCCCGGCGTTTGATGTAGAAGCCATCCGCCGAGACTTCCCGATCCTGGCACAGGAAATCAACGGGAAGCCGCTGGTGTATCTGGACAACGGCGCTTCGGCCCAGAAGCCGCAGGCGGTGTTGGATGCCATGGATCGCTACTACAGGGAAATGCACTCGAACGTGCACCGGGGCGCCCATACCCTGGGGGACCGCGCCACAACGGCTTTTGAAGGTGCCCGGGAAATCGTGCGGCACTTCCTGAACGCTCCCAGCACCAAAGAAATCATCTGGACCCGGGGCACCACGGAGGCCATCAACCTGGTGGCCAATGGCCTGGCTCCGCGCCTGAAAGCCGGCGATGAGATCCTGGTCAGTCATATGGAACACCACGCCAACATCGTGCCCTGGCAGATGATCGCCGAGCGCACTGGCGCCAAAGTGGTCCCTGTGCAGGTTACCCCCGAAGGCGAGCTTGACCTTGATTCATTCAACAGCCTGCTGAACGAGCGCACGCGAGTATTGGCCCTTACCCACGTGTCCAACGTGCTGGGCACAGTAAACCCGGTGGCGCCACTGATCGAACAGGCGAAGAAACAGGGCGTGATCACCCTGATTGACGGCGCCCAGGCCGTGCCCCACTTCAAGCCGGATGTGCAGGCGCTGGGTTGCGATTTCTACGTGTTTTCATCCCACAAACTGTTCGGCCCCACCGGCATCGGTGTGCTGTATGGCCGTGCAGAACTGCTGGAAGAAATGCCACCTTATCAGGGTGGAGGCGAGATGATTGAGCGGGTGTCGTTCGAGCGCACCACCTGGAACGTTCTGCCCTACAAGTTTGAAGCTGGAACTCCGGCAATTGCCGAAGCCGTCGGCCTCGCGGCCGCGATAGACTACCTGGACAGACTAGACCGCCAGGCCATGGAAGCGGCAGAAAATGCCCTGCTTATCCGTGCCAACGAGCTGGTAGAGACGGTTCCGGGCATGGAGATTATCGGCACCGCGAGGCAGAAAGTACCGGTAATGTCCTTCAAGATTGCCGGCCTGCACCCAAGCGACATCGGCACCCTACTGGACCAGCAAGGCATTGCCATCCGCACCGGTCACCACTGCGCGATGCCACTGATGGATTTCTACGGAGTACCCGGTACAGCCCGGGCTTCATTTGCGTTCTACAATACGCTGGAAGAGGTCGAGAAACTGTTTACCGGCCTGCAAAAGATCCAGCGCCTGTTTGCCTGAGGAGGTGGAAACATGTCAGCCGAAGTCTTCACCCCAAATGATGTGAACGTGACCATGACTCCGACGGCGGTCAAACACGTTCGCAAACAACTGGATAAAAAACCGGAAGCCAAGGGCATTCGCCTGGCCATCAAAAAGAGTGGCTGCTCCGGCTTCAAGTATGAAACCCAGTGGGTGGAAACCCCGGAATCCGATGACCGTATTTTTACCATCGACGGTGTGGACGTGTTCGTAAAGCAGGAACACCTGCCCCTGGTGAATGGTATTGAAATCGACTTTGTCACCGAGGGCGTGAACTCGCTGTTCCGCTTCCGCAACCCGAATGCTACGGCAGAATGTGGGTGTGGCGAGAGTTTTACGGTGGCTTGAAATACAAATTAGCCACGGACGACACGGACCATCACGGACGGAAAGATAAAGGTTTTTCTAGTCCGTGTTCGTCAGTGCCGTCTGTGGCCAAAAGAGCTTTAGAAAGGCTGATAGAGCATGCAAGAACGCGAAGTCGTACTGACAAAACGCGAAGTGGAAGCCCGGCTGGTGCCTTCCGGTACGGAAATCATGATTCCGTCGGACACCTTCGTGACCATCACCCAGTCCCTCGGTGGCACCTTTACCGTAGCGGTGAATGGCAACCTGGCTCGCATTGAAGGTCACGACGCAGACGCCCTGGGTAAGCAGCCCCTGGAAAGCAGCTTTGAGACCCCGGAAGACGGCACCATCAACGAAAACCAGGTGTGGGAAGCCCTGCGCAACTGCTATGACCCGGAAATCCCGGTGAACGTGGTGGACCTGGGCCTGATCTACAACTGCAAAATCGAGAACGGCACCGAAGACGGCAACCACATTCACATCACCATGACCCTCACCGCCGCGGGCTGTGGCATGGGGCCCGTCATCACCAACGATGTGCAAACCAAGGTGGAGCATGTCCCCAACGTCGACAAGGTAACGGTTGAGCTGACCTTTGATCCGCCCTGGAACAACGATATGCTCACCGACGAAGCCAAACTCGAACTGGGAATGCTATGACCGCCAGCAAGGAACAATTTCTCGACAACCCTCTGGGGGTAAAAACCACCCTGGAAGACGTTCTGGACGCCTTTGAGTTTCTGGACGATTGGGAAGAGCGCTACGCCTACATCGTCGACCTGGGCAAACAGTTGCCGGCATTCCCGGATGACGAGCGGACAGAAGAGAATTACGTGCATGGCTGCCAGAGTCAGGTGTGGCTGGTTCACCATCACGATGAGGACAGCGGCAAACTGTTCCTGCTGATCGACTCAGACGCCATCATCGTGCGCGGTCTGGCGGCCATTATACTGGTAGCCCTGAACGGCAAGACACCGCGAGAATTGTTGGCCACCGACATCGATGAACTGTTTGAACAACTGGACCTGTTCCGCCATATCTCCCCGACACGGGGTAACGGCCTGCGGGCTATGGTCGGGAAGATCCGGGACATCGCGGCGGCCGAGGCCGCCTGATCTCACCAGATTATCGCCATATCGTCTCTCTGGATATTTACCTGGCCACCGGTCACCGGCAGGCGACCGGTGCTGAAATCCGGGTGGACGTTATCGAGGGTAATGGACACCTTCGCATCCGTCAGCTCCGGTGTACCATCCAGTGAATCGAAATAGCGCTGACTACGGTAGATATTGAGCTCGTCGCCCGGCCGCAATCCGGCTGTCGCGCCGGAAGCCAGGGTCACACGATTGCTCTCCACACGGGTCACCCGGGCCATGAACGGTTGACACGCCAGCGCATTGTTCACGGCTATCGCCATGTCATCAATCACGCCTGACACCGCCTGCCCCCACTCCGATTTTTCAAAGCCGGCCGAAGCAAAGCTCCCCGTGCCAGCACCTTTCGGATCCCAGCGGGCAGAAGTTTCAAAGCGCTGACGAAACACTGGCGAACCGCTGAAGCCATCGAACACCATCACTTCTGCTTCAAAGCGGCGACTGGTATCCACCAGGCCAATGCCACGCTGCATGCGATTGACGATGGAACTGCCCCAGGCGTTTGGATCTGCTACCCCAATATCGCGAATCACACCCGACACCACGAATTGTGCTCCCAGTTCCCGGGCCAGCTGGACCACATTAGTCAAATGATTCGCCGCCAGATTCTGGCGCGAGGTCGGTGCGTCCGGCAGCTCGCTAAACAATTGCAACGAGGTAGACCCAAGCACCTGCATTCTGCCCTGAGACTGCAAGCGGGCAATCAGTGCCTGCGGCAATTTCTCGCCGGCATCATCGAGCCCCGGGTTTCCTCCCTGCTGTGGCCGGACAATCGGAAATCCTGTCACTGCAACTCGCTTGCGCAGCCCGGAGGCTTCTCCGGCCTTACAGCTTTCGGTACCAGCGGCATCCGCCATCTCGGCCCGCACCACCACCCGCAAAAGGTTGCCGCTGCGGTATTCATCCACGATGGTGGCATTGCGTAACTGGGCAGTGGCCGAAAGCCGGGTTCGGGACTGTGTCAGCTCACCGTTCTCAAGAGTATCCTGGGTGCTTACGCTGGCCTCGTACTGCAGGGCGAGATCGCGCATGGCCGCCTGCCGGGCCTCGGCACGGGCCTGGTCCAGATTGTTCTCCCGGATATTGGCATGGCCTACTCCCTCAAGCACCGCGGCACTGACCACGCCCGAGCAGACCCAAAGCAACACTAGAACAAAGGCTTTCATACTTCTCCCGCATTCCGCCAAGGCATTAGCGGATTAATCCAGATAATAGAGTGACTGGGTGCGCCGGGTTTCCACATCCCCTACCCGGTCGTTCTGGCGCGGCATGGGGATCATGCATTGGTCCTGAACCTGATCATCCACCACCCGTGAAACGCACTCGCGAAACCTTGGTTCCAGCTTGAGTTCCATCACTGTCTCAATCACACCATCGCTGTGCTCGTTCACCGCCACCATCCGCGCACCGCGTATGTAACTGTCTACATAGGTGCGGAAGTTGTCATTGTTAACGACAAAATCATTCACCGTGGAGCTGCCGTAAATCACCGTACCGTATACCCGCTCAGCCAGGTTCCGATAGGCGTCCAGCTGCGAAGCGCGCCGGGCCATCAACCGCTTTCGAGGATTTATTCGGTCTTCACGGACATCCTGGTAGGTGCCAAAACCACTGACCCGAACCGTGATGGGTTCAAATTCGGTACGGGTATCCTGCGAGCTGTTCTGATAGCTGCCCACCGGCGCGCAGGCTGCCAATGTAAAAACCAGAACAGGCACGAGAGTCCATCGCAGTGTCATTATCTTGTCTCCGGAAAACACTTTTGCAGCATCCATGAAAAAATCACGCCAGCATCCGCAACCCAATGATTTTACGTGCTTTTTTAAAAGCCAACGATCTTTCTCCCATGTGAAAGCGGCAACAGTCTGCCTTCGTTTACAGTTCGGGAACAAACCGTTACCCGTTGTGAGCTGCTTCACGAATTAAACTCGTCTAACCTTTCAAGTGCTTAATTGTTTGTACCTGCATATAACAACTCAGGACTGTTCATGAAAACAAACCGCCTTTGCAAATTGTCCCTGGCCATCAGCCTTTCCCTTGCCACCACCACTGCCCTTGCGAGCCCTCAGGCACCCATGTCTGCGCGCTCGTTCGCCATGGGCGGAACTGGCGTCGCCGTAGCACATCCCTCTGCTGCCCCCCTGGCCAACCCGGCCATGATGGCGGCACCCCAGCACGACTGGGCGGATGATTTCGGCCTGATGCTGCCCTCGGTCAATGCACGATTTGCGGATGAAGAAGAAGTTGTTGATCAGATTGATGATATTCAGGACACAATTGATGAACTCGAGCAATCCATCAACAGCCTGAATCAGGGATCTGCCCAGGACAATGCCGGAAAGCTGCGTGAGCAGCTTCAGAATTTCGACCGTGATACTGTCCGAGTGAATGCCGGTCTCGGATTGGCCGTTGCTCTTCCCGGGCCTAGCCTGTCGGTTGGAGTGATGGCGAACGGCAACCTGACCGCAACCGTTCGAGGCGAGTACAGCGAAAACGATGACGCCCGATTGGCAGCTGTCGAAGCCGGAATCCTGACACCTGGCATTACCGACGAACTGGAATCCAGAGGCAGCATCCTTGCCTCTGCAGTTGCAGAGGTTGGTTTGAGTTTCGCCAGGTCCTTCGAGCTCAATAACGGCGAGCAGCTTCAGCTAGGCATAACCCCCAAGTACGTCGAACTCCGTACCTTCCAATACACCGAACGAGTCTCAAGATTCGACGAAGATGATTTCGACGCTGACGAGTTCGAAACCGACAAAAGCGGCTTCAACCTGGACATCGGTGCCGCCTATGCCTTCGGCGAAAACCGCGAGTGGAATGCAGGCATTGTTGCCAGAAACCTGATACCCATGGAGCTGGACTCTGCCCAGGCTCGAGGCGAAGAGAAACGCACCCTCGAACTCAACCCCATGGTTACCGCCGCCATCGCCCACAAGAGCGACTACCACGTTGTCACTGCCGAACTGGACCTGACCAAGAAAAAAGCCTTCGGCTTTGAAGACGATACACAATGGCTGGCTGTCGGCGCCGAATTCGACGCCTGGCGTTACGCCCAGCTGCGCGCCGGTATCCGCCACAACCTGGCCAGCAACAGCGACAACGACGGTATTGAAGAAGATACCCAGTTCACCGCTGGTCTGGGCCTGAATGTTCTTGGCGCCCGTCTGGATATTGGCGCCCTGTACAGCAGCGCTGATGTGGGTGCCGCGATCGAGCTTGGCACCTCCTTCTGATATCGCCGTAGTTCCAGAGCCCGGCCTGCCCCGCAAGCCGGGCTTTTTTGTGCCTCACCGTGTCCTTGCCACTCAAAGTCACGGTTGGGGTTTGCCTACGGCAGACTGTGGCCGGATAATCTACCGATCTGCACCCACACACCAAAGGAAACCCCAGCTCCATGCAAACCTATCTGGTAGGCGGCGCCGTTCGGGACAAACTGCTCGGCCTTGAGGTAAAGGACCGTGACTGGGTCGTGGTCGGCAGCACACCAGATGAAATGCGAGCGAAAGGTTTCAAGCAGGTAGGGGCCGATTTCCCGGTATTCCTGCACCCGAAAACCGGTGAGGAGTACGCTCTGGCCCGCACCGAACGCAAGCAGGGCCGGGGCTACCATGGGTTTACCGTATACAGCGCCCCCGATGTCACCCTGGAGCAGGATCTCAAGCGCCGGGACCTGACCATCAACGCCATGGCAGAAACCGAAGATGGCGAGTTGGTCGATCCTTTCCACGGTCACGGCGACCTCGAGCAAAAAAAGCTTCGCCATGTGTCCGAAGCCTTCGCGGAAGACCCCCTGCGCATCCTGAGAACCGCCCGGTTTGCCGCGCGCCTGCAACCTATGGGCTTTACCGTATGCCACGAAACCAGGGCCCTGATGCAAGAGATGGTCAATGAAGGCGAGCTGGCGGATCTTGTCCCGGAGCGCGTATGGCAGGAGGTTCAGCGAGCACTGCATGAGAAAGCGCCAGGTGTCTTTTTCGATGTGCTCAAAGACGTTGGCGCACTGGAAGTTCTGATTCCAGAACTCGCCAGCCCGGGCATTCTCCAGCACGGGCTTCAGGCCCTGCATTGCGTGCACCGAAAAAACGGCAACACGTCACAGCGCTTCGCCGCATTACTGTGCGCCGTGCCGGAAGCCGCCGCTGTCGCTCGCGCAAAAGCCATGAAAAGCCCGAATGACTGCAAAGACATGGTGCACCTGGTCTGTCTTTACATGGAGCACCTGGGCGATCAGAGCCCGCAGGTCCATACGCCGGAGCAAGCCCTGGCGTTGTTGGAGAAAGCGGACCTCTGGCGCCGCCCGGAGCGCTTTATTGACTTGCAGGAAACCCTGGCGTGCGCCGTTAGCCCCGGCCAGTCAGACAGCCTTGACCGGCTCAACCTGGCCGCACGACACGCTTCAGCGGTCAACCCGCAAGACCTGATAAAACAGGGCCACAAAGGAAAAGCCCTGGGCGATGCAATCCGCAACGAGCGGCTGGCACGTATCAAACAGGCATTGACCAACTGACCAGAGGAATTCTGTATGGCAGCTCCTGTTGTTCTGATCACCGGCGCCGCCCACCGTCTCGGCGCCCGTACCGCGGAGGTCCTGCACGCCCGGGGCTGGAATGTGGTCATCCACTATCGTTCGAGGGCGGACCAAGCGGCCGAACTGGTGGACAAACTGAACCGGGAACGGTCTGACTCAGCCACCTCGATACAGGCAGACCTGACAGACATGGAACAGGTTGCCAGCCTGGCCAAAACCGCCTGCCAACATTGGGAGCGCCTGGATGGCCTGGTCAACAACGCCTCAGTCTTCTATCCCAGAACTACCGAAGACTCTGGCGAAGACGACTGGAACGCCGTCATGGGCGCCAACCTGAAAGCGCCATTCTTTCTGCTCAAGTATTGCTTGCCGGAACTGAAAAAAAATAATGGAGCCGTGGTCAACCTGATCGACATCTACAGCGAAAAACCGCTGAACGATCACCCCCTGTATTGTGCCAGCAAAGCGGGCCTGGCCGCCCTCACCCGATCCTGGGCCAAAGATCATGCCCCAGGGATCAGGGTAAACGGTGTATCGCCTGGCGCTATCCTCTGGCCAGAGGGCGAGGCCGAAATCGACACGGTTTACCAGCAGGCCATTCTGGACAAAACACCTCTGGCCCGTACCGGCAACCCCGACGACATTGCCGGTGCCATCGCCTACCTTTTGTGCGATGCCCCGTTCGTGACCGGTCAGATTCTTTCCGTCGACGGCGGCCGCAGCCTGAATATGTGAATCAGCACCGGTAGGCCGAATCAACCCATACCTTGGTTGTTTTGGCCGAGCCGGGCTTTCCCGCTACAATGCTTGCCATCTTGTATTCACACGCCGGCAGGCATCTTCCTGATCCTGCCCTTTGCAACGGAGAATTCCCATGCGTGATGTCGTGATTGTTGCCGCAAAACGTACCGCTGTTGGCAGCTTCGGTGGCGGCTTGTCCAGCCTGCGGGCCGACCAACTCGGTTCCGCCGTGATCAAGGCGCTGATGGAAGAAACCGGCGTGGCCGGCGAGCAGATCGGTGAAGTAATCCTGGGCCAGGTACTGACTGCCGGCTGCGGTCAGAACCCTGCCCGCCAGGCAGCCATCAATGCCGGCCTGCCAAGCTCCACACCAGCGATCACCATCAACAAGGTATGTGGTTCCGGCCTGAAAGCGGTTCACATGGCGGTGCAAGCCATTCAGTGCGGCGATGCCGAGATGATTGTCGCTGGTGGCCAGGAAAGCATGAGCCAGGCGCCACACGTTCTGCCCAATAGCCGTAATGGCCAGCGCATGGGCAACTGGAGCATGGTCGACACCATGGTGAACGATGGTCTGTGGGATGCCTTCAACGATTACCACATGGGCATCACCGCCGAAAACATCGTGGAGAAGTACGGAATCAGCCGGGAAGAGCAGGACGAATTCGCCGCGGCCTCTCAGCAAAAAGCCGTGGCTGCCCAGAACGCCGGCTATTTTGACGGCCAGATTGTTCCGATCACCATTCCCCAGCGCAAGGGCGACCCGCTGGTGATCAGCAAAGATGAATGCCCCCGCGACGGCGTAACCGGAGACAGCCTTGGCAAACTGCGCCCGGCGTTCAAGAAAGACGGCTCAGTGACCGCCGGCAACGCCTCATCCCTGAACGACGGTGCCGCCGCCGTGATGGTGTGCAGTGCCGAAAAAGCCAAAGAACTGGGCCTGACCCCGCTGGCCACCATCAAGGCCCACGCCAATGCTGGTGTTGACCCCACCATCATGGGTACCGGCCCGATTCCCGCCAGCCAGCGCTGCCTTGAGCGGGCCGGCTGGACGGCCGCAGAGCTGGACCTGATCGAAGCCAACGAAGCCTTCGCGGCCCAGGCCATCTCGGTCAACCGGGACATGGGCTGGGATACCAGCAAGGTCAACGTAAATGGCGGCGCTATCGCCATCGGCCACCCGATTGGCGCTTCCGGCTGCCGTATTCTGGTTACCCTGCTGCACGAAATGGCACGCCGCGACGCCAAGAAAGGTCTGGCGACTTTGTGCATCGGTGGCGGCATGGGCGTTGCCCTGGCAGTGGAACGCTAAGCCCGGTGCTGCACGTTGTACTCTATGAGCCGGAGATACCGCCCAACACCGGCAATATCATCCGGCTCTGCGCCAATACCGGCTGTCAGCTGCACCTGATTGAACCGCTGGGGTTTTCCCTGGAGGACAAACAGATGCGCAGGGCCGGGTTGGATTACAGCGAGTACGCCACCGTGAAGATCCACCCGGATTACGCCAGCTTCCTGGAAACCGAGCAGCCTGCGCGACTGTTCGGGCTCACCACGAAAGGCAGCCGTCATTATCACGAGGCCGATTTCCAGGATGGCGACTACCTGATGTTCGGGCCGGAAACCCGAGGGCTGCCAGCAGACGTTCGGGAAGCCCTGCCAGAACAGAACCGGCTGCGGGTGCCCATGCGCCCGGAGAGCCGCAGCCTGAACCTGTCCAATACCGCCGCCCTGGTGGTTTATGAGGCCTGGCGGCAGACCGGATTCAACGGCGCCGTCTGAGCACTCCCGCTGGCAAGGGGAATGACCAGCGGATAGCCCTCAGGGAGTTGAATGACCCGGGCCCGATAGCCGTAAACCGCTTTCAATAGTGACGGCGTCAGAACCTCACTGGAGCCTCCTTCATGAAAGCAGCGGCCGGATTTCATGACCACCATTCGGTCTGCAAACTGAGCCGCAAGATTAAGGTCATGGACGATGGCCAGCACGGCGACTCCGTGCTCCCGGGCCATTGCGCCCACCAGCTCCAACACCATCTGTTGGTGCGCAGGGTCCAGTGCCGACGTGCACTCGTCCAGCAATAACAGTCGATCCTGCCGGGTATCCCATATCTGCCCCAGCACCCTGGCCAGCTGCAACCTCTGCTGTTCCCCGCCGGACAATCCCGGCACCAGCCGATGCCTCAAATGCTTGATCTCCAAAGCTTCCATCAGAATTTCTGCCACGGAATCCGCGCATCGACGGGTTGAGGCCGGGCGACCAAGGGCCACTACTTCCTCCACCGTCAGTGGGAAGTTAACCTCAACACTCTGGGGCATAATCGCCCGATGGCGTGCCAGCTCACCCGGGCACCAGCCGCCAATTTCGCGGCCGGCTAGACGGATCTGGCCCCGGTACGGCAATTCTCCAGCCAGTGCTTTCATAAGCGTTGACTTACCCGCACCATTCGGCCCCAGCAGCATCAATACTTCACCAGCAGACACCGTCAGATTGATATCACTGACAATCTCCGTTCCTGCCAGCGATACACTCAAGTTCTGAATTTCCAGGACCATCACATCACCTTTCTCCGCATGAGCAAACCCAGGAAAAACGGACCTCCGATCAGAGACATCATCAGCCCGATGGGCAACTCGGCGGGTGCAACAACAACGCGCGCGATGGCATCAGCCGCAACCAACAGAGTTCCCCCCATCAGCGCACTGACTGGCAACACCACTCGATGACTCGCCCCCAGCAGCTGCCTTACCAGGTGCGGCACAACCAATCCGACAAAGCCGATCAGTCCGCTCACAGCCACGGCTGCGCCAACACCCAGCCCGACAACCAGTATCGCTACCTTCTTAACGGTGGCTGTTCGATACCCCAAGTGGCCCACTACCGATTCGCCCAACAGAAACGCGTCCAGTGGTCTGGCCAGCCAGGGTGCTGCCATTAAAGCCAGGATCATGAAAGGTGCGCCCAAAACAAGATCGTCCCAGGCAGCATGGCCAAGGCTTCCCATTGTCCAGAACGTCAGGGATCGTAATTCCTCATCGCTTGCGTAGAACGTCAGCAAACCGGTTGCTGCGCCCGCCACTGCGTTAATGGCAATACCCGCCAACAGAAGCGTTGCCACAGCCGTCTGGCCAGCACGACTGGCAATTCGCCAGGCCAGAATGACGGTGCCACTACCGCCGGCAAACGCGGCCAGGGGCAACGCCCACTGCCCCGCCAGGGTCACCCAACCACCAAGGGCCGTCCCGCCAAGAACGATGACGGCAATGGCGGCCAGTGACGCACCAGCGGAGACACCAATCAGGCCAGGATCTGCCAGGGGGTTTCGGAAAAGTCCCTGTAGGATCGCGCCGGAAACCCCCAATACAGCTCCAACCAGAAAGCCGAGTAGAAACCGGGGTAACCGGACTTCCAACACAACCATAGCCGCTACCGGATCCGAAGCTTCCCGGCCGGCAACTACCTTGAGAATATCCATCAGTGCAAGGTCGTAGGCACCACTACCAATCGATGCCAGGGCCGCAACCGCCAGAAGAGTTCCCAGCAACAAGAGCGCCGGCGCCAACGGCAAACGACCGGAATGGTCACGGATCATTGGCGGCTATTTCCCTTTGGCCGGGCAAGGCATCGTTAAGCGCCGCCATCGCTTCCGGCAAGCGAGGGCCGAAGCCAAGCAGGAACATACTGTCGGCCACCAGCCGATGCCCGGACTGCCATGCTTCAAGGCGCTCAACCTCGGGCCACCCCGCAATGTCGAACTGGCCCGGAGTGGATTCCGCAATTACCACCGCATCAGGGCGGGAAGCAAGAATCGCCTCCCGGTTGGCCGGTTTGTACCCTTTAATACCCTGGGCGGCATTTTCGGCCCCGATCAGTTCAACCAGAGCATTCGCTGCAGTATCCGACCCGGCCAACATGACCGAGTGGTTGCCAGCGGCGAGGATGAACAGGATTCTGGGCTGGTAATCACGGTTTCCGGTGTTCTGTTGAATCCGGCGGATATCCGCCTCGACGCCAGCCACCAGAGCCTGCGCTTCCTCGGCTGCCCCGAGCAGCTCGCCAACAGACAATATGCGCTCCAGCGCTGCCTCCGCGGTCCACCGCGACGGCAGTTGCGCAACCCGAACCCCGGCGCGCGCGAGGCGCTCAAGATTCCTGGCGGGCGCAGCCTGCTCTGAGGTAATCAGCATATCCGGCTTCAGTGCCAGAACGCCCTCGAAAGGCAAAGCGCGCAGATAACCAACCTTGGGTAACTCAGCCGTTTGCTCCGGATAACCGCTGGTGGTATCCACTCCAACCAGGCGCGACTCCTGCCCAAGCCGATAGACGATTTCGGTGATGGCACCGTCTGCAGTCACCAGGCGGCTCGGTTCGGCAAACACCGAGCCCGATGCCAGCGACAATCCAATCAGAATGAACAGGGGCCACCGCAGCCTCATGACAAAGCCTCAAGCGTTGCGACCTGTTCACGCCAGAGTTCGGATTCCGGAATGCCGGGTTTACGTTCACCAAAAACCGTCAGGACCAGTTCTCCGTCTCCATTGAAAGCTTCCACAGATGTGATCAGACCATCGGTGGACGGACGTCGTACCAACCACCAGCGTTTGATACCGTCGGTATTAGCATGCAGGTTGAAGCCCGGATCCAGTACGTTCATCCAGGGGCCAGTGCGGCGAACATTTGTGACACACCCGGTAAAGATCTGGACAATCCCGGGATTGCCAACAAAGAACATCGCCGGGCATTGGTTGTCTCTCAGCAATCCCAGCAACCGATCCAGCACATTCTGATCCCCTGACTGCAGCTCCGTGGCCCACTCACCACGCACCAGCTCGAGCGCTGTCAGGCGGTCAGCACCGGCACGCTTTAACAGGGCGCCAAAATGATGGACATCCTTGAGTTTCTCCCAGCCGGTGCGCAGCGCATCAACATCCACGGTTTCCGGGGACGAACGCTGCAATGTCTCTCGCCGGCCTACCGGTTTAAAGGCTTCCTGGCGGGCTGCTGTAAAGCGTTCGACCATTTTTTCCCAGACATCCGCATCGGTCGTGTCCACTCGATAGATCTTGTGAATGGCCGTGCCGTACTGGTCGAAAAACTGAAGGCTTTCCCGTAGCCCGGACCGCACCTGCTCCAGTACCCGGTAGCCCCAGGCCCAGTGTTTGAAAAACACCCGTATGTCAATCTCTCCAACCGCCAGCCCCATAGCTCCAGAGCCGCCGACCGTGAAGTCTCTGAAGCAACCGGTAACTTCATGAACTACCTCGTTGTTGCGGGCAAGAATCATCACCGGTCCGACCTGCTCCAGGGCTCCAAGGATCTGACTAAACTCGTTTACGAGTGGAACGACGGCATCACGCTCCCGGAGTCGTACAAGCGCCATTTCGCTGACCCCAAGCCGGTCTGCGACCTGGCGGATCCTGAGATTCGGCTCCTGTTGTCTGATGGCTTCCCATCGGGCCGACAGGTTGTCCGGCACACTGACTGAATCGGCTATTGCCTGTTGCATGACTTACTCCTCGGCTTGCTGAAGTTCCACCGGCAACCAACGCACCGTAGGCTGCCCGCTGTTTCCGTTCTGGTCGTAGTATCCGACGATCTGCAACGCCCAGACCGTGGACTCAGGATCATCAGCCTCAGCCTTGATCAGGAAGGTTCGGAAGTTGGGCCAGATCTTGTGTTGGTTGGTCAGGTTGTAGGCGTACCAGGTGTTATCCGTGAATACCCCGCCGGTTGAGTCCGTGTTGTAGAGCTGGGGAACACCCGGATCGCTGTCATTGGCGGCAAGTTCGCTCCAGGTCATCGGGTCGGAGGCCCCGCCTTTGCCGGCGCCAGAAACACCGCTGTTGGATTTCAGGTACCAGTCCCGACCAGAGAAGCCGACCTGGACGTCCCAGTTGTCGCTGGTGTCACAATCAACAACGGCATCTGAGTCAAAATCGAAGCATACGTCGCCGCCGTCATAGCCTGCAGGGGGGGTGAAAGTGACTGGTATGGTACTGAATTGCGACGCGCCAGAGGCCTGCACGTCAAACTCCAGTGTAAAATCCTCAATACCTTGTCCTTCGCGGGTCGGGAAATTGAAGTCGACAACCCGCATTCGGGCATAGCTATTTCCCTCGGCAGAACGCACCAGATAGCCAACATCGTCTGCCTCGCTGATCACGCCCGTGGCAAAATCATATTGAGACCAGGTATCTGAGGCCCCAAATGCACTGGCAAAGGCATCCTCCTGCCAGCTAGCCGGCTCTTCAAGAATGCCCAGCAAGTGCTCCTGCTCGGAGTTGGCGGTCGCGTTGGTGAACATATTCGCGACGGGGTCGCCATTACCATCGTAAAAATCGTCCTGGGCAATAGCCAGAGCGCCGACAACGCTGCCGGTTCCGGAAGCACCGCTGTTCACCTTGAAGCTCAGACGGTTGGCGGCAATGTGCCAGTCGCCACCTTCCTCCACCATCGCTCCGGTTTCCAGATTGAGGTAGACGGTCTCCGTTGCCGCGGGCAGCAACTGCTCGGAAAAATCGCTGACATTATCTGCATCGTCCTCCTCGATGGAGTTGTCACTACCTCCACCACAGGCCGTCAGAGCCAGGGTGGCCAGCACAACAGCCAGAGGCCTGTTATCGAAAAGTTCCATGGATGTCTCCTTCATATGTTTTTCGGGTGTTCGGGCATCATTGGCCAAAGGAAACCGTTAGCCCAGCGTAGAGGAAACGCCCGGCAACCGGTCTGAAATCTTCACTGGCATTGGAAAAATCACGCTGTTCGCCGCTAATGTTCTCGGCTCCGGCGAACAATCGAAGCTGGTCGGAGAACTGGTAGTTCAGCTTCAGGTCGGCCGTTGCATACCCGGGGGACTGGGTTCCCGAGGCCGCATTCACGAACTCTTCACTCTGGTACCGAAGCCTCGCACTCCAGGACAATCCGGGCAGCCAAAGCGGACCATCCAGCCCGAGGCGTGCCTGATGCCTCGGGCGGCGATTAAGCTCATCGCCTGTTGCCACGTCTTCGGTTCGGGTCAGGGTATAGCCGGCGGTGAGTCGCCAGTGCTCAGAGGGTTCCCAGCCAGCCGTGGTCTCGAATCCCCAGGTCCTTGCCTCGGCAAGGTTTTCATAGGAGAAAACCTGAACTCCGTCGTTCCGCGCCTCGGTAGCCTCGGCATCCGGCGAGGTCTGGATCAGTTGCTCGATGTCATTAAAGAAGGCGTTGGCTTCCAGCCATGCAGACCGGTTCCAGGACAGGCCTCCTCCAAACTGGTAGCTGACGGATTGCTCCGGCTCCAGATCAGGCGTCCCCTGCACGATGTAGCCAAGCTGACTGTGGTCAAAAGTGAAGTGCCGCTCCTTGAGATTCGGCACCCGATATCCGGCGCCGACACCACCGCGGAGGAAGCCGGTCAGAGAATCAGTCCGGATCAGGTCGTAGCGCGCATTGATCTTGGGGGCGGTGTGGGTTCCGAAATCGGAGTCATTCTGGAAACGGACGCCGGGCACCAACTCAAGATTCGCGGTGGGCATCCAGGTGTCTTGAACCCAGACCTCCTGGCTCTCACGCTGTCGGCGAGGCTCAGCACCCAGTTCGGAAGCGCCGTCCTTGGTCTGCTTGAGGGTTTCGCGGTTAACATCGACACCAGCCTGCAAGTGATGACCGAGCCCCACCGGCTTGCCCAAATGGGCAGAAAAACGAGACAGAGTAGATTCGGCACGACGGTCATCAAAGACACTGCTGGCCGTGTATTTCAAGGTATCGTCGTTGAGGGTCTCATGGACAGCGGCCCAACCGGCACGCAGATCTGAATTGCGACCATGGTCGCCAGCCAGGGTATAGCGGGTGCGAGTGACTGTTTCATCCTTACCCTGATTGATAAAAAAAGGCGGGTTGCGTTCGGTAAACCGTGACCCGGACTCCTCTTCGAATCGGGCGACCGCAGCGCTCAGCCGGTGGTTGCTGTTTGGAAACCAGTCGGTGCGGAAGCTAAGGTCGGTTCGGTCGTATTCATCGCCCGGTCGTGCCCAGGTCTCTGGCTGCGGGTCGATGCCATCGGAATGCTGGTGTGATGCGGATAATCGAAGGGCCAGCTGTTCATTGCCACCCTGGACCGAGGCTCGGGCCGAATATCGCGCGGGGTCGGCGTCACGCCCAGAAGGGTTCTGATCGCCATAGGTACCGACGTCGGCGCTGAAATGACCAGAGAACCCGGAAGCTGGCGGACGGGTGATGATGTTGACCACCCCACCGATACCGGCACTACCGTATTGAGCAGACACAGCTCCCTTGACCACTTCGACACGCTCGATATCAAGGACAGCCAACTGACTGACATCAACGGATGAACCGGTCGTCGCCGTCATCGGCATACCATCGATCAGCACCAGAACCCGGTCAGCCTCAATTCCCTGCAACCAAACCTCATACCCGGGTTTCCCGTGAACTTCCCGCAGCTGAACCCCGGGCACGTTCTCCAGCGCTTCTTTCATGCTCCGGGCGTGAGTTTTCTCAAGCTCCTTCGCGGTGACGACCTCGGTGCGCACAGGAGTGTCCAGCAACTGACGCTCCGCTCTCGTTCCAGTGACAACCAGCTCATCCAGATACAAGGCCTCGGCAATCAGATTGCGGGAACCTCCCAAAAGCACAAGGAACAGCAACCATCGCCCGAGATCACATTTCGAATTCAACATACTACACACCAATAATCGTAATGCGAACGATTATTGTTTTGTTTCAGCTAAAGATCAACCCCTTTGGTTGATGAATATCAAGCGCGCACAAAAAAACCGGCCTCAGCCGGTTTTTCATATTTCCAGAAAACCAAACGTTTAGTGAGTCTGCTCTTCCTTGGCCTCACCTGCCGCCTCTTCCTGCTTGCGCTTCAGCGCCTGGGCGTAAATCGCGTCAAAGTTCACCGGCGCCAGCATCAGGGCCGGGAAGCTGCCCTTGTTGACGATACCGTCGATGGCTTCGCGGGCGTAGGGGAACAGAATCGTCGGGCAGTACGCGCCCAGCATCTGACCGAGCTGCGGGCCTTCAATGCCAGATACCATGAATACACCGGCCTGCTGGATCTCTACGATGTAGGCAACCTTCTCACCGACCTTGGCAGTCACGGTCAGCGACAGCACCACTTCATACTGATTATCACTGATCTTGTTGTGGGCGGTATTCAGATCCAGGTTCACCTGCGGCTTCCACTGCTCCTGAAACACCAGGGGAGCATTAGGAGATTCAAAAGACAGGTCCTTCACATAGATGCGCTGAAGGGCAAACTGGGGTTGGTTCTGGTTTTCGGTGCCTGCGGCTTGCTGATTCTCAGCCATGATCAGTCCTTTCGTTCTGGTAAAAAGGGCAACAGCCCGTTGTTATGGTCACGTGAGCCGAAACAGTCTACTGCGTGGTCCCGGCAGGTAATGTGAAACAGTGCGACAGATCGGCAATCAGATCAAGCCCTGTTACTTTTTCACCAGCGGCAGATTGCTGGCTCTCCAATCGGTGATACCGCCATTCAGGCGAACCACGTTGGTATAGCCCTCAGCATTCAGCTGCTTGACCGCCATGGCTGAATGCTGGCCCATTTTGTCCGCCACAATAATCTGCTTGTCTTTGAACTTGCTCAATTCGTTGGCACGGCTCTTGAGGCTGTTCAACGGGATATTGATGGAGCCGGTAATGCGACCTTCGCCAAATTCCTTGCGGTCTCGGATATCCACCACTACCGCCTCATCCTTGTTGATCAAAGTAACGGCACCCTGAGCCGAAATTTTGGTGCCACCCCGCCGGGATTCCAACACCAGAATGGCCACCAGGAATGCCACGAACAGTGATACCAGAATGTAATGATTGACTACGAATTCAAACAAGCGGTCCATGAAACTACCCTGAAAATTTGATTTGGCGGGATTATACACACCCGTAACGACTCAAAGAAGGCAAGCGTCTTTGCCGGCAGGCTGCAAACCCGAGCCTCAAACCATAGTGCCAATGCATGATACCGATGTGCGCCCTTACGTGGCCTGCGCAAATGAAAACGGTTACAATCTGACCCACTTTAAATCCGCTACTTTCGCAATCAACCGGACGAAATGATGACCGAGACGCGCAAGCCCACTGCACTGATTATTCTCGACGGCTGGGGCCACCGGGACCCGGCTGAAGACAATGCCATTTCTAACGCCCAGACCCCGTTCTGGGACAAGCTCTGGCAGAATCAGCCCAAGACCCTGATCAACACCTCAGGGATGTTTGTGGGGCTGCCCCAGGGCCAGATGGGCAACTCCGAAGTAGGCCACATGAACCTGGGTGCCGGCCGGGTGGTCTATCAAAGCCTGACGCGTATCGACAAAGACCTTGAAGACGGCAAGTTCCAGAGCAACAACGCCCTGTGTAACGCCATTGATAAAGCCGTAGCCAATGGCAAGGCCGTTCACATCATGGGCCTGCTGTCCCCCGGCGGCGTACACAGCCACGAAGACCATATGCTGGCTGCCGCAGAGGTTGCCGCGGCCCGTGGTGCCAAAGAGGTGTACATTCATGCGTTCCTGGACGGCCGTGACATGCCCCCGCGCAGTGCTCGCCCGTCCCTGGAAAAAGCCGCAACCAAAATGAAAGCCCTGGGCGTTGGCCGGGTGGCGACTATCGTGGGCCGCTACTTTGCCATGGACCGCGACAACCGCTGGGATCGGGTGGAAGCCGCTTACAACGCCATGACGTTGGGCGAGGCGGAATTCACGTTTGAAGATCCGCTCACCGCGCTGGATCAAGCCTATGAGCGGGGCGAAAACGACGAGTTCGTAAAAGCCACTCACATTCGCGCCGAAGGCCAGCCGGAAGGCACCATCAACGACGGCGATTCGGTACTGTTCATGAATTTCCGGGCTGACCGCGCACGGGAAATGACCCGTACCTTCGTGGAACAGGACTTCGACGGTTTTGACCGCCGAAAACACCCGGCACTGGCCGACTTTGTGATGCTGACCGAGTACGCGGCAGACATCAAAACCTCCTGCGCCTACCCGCCGGAGCAGCTGAGCAATGGTTTGGGTGAATATATGGCCGCGCTTGGCAAAACCCAGTTGCGCATCGCTGAAACCGAAAAGTACGCCCACGTCACCTTCTTCTTCAACGGCGGCCTGGAAACCCCGTTTGAGGGCGAAGACCGCATTCTGGTGCCGTCCCCGAAAGTCGCCACCTACGACCTGCAGCCGGAAATGAGCGCACCGGAAGTCACCGACAAGCTGGTCGAAGCCATCAAGAGCGGCAAGTACGACTTGATCGTATGCAACTACGCCAACGGCGACATGGTTGGCCATACCGGCAAACTGGACGCCGCCATCAAAGCCGCTGAGTGCCTGGACCAGTGCGTGCAGCGAGTGGTGGAAGCCCTGGACGAGGTGGGCGGTGAAGCGCTGATTACCGCCGACCACGGCAACTGTGAGCAGATGACCGACCCGAACTCAGGCCAGCTGCATACCTCCCACACCATCGGCCCAGTGCCGCTGGTCTATACCGGCCACCGCAAGGTCACTCTCAAGGATGACGGCAGCCTGTGCGATATTGCACCGACCTTACTCGCCCTGATGGGCGACGAAAAACCAAAGGAAATGTCCGGGCACAGCCTGGTCGATTTCAGCTGATCCGGCTGCCGGAATACGTGTTCACGCGGCTCGCCATACTGGTGCTGGCCCTCATGCTGGGGGCCACGCCACTGCATGCCCAGCAGGAAGTCACGCCGGCCCAGGTCGAAGCGCTTAAAAAGCGTATCGCCACTATCGACAAATGGCTGGTCAGCGCCGAGAAGAACCGGTCCGACCTGGAAAAGCAGCTGGTTGCCACCGAACGCAGAATCAGCGACCTGACCCGTGAGCGCCGCGAACTTCGGGCCCGGGCGGATGAACAGCAACAACGGCTTGGCGAACTGCAAACGCAGGAAAACGAGCTGGCCGACACCCTCGACAAACAACGGGACAGCCTGAAGAAACAAATACGCGCCGCCTGGATGGAAGGCGATGCACCAGCCCTGAAAGTTCTCCTCAATGAAATCGAGCCGGGCATGATCGCCCGCACCCTGACCTACTACGAATATCTCAGCAAAGATACCGTTGAACGGCTGGAAGCCTTCCTGGCCAGTCTTCAGGAACTCAAAGCCGCCCGCGCGGCCGTCCAGGCCAGCCGGGTGGAACTGGCGAAAACCGAAAGCAATCTTGAACAGCGCCAGAAGCAACTGGCAGACACTCGCAAGGAACGGGAACAAACCCTGGCGGCCCTGAATGCCGATATCCGTACCCGCCGAGGCGAGAGGGATGATCTGGAGGCAGACCGCAAGCGTCTGGAGCGGCTGCTGGAAGAGGTTCAGGAAGCCATTGCCAGCATTCCCGCCCCCAACGAATCGCGCCCCTTTAAATCGTTGCGCAACCGCCTGCCATGGCCGGTTCAGGGCCGGGTTGTGAGTAACTACGGCGCAACCTACGCCGATGGCAAGCTTCGCCGTAATGGCCTCATCATGAACACCTCGGAAGAAGCCGAGGTCAAAGCCGTACACTACGGCCGGGTCGTCTTCGCCAACTGGCTTCGCGGTTTTGGTCTGATGACCATCATCGACCACGGCGACGGATATATGACATTGTATGGTCATAGCAGCAGCCTGTTCACCGCCCCCGGGGACTGGGTAGGTGCTGGCGAAACCATTGCCCTGGCCGGGCGCACCGGAGGCACGGAAGATCCGGCGGTGTATTTTGAAGTGCGCCAGAACGGCAAACCGGTCAACCCCCGCAGCTGGCTTGGCAAACCCTGAACCAAAGGGCTGACAAACACCGCGCCGGGCGCCATACTGTCTGGAGCCTAGCTGGTCCAACTTGCGGAAACACAACAGGATATGTGAATGAAACGGGTTAGAAGTACTCTCCAGATCTCACCACTACGTGCCATCGCACTTGCGACCTGTTGTCTGGCCGCCCCCGGACTGGCCCTGGCACAAGACCAGGAAGCCCAGACCCAGCAAATTCTGGAAGGCATCCAGAACGGCGAGCGGGTACAGATTCAGCTCCCTGACCCGGAAGAACAACTGCCCCTGGATGACCTGAGGAAGTTCACCGAAGTCTTCAGCCGTATTAAAGCCGCCTATGTGGAAGAGGTGTCAGACCGCAAACTCCTCGAAAGCGCCATCAAAGGCATGCTGTCTGACCTGGACCCCCACTCTACCTACCTGGCCCCCAAGGATTACGAGGAACTGGAAGAAAGTACCTCGGGTGAGTTTGGCGGTCTGGGCATTGAAGTGGGTATGGAAAACGGCTTTGTAAAAGTCATTGCCCCCATTGACGACACCCCCGCTCACAAAGCCGGCGTACTGGCAGGTGACCTGATCATCAAACTGGACGAAAAGCCGGTCAAAGGCATGTCGCTGGAAGAAGCGGTCAAGCTGATGCGCGGCAAACCGGGAACGGTACTGACCCTGACCATCATGCGGGAAGGCGAGAGCGCCCCGATCGAGATCGACGTTACCCGCGATGTCATCAAGGTAACCAGCGTTAAATCCCGGATGATTGAAAATGGT
The DNA here is from genome assembly GCF_009363275.1 of Marinobacter sp. THAF197a. NCBI lineage: Bacteria > Pseudomonadati > Pseudomonadota > Gammaproteobacteria > Pseudomonadales > Marinobacteraceae > Marinobacter > Marinobacter sp. THAF197a. The sequence continues at coordinate 3,391,827 of NZ_CP045324.1, forward strand.
TACGGCTATGTGCGGATTACCCAGTTCCAGGCTGAAACAGGACGGCAGTTCCGCCAGGCCCTGACCAAACTGGAGGAAGAATACGGCGGCGACCTGGATGGCCTGATTATCGACGTTCGCAACAATCCCGGCGGCGTATTGCAGGCAGCCGTCGAAACCGCAGACGCCTTGCTGGATGAAGGGCTGATTGTTTACACCGAGGGGCGCATCCAGAGCTCTCGGCTTCGATTCAGCGCCAAAGCCGGCGACATTATGGAAGGCACCCCCATCGTTGTTCTGATCAACGGCGGCTCGGCCTCCGCATCCGAGATCCTCGCCGGTGCGCTGCAGGACCACGGCCGTGCGGTGATTATGGGCACCAAGTCGTTCGGCAAAGGCAGCGTGCAAACCGTTATCCCGTTGGACGAAACCCACGCCATCAAGATGACTACCGCCCGTTACTACACACCGGAAGGCCGTTCAATCCAGGCTACCGGTATCAAGCCTGACATCGAAGTGCGCCCCGCCGAGCTGACCGAACTTGACGGCCGCCCCTTCTTTACCGAGGCAGATCTGAGCGGTCATCTGCAAGGTCAGGATGAGGAACAGGAACGCCTGGAACGGCAGCAGCAAGCCGAAACTCCGGCTTCTGCAGCTGAGCGCGATTACCAGCTGCGTTCCGCGCTAAACCTGCTGAAAGGCATGAACATTCTCAACCGGCGGGATCAGGGCAAAAATAAGTGACGCTATTGAAAACCGTTGTTCTGCTGGCCGGCTTGATGGTCGGGCCGGCAGTCTTTGCCGCGAGCCCCGGGGGAGATCAGTATCCCCCGACGATTGCTATTATCATCGATGATATGGGCCATAACCTGTACGAAGGTCAGCGGCTGGCGCAGATGGAACAGCCGCTGACACTGGCCTTCCTGCCCTTCCGCAAACACACTACCTCTCTCGCCAAGCTCGCCTATCAGCAGAACAAGGAAATCATGCTGCATGCGCCAATGGCCAATACCCGGCACTTTGGGCTGGGGCCTGGGGGGCTGACACCGGATATGGACGAAGCGACCCTGACCAAAACTCTGAGGCGCTCGCTGCAATCCATTCCCCATGTCAGCGGGGTGAACAACCACATGGGCAGCCTGCTTACCCAGCAATTGCAGCCTATGGACTGGGTAATGAAAGAGCTTTACCGATACCCGGTGTATTTTGTTGACAGCCGTACCATCGCCAACTCAATCGCAGGGCAAGTCGCACAGGCCTACCAGATTCCCAGCCTGACCCGGGACGTATTCCTGGACCACGAACAAACCGAAGAGTTTGTGGACCAGCAGTTCCAGCTTCTGATCAAAACCGCCAAAGAAAAAGGCACAGCCATCGGCATCGGCCACCCCCACAAAGTGACTGTGGATTATCTGGAGAAGCACTTGCCGAAACTGGATGAACAGGGCATTGCCGTAGCAACCGTGAGCGGCATCTGGGCCATGCGTAATGGCAACCGGGAGATGTTTGCGGAAGGCGAGAAGCAGGCCATTCGGCCTGCCTATGCTAAAGGGGATTAATCCCGAACTTCGATACCCTGTGCCTTCATAAAGGCCTTGGCCTCGGGAATGGTGTGCTGGCCGAAGTGGAAAATGGAGGCTGCCAGTACCGCATCTGCACCACCCTGAGTAACGCCATCCGCCAAATGCTGAAGCTCACCCACACCACCTGAGGCAATCACCGGCACCGCCACGGCATCACTGATGGCTCGTGTCAGCCCCAGATCAAAACCGATCTTGGTGCCGTCGCGGTCCATGCTGGTGAGCAGCAACTCACCGGCACCCATATCCACCATCTTTCTGGCCCATTCAACAGCATCCAGCCCGGTGGGCTTACGACCACCATGGGTAAAGATTTCCCAACGGGGCTCTTCGCCTTCTGCACTCACGCGCTTGGCGTCAATGGCCACCACGATGCACTGGCGACCGAAACGTTCGGCAGCTTCCTTCACAAATTCCGGATTGAATACCGCCGCAGTGTTGATGGATACCTTGTCAGCACCGGCATTCAGCAGCTTACGTATGTCGTCTACAGTGCGCACGCCGCCGCCCACGGTCAGCGGGATAAACACTTCTGCCGCCATGCGCTCTACGGTTTCGTAGGTGGTGTCGCGGCTTTCACTGCTGGCGGTGATGTCCAGGAAGGTGATTTCGTCCGCGCCCTGTTCGTTGTAGCGGCGCGCCACTTCAACAGGATCGCCGGCATCGCGGATATCGACAAAGTTGACGCCTTTAACCACGCGGCCTTTGTCGACGTCCAAGCAGGGAATGATGCGTTTTGCCAGTGCCATGATCTGTCCTCAGTTTTTCAGGCTGTCGCAGTAGGCTTGCGCTTCGGCCACATCCAGTGTGCCTTCGTAGATGGCACGGCCGGTGATGGCACCGATGACGCCTTTGTCGGCTACAGTCGCCAGGCGTTTGAGGTCGTCCATGTTGGTGACGCCGCCGGAGGCGATCACCGGGATACCGCCCTCTTCTGCCAGCTTGGCGGTGGCTTCCACGTTCACGCCCTGCATCATGCCGTCACGGGCGATATCAGTGTAAACAATGGAGGATACGCCGTCGTTGGCGAAGCGCTTGGCGAGGTCTACCGCCATAACTTCGGAGACTTCGGCCCAGCCGTCGGTGGCTACGCGGCCGTCTTTGGCGTCCAGGCCGACGATGATGTGGCCGGGGAACTCTTTGCACATTTCGGTGACGAATTCGGGCTCTTTAACGGCCTTGGTGCCGATGATGACCCACTGCACGCCGGCCTTGAGGTATGCTTCGATGGTTTCGGCGGAGCGGATACCGCCGCCGATCTGGATGGGCAGGTTCGGGTATTTTACGGCAATGGCTTTGACAATTTCGCCGTTGACCGGTTCGCCGGCGAAGGCACCATTGAGGTCGACCAGGTGCAGGCGGCGGGCGCCGGCGTTGACCCATTTGGTGGCCATGTCGACGGGGTCGTCACCGAATACGGTGGAGTCTTCCATGCGGCCTTGGCGCAGTCTTACGCATTTGCCGTCTTTTAAATCGATAGCGGGGATGATGAGCATTTTGTTCTTCCTATTCAGAAAGTCGGGCAAGGAGTTTGGCGCTCGCACTCTGGAGCAGGGAGGCCTTTCAGGGACACGCTGTGAATACATCCCTGTACGCTTGACTGCAGCATCCCTGCTGCAGACAGTCCCTGAAAGGCCTCCCTGCCCCAGAGCGCTACTATGTGCTTGCCTGCTTACTTTCCAGTCCAGTTCGTGAAGTTTTCCAGCAACTGCAGGCCTGCCCGGGCGCTTTTCTCCGGGTGGAACTGCGCTGCAAATATGTTGTCCCTTGCCACCGCTGCCGCCAGGTCGACACCGTAACGGGTGCGGCCGGCCATGTCGGCGTTGCCTTCGGCTTCGGCGTAGTAGCTGTGCACAAAGTAGAAGCGGTCGCCGTCCGGGATGTTGTGCCAGAGCGGGTGGTCTACGGTGTGGTACACCTGGTTCCAGCCCATGTGGGGCACTTTCAGGCGTTCGCCGTTTTCGGTGAGGTTGTCACCGAAGTAGCGGACTTCGGACGGGAACAGGCCGATGCCTTCCACGCCGCCGTTTTCTTCGCTGCGGGCCATCAATGCCTGCATGCCGACGCAGATGCCGAGGAACGGGCGGTCCTGGGAGACTTCTTTGACGAGTTCAACCACGCCCAAACGGTGCATTTCGGCCATGCAGTCGCGGATGGCGCCAACGCCGGGCAGGATCACCCGGTCGGCTTCGCGGATTTTGGCGGCATCGTCTGTAACCAGCACGGTGCAGTCCGGGGCCACGTGCTCTACGGCTTTGCGGGCGGAATGCAGGTTGCCCATGCCGTAGTCGATGATGGCGACGGTCTTCATGGTGGTTCTGTTCCTTTCGGTGACCGGTTACAGGGCGCCTTTGGTGGACGGGGTGATACCCGCCATGCGCTCGTCCATTTCAATCGCCATGCGCAGTGCGCGGCCGAAGGCTTTGAACACGGTTTCGATCTGGTGGTGGGTGTTCTTGCCCTTCAGGTTGTCGATGTGCAGGGTCACCATGGAGTGGTTCACGAAGCCCTGGAAGAACTCGGCAAACAGGTCTACATCAAACCCGCCCACGCTGGCGCGGGTGTAGGGTACGTCCATGAGCAAACCGGGGCGGCCGGAGAGGTCGATAACCACGCGAGACAAAGCTTCGTCCAGGGGCACATAGGCGTGGCCGTAGCGGCGGATGCCCTTTTTGTCGCCAACAGCCTGTTTGAAAGCCTGGCCCAAGGTGATGCCGATGTCTTCCACGGTGTGGTGGTCGTCGATGTGCAGGTCGCCCTTGCAGGTGATGTCCAGGTCTACCAGGCCGTGGCGGGCAATCTGGTCCATCATGTGCTCAAGGAAGGGCACGCCGGTGTCAAAGCAGGCTTTGCCGGTGCCATCGAGGTTGATCTCGACAGAGATCTGGGTTTCAAGGGTATTTCGCTCTACCCGAGCCTTGCGTTCAGCCATGGAGACTCCGTCTAGAAAACAGGCTTGCTACTGTAAACATTCAATTCGCAGATTATACCTGTTAACACAGCCGGAGTCCCGCAACCGCATCAATCGCCCTGATAGCTCAGAACGCGTTCTTCAGGTTGTTCATGTAGGTGTCTACAAGGCTGTTGAACTCGTGCTTGATGACCGGGCTGATGGCCAGTTTGAGCAAGCTGGGCAGGGGCACTGTCAGTTGGGCGCTGGTCTGGAAGCGCACTTTGGTTGAGTTGTCGCCGTTGGCAGTGAGAGTCCAGGCACCGCTGACCACGCCATTACCCTCACCTTTCACCGGTTCCCAGGTAATCTTTCCGTTGTCTTTGTCTGCGTGATAGGTGCAGGCATACACAGACTGGATGGCGTGCTTGTCGACACCCACTTTTTCCATTTCCCAGCGGTAGGCGTTACCACCGAGGTCAACCAGTTTGTCTACTTTCGGGAAGTGGCTGGCAGATTTGGGGACATCTGCCAACAGATCGAATACTTCGTTATAGCTTGCCGGAATCTCCAGGTCCCGGTTCAGCTCAATCGATACGGTAATGGCCACAGCCGACTCCTTCTTATGCTTATTTATGTGCCGGGCGTTCGCGCCGGCCTCGGAAAAGAGGGTATTTTGAACCAAGACTAACGCATTGTCATATTCCTGCACTGTTAATTTACTAACCCTGCGTTATCCTTTGGGTTATTCATCCGTAATAGTCAGGTACCACACCCTGCCGGGAAGACAAGGAACTCGTACCATGAAAGTTATCCGCTATGCGCTTTACGCCGTGATCGCCCTGATCGTGCTGGCCGTCGCCGCTGTTGCCATTGCCGTTGCCGTGATCAATCCGAATGATTACAAACCCCAGATTGAGGCTGCGGTTGAGAAGCACACGAACCTGGACCTTATCCTGGAAGGCGACATTGGCTGGTCTTTTATTCCTCTGGGCCTTGAGCTGAATGATGTCGAGGCCACCCTGGAAGGCGAGCGCCTGGTTGCGCTGGAGCGGCTGGTTGCCCAGATCGATTTCTGGTCGCTGATTGCCATGGCGCCGCGAGTGAACACCTTCCTGCTGGATGGCCTGGATGCGCGACTGGTGGTGAATGAGCAGGGCGAAGGTAACTGGACGCGCATCATGCCCGAAGGTGAACCCGCCGAGGCGCCTGAACAGGCGGCCGCGGAGCCAGACACAGCATCCGAGGAAGCCGCGGGCGGCGAGATGCTCGACTTCAACGTTGAAAACATCGAAATCACCAACGCCCGGGTTCACTACAACGACCTGAGCACCGGCCAGTCCGTGACCCTGGAAGATTTCACGGTTTCCGCCAGCAATATCACCCTGGGCTCGGAATTCCCCCTCGATATTCGCTTCAAGGTGGAAACCGCCCAACCGCAGTTTGCCGTTGATGGCAGCATCAGTGCCCGCGTGAACGCTAATCAGGCCCTGAACGAGTTTGCGGTATCCGGCCTCAAGGCCGTCTTTGACATGAACGGCGAACCTTTCGGTGGCAAATCCGTGAAGGCGGAAGTGGCCGGATCGCTGCAGGCCAACCTGGAGGAGGAATCCGCCTCTCTGAACGACTTCACCGCGAGCTTGGCTAACCTGAAGCTGAGCACCAACCTGAATGTTCAAGGCTTTGGCGATCAGCCGGCACTGGATGGCCGCCTGGAGATTGCCAGCTTCTCGCTCAAGCAACTCATGAGCAATCTGGGCCAGCCGGCAATAGAAACCGACGATCCGGATGTGCTCAAAGCCATTGCACTGTCCACCAACCTTGGCGGCCAGCCGGGCACCGTTGCCCTGAGCGACCTGAAAATCACGCTGGATGACACCACCTTCAACGGTGGCGGCAGCTACAACCTGACCAACGGTGGGCTGACCTTCAACCTGCAGGGCGACAAGATCAACGCCGACCGTTACCTGCCGCCAGCTACCGATGAAGATGAAGCGGCACCGCAGCAAACCGCCGAAGCGGGCCCGGAGGGCGACCTGTTGCCACTGGAAACCATTCGCGACCTGCTGCTGGATATCGATTTTGGCCTGGGCGAGCTGATCATAAGCAACCTGACTATCAACGAGATCAAGGCCAGCACCACCGCCAAAGACGGCCTGCTGCAAGTGGATGAGTTCAGCGGCAAGCTCTATGACGGCAGCTTCGGCGCCAACGTCACCATCGATGCCCGTACCGACAACCCGAAATGGAGGGTTCGCTCTGACGTGACCAGCGTTAAAACACTGCCCTTGCTCACCGACCTGGCAGAAGTGGACATGCTGTCTGGCGCCGCCAACCTGAACGTAGCTGTCGACACCAACGGCAACCGCGTCTCTGCCCTGCGCAGCAATGCCAAAGGCGAGATCAGCTTCAACCTGGCCGAGGGCATGCTGCGCAATATGAACCTGACCCGTATGGCCTGCCAGGGCATTGCGTTGGCCAACCAGGAAACTCTGGGCACCACCGACTGGGGCACCCACACACCCTTCAACGATATGCGCGGCACCCTGAAAATTGATGGCAACACTCTGAACAACACCGACCTGGTTGCCGCACTCGCCGGTATGCGCCTGGAAGGCGACGGCACGGTAGACATGGAGCAGAGCCAACTGGATTACGAACTGGGACTCAGAATCGTGGGCGAGATTCACCGTGACAATGCCTGCCGGGTAACCGAATACGTACAGAACGTGGTGATTCCGGTGGAATGCCGCGGCAATTTTGTTGAGAACCCCGCAGGCCTGTGCTCCTTTGATGGCTCACGCTTCCGGGACACCCTGAAAGACATTGCCGCCAATGCGGCCCGAGCAAAGGTTCGGGAAGAGACAGATCGCGCCAAGCAGCGGGCCGAGGAGAAGGCTCGCGAGGAAATCGACAAGCGCCTGGGCGAAGATGGCGAGCGTGTGCGGGATGCCGTTCGGGGGCTGTTCAACCGATGAGTGACCGGTTCGCCGACCAGCTACTGGCGTGGTACGACCAACACGGCAGGCACAACCTGCCGTGGCACCATAACCGCAACGCATACCGGGTGTGGGTCTCTGAGATCATGCTTCAGCAGACCCAGGTCACCACGGTGATTCCCTACTTCGAAGCTTTCATGGCGAGTTTTCCAGATGTGCACGCCCTGGCCGCAGCACCGGAAGACGATGTGCTCAGCCACTGGTCTGGCTTGGGCTACTATGCCCGCGCGCGCAATCTGCACAAAGCCGCCAAACAGGTGGTTGAGGAATTCGGGGGCGAGTTCCCCTGCGACCAGGAGCAACTCGAATCCCTCACCGGCATTGGCCGTTCAACCGCCGCCGCCATCATTGCACAGGCCTTCGGAAAACGGGCCACCATTCTGGACGGCAACGTAAAACGGGTTCTCGCCCGCTATCACGCCATACCCGGGTGGCCGGGGCAAACCCAGGTGCTCAACACACTCTGGGAACACGCCGAAACGCATACGCCCCAAGATCGCGCCCGGGACTACACCCAGGCCATCATGGACCTGGGCGCCATGGTGTGCACCCGCAGCAAACCCGCCTGCGACACCTGCCCCATCAGCGATGGCTGTGCAGCCAAGGCACGCAACGAGGTGAAGCTTTACCCAGGCTCAAAGCCGAAAAAAGCCAAACCGGAAAAAACCACCTGGATGCTGATCCTGGAAGACGGCGAAGGCCGCATCCTGCTGGAGCGCCGGCCACCCAGCGGCATCTGGGGCGGCCTGTGGAGCCTGCCGGAGCTGGACCCGGCCTACGGCTCGGAAGAACTGCAGGACGCCTGTGAGAAAGAACTGGGTATCACCTGCCAGGACCCGGACCTGATCAGCGGCTTTCGGCACACGTTCAGCCATTACCACCTGCACATCCAACCCGCGCGACTGCCAGTCATAGACGTGTCCGGCATTGCCGATTCTGACAGGCATCGCTGGCTACATCGCGATGAAGCATTGTCTCTGGGCTTACCTGCCCCCATTCGCACCCTGCTGACAGAACCGGAGCAAGCGGCCCTGCTCTGACCCCAGCAATTGCCGATGCTCAAGTCACACCCGGAATTGATCTGTTATCATTCGCCAAACTGAACATCAACACAGGAGCCGCCATGAGCCGCACCGTATTCTGCCGCAAATACCAGAAAGAAATGGAAGGCCTGGCCATGCCCCCCATGCCCGGCCCCAAAGGCCAGGAGATCTATGACAACGTCTCCAAGCAGGCGTGGGAAGAATGGCAGAACCAGCAGACCATGCTGATCAATGAAAAGCACCTGAGCATGATGGATCCGAACAACCGGAAATACCTTCAGGCCCAGATGGAACGCTTCTTCAACAACGAGCCGTTCGACAAGGCTGAAGGCTACGTTCCACCGGAAAAATAGCCAAACTGATCAAGGCCTGAACAACCGGAAAAGATTCTGAAAATTTTTGCCGGGCGGCCTTGACTACCCAACCCTAAACCGGTTTAATAGCGCCCCGTTGCAGCACATAGCTCAACACGCCCGGATAGCTCAGTTGGTAGAGCAGAGGATTGAAAATCCTCGTGTCGGTGGTTCGATTCCGCCTCCGGGCACCATTAAGAATTCTGACAAAACCCGCCTTGTGCGGGTTTTGTTGTTTATGCCCTCTCCGTTTCTTCCCGACTACTTCACCGCATCCCGCAAGAACGACAACTCCGCCGCTATGTAATGGCCAATCATACTCGCCAGCCCGTCCGCCATTTCATCGAAACTGACCATCGGGTCCGGGTCAGACAAATGACGGATAACGGCGAATATGCCGCCATTAATTCCAATGTAGGTGATCGCTGGAATGCGGCTAACCCGAAGGGTTTCCGGGTGCTCCATCAAGTAGCGCATGATGACGTTATTGAGCACCTTGTAGAGCGGATCCAGGTGGAGCTCAAAGTCCACCGCCATGGCGTATCGCACACACTTGAGGTACCGGCCATCGTCCTGCTCAAGAAAACTCCGGAACTGGTTCAGCAATGTGCGAATGGCCTCATCAATGGGCATCTGTACCAGGGTTGGCGTTAAGGGCTTGATCATCGCCGCTGTGTCGGAGATGAAGCGTTGGCTCATGGCGTTGAAGATGGCCTGTTTGTTCTCGAAGTATTCATAAAGCGAACCTACCCCTACGCCTGCTATCTCAGCGATGTGTCGTGTTGTTGTGTCAGCCGGCCCGCGCTGGCTCAGGGCAATAAACCCGGCTTCTACGATCGCGTCCACCGTGGCGCGCGAGCGATCCTGTTTTGGTTTCCTGGGCATAATTTTCCGAATTGAATCCGAACAAGCGTTCGCTCTAATCTGCAGTCAGCTGGGCGCAAACACAAGCAGGGCAAGGCTTTCAGGCCTATTCGGCACTGGTTTTGTCCCTTTCAGGCGGCACAAGCCCTGGCAGCGTCACACTTACATCAAAACTGCGGAAATCTTCATGTTCAAAAATTCTCTGACTAAAAATGCCCGTGCAGTCATCACTGGCGCTGGCAGCGGCATCGGCAAAGCGCTGGCACTGGAGCTCGCCCGGCGCGGGGGCCTTGTGGTGTGCTCTGACATCAACCTGGACGCCGCGGAACAAACCGCCAGCGAAGTCCGCCGCCTCGGTGGCCAGGCATGGGCGGTCGCCTGTGATGTCAGCAAGCTGGAACAGGTGCAGGCGCTGGCTGATAAAGCCGACGAGTTGCTGCCGGAACCGGTCAACCTGGTGATTAACAACGCGGGCGTTGGCGTGGGCGGTAAAACCATTGGCGAAACGTCTATCGAAGACTGGGAGTGGACGGTCAACATCAACCTGTGGGGCGTGGTCTATGGCTGCCATGTATTCGCGCCCCGGCTGCGCCTGCAGGAGCAGGCCGGCATTATCAATGTGGCCTCAACCGCCAGCTTCTCCGCAGCGCCGCTTATGGGGCCATATAACGCCACCAAAGCGGCCGCGCTGGCGATATCAGAAACCCTGGCGGCGGAACTCTCCGGCACCGGCGTCAGCGTCACCGCACTGTGCCCTACCCTCGTGAAAACCAACATCTCGGCCAACGGCCGCATACAGGGCGAATCCAATGACCTGTTTAACCGGCTGATGGACCGCATCGGCATGTCCGCCGACAAGGTTGCTCGCATGGCTCTGGATGGCCTGGATAACAAACAGCTGTACGTCATGCCACAGGTCGATGCCCGCATGATCTGGCGAATCAAACGTCTGCTGCCGAATTCCTATGCCGCGATCACGGGGCTTATTAATCGCCGGATGACGTCCAAGTTCGTCTGATGACAGGCCTTAACCCTCCCCACAAGCCAGGAGACTGACATGGCAAAGATTGATCTCGATAACATGCTGGAAAAGATCAAAAACACTCAGTGGAGCCTGTCGGATGTCGACTGGGATGCTCCGGGCGCTGAGCTGATTACCCCTGAACAGTGGCCAAAACTGAAGGCTTTCATGGCAGACCTTATGTGGATCGAGCACGTGGGTGCCAGGGCCTTTGCCGCCATGGCCAAGAAAGCGCCCGACGACACCCTGCGCCAGATTTACACCTATTTCCACGCCGAAGAACAGCGCCACGCCAACGCCGAAATGGCCTTAATGAAACGCTGGGGCATGCTGGAAGATGGCGAATTGCCGGAGCCAAACAATAACCTGAGGCTAGTCATTGAGTGGCTGGACAGGTTTGCCGATGATCAGCCGGTCTATGTGCTGGGCACCGTGGTACCCATGCTGGAAATTGCGCTCGACGGCGCACTGTGCAAGTTCCTCCTCGATACGGTAGACGACCCGGTGTGCCATCAAGCCTTCGAACTGATTAATGGCGATGAGGCCCGCCACCTTGGCGTGGGTTTCACCGTGATGGAAATGCAGGGCCATGGCAAAACCTATATCGAGCTTATACGGATGACCGCGCAGCTGATGGACCCGAGGCTGATCTTGGGCATTGCCTCTTATTTTCCGCTGCTTAACAAGATGCGGGACAACATTGTCGAAATGGGCTTGCCTGAGGAAAAGCTGTACGAAGCCATGCGCAAGTTCGAGAAGATCGGAGGGCGCACCGGGGACGGCCGAAGGAACCCCTGGTTCCAGATCATCAAGCACCACGGCAGGTTCGTGGTCGACCGAAAAAAACGCTTCTACCACGCGCCCATTGATGCCCTGGTGAAGGTGGCCGACGTCATCCCAAGAAAGGCGTTTCCGGCCGTACCCAGCTGGGTCAAAGAGATTACCTACCACCCGACCGCCTGACCACCGTTTACGAGATTACCTGATGAAGAACAACCAAGCGCTTCCTCAACAGCAGTCGCCTGCCGACGCATTGATCATTGGGGCCGGCTTTGCCGGCCTGGGCACCGCCATTCGCCTGCAACAGCAGGGCATTCGCAACATCACCATTCTGGAGCGATCAGACGATGTTGGAGGCACCTGGCGAGACAATCAGTATCCGGGAGCTGCCTGTGATATTCCCTCCAATCTCTATTCTTTCTCGTTCGCCCAGAACCCGAACTGGTCCCGTAGTTTTTCAGGAAGCCAGGAGATTCTGGAATACATTCATCATCTGGTGAATCACTTCAACCTTCGGCAATACATCCGGTTCAACCAGAATGTCAGCAACCTGGCCTGGGACCAGGACAAGGGCCTCTGGCAGGCAACGACCACGGATGGCGATGTGTTTTCAGGGCGCACCGCAGTGATGGCCCAGGGGCCGCTTTCCAACCCCGGTTGGCCCGGTATCGCCGGCCTGGACGAGTTTGAGGGCAAGAAGATACACAGCGCCGCCTGGGATCACGATTACGACCTGAAGGGAAAGCGCATCGCGGTGATCGGCACGGGTGCCAGCGCCATACAGATCGTACCGGAGCTGGCCAAATGCGCCGGCAAGCTGACGGTATTTCAGCGCACTCCGCCGTGGATCATGCCACGGCCGGACTTCACCACACCGGACTGGAACAAGACGCTGTTCCGCAAAGCGCCCGTGAGTCAGACCGCCGTCCGCAAGGCACTCTATCTGGCCCATGAGTCCATGGCCTTGGCGGTCATCTGGAACTCGCCGCTGACCCGTTTTGCCGAACGCCTCGGGCGGTGGCACTTGCGCAAACAGGTGCCAGATCGCTGGCTACGCCGGCAACTGACCCCGGACTATCGCCTGGGCTGCAAGCGCATTCTGGTTTCCAACGACTACTACCCGGCCCTGCAGAAACCGAACACCAAGTTGATTACCTGGCCGATAGACCGGATAAGCCAACACGGCATCCGCACCGTGGAGGGCATCGAACACCAGTTCGACTGCATTGTGTTTGCCACCGGCTTCGAGGTGAGTAACGCAGGTACACCGTTCCCGATTACCGGCATCGACGGACGGTCACTGAATGAAGAATGGAACCGAGGCGCCCAGGCGTACAAGAGCATCAACGTGTCGGGCTACCCCAATCTGTTTTTTACCTTTGGGCCAAACTCCGGACCAGGCCATAACTCTGCACTGGTCTATATGGAATCCCAGATGGATTACATCGTCCGGAGCATTCGCACCATCAAGAGCCTCAAGCTCAAAGCCCTGGATGTTCGGCAATCGGCGCAGGACGACCACAACCGAAGCATCCAGAGCCGGCTGGCCAAAACCAACTGGAATTCCGGATGCCAGAGTTGGTACCTCACCGAGGATGGATTCAACGCGACGATGTACCCCGGCTTCGCAACACAATACGCGAAGCAGATGGCCGATCTGGAACTGAAGGATTATCGCCTGCTGGCAGAAGAGGCCGCGAGCGAGACCGTTTAAGGCCGCCCGACAGCCTCCTGAACCCCGGCACCCGGATACAACCACGCAATCAGCAAACTGACCAGGCTTGATGCCAGCAAGGCGCCAAGGAACGGCGCCAGCGTTGGAATGCTGTCCGGAAAACTCGCCGCCAGTGCACCGGCGGTGAAGCTCCCCTGGCTCACCCAGCCGGGAAGCACGGCACCGAGCAACCCTGCTACGCCACCGGCCACCGCAGCCAGCGGCGACATACGGCGCCACAATCCCAGCAAGACCGGCACCACAATCGCCGCACAGAGCAAGTCTGCGATCAGGAACAGCCGCAGCACTGAGAAGCCCTGAAGGGCCACCCACACCACCGGCACCATCAGTATCACCGTTGCCCAGCGGGCGGCGCGCACGGACAGGCCGCGCCTTCCCGAACTGGCCACCGCCATGGAAGCAATGGCGTTCTGCAAGGTATCGACACTGGATGCCACCAGCGTCACGGCCAGAACCAACGCCGGCAAAGCAAGCCAGGCCGGTGCGGCGGAGAGTAATGCGAAGAATGGAATGGGAGGCTCGCCCAGCGGTAACCCATGCATGGCCGCCAGCATCCCCAGGCCGCCAATGGCCATGACCACCAGGAAGGTGCTGACGCCGCCCAACCCCGCGCCGCGCCCAAGGGCACGGTCCGTTTCAGCAGCCCACACCCGCTGCCAATACCCTTGATGAAACAGGTTCGCGGCGGTCACCGCAATCACCAGAGTGAGCGCGACAGAAATCGCACTGCCAACCGGCACCGAAGGCATGACCGCCTCCGTTGGCATGGAAGGCAGCCAGTACCAGGCCACGCCACCCACAAGCAGCAACAGGGCCAACAACAACCAGGCCTGCCAACGGTCCGTAGCCAGGCTCGCCCTCAAGCCGCCGACAGAGGTATAAATCAGTGTGACCAGCGCCACACCGAGAATCACCAAAGCGGGCGGCACATCGGAAAGCAGCGCGGCAATGGCGCCGATAGCGGTGAGTTCGGCCGCCAGGAAACACGCCATGTAGGCTACCGACACCAACGACACCCAGCGTCTTACCCCGGCGCCATAGCAAGCCTCGGCGAACTCGCCGATACTCCGGCCTGCCGGTAACCGCTTACGGATGGCAGGACCATAGAACCCCAGCACCAGAAACGGTAACGCAGAGCCAACCGCATAACCCGCCAGCGCCACAGGCCCTACAAACGCGCCAATTTCCGGTGGCGCAAAAAGAATCCACGCCCCCATGCCGGAAGCAAGGAACGACAGCCCGATGGCCTGTGCACTCTGAGAATTTCGGGCGGTAACATAGTCATCCAGCAGACCATCCGCCCGCCGTGCCCGCAGGCCAAGAACAGCAAACCCGAGGAGCGCCGCGCTGAGCACGGCAACCGTTAGATAGAACAAGTCGCACTTCCTCCGCCGGTATTAACCGGATCAGGTTCCAGGGTCGGCGCTTGGCCCTCTCAGCCCCCGCATCGGCGGTGGGACTCCCCTGGCGACGAGTAAATGAAATGTTAAGCCAACTGTTGGATTATCAACAGTTGGCAGGCACGAGTGTAAAACCGATACTACTCGCTTACAACGGTCACGGGGACAGCCTGACTGATTCAGTACGCCAGTACCGGCAACCACCCGGCCAGTCCCATGAAGTGGAACAATACTGTCACCACACCGAAAACCAGCACCAGTGCGATAGCTGCCTGCCCACCCGGCGCCCTGAAGCCAACATCCCCACCTGCCAACGTTCGTGATTTACGGGCCAGAAGCGCGGGAATGATACAAGCCCACACAGCCGCTGCAGCACCGGCATAGCCGATAGCGAGCACGAAGCCGAAAGGGAACAGCAGTGACAGTACTAGCGGTGGCATAAAGGTGATTGCCCAGGTTTTGGTGCGGCCCTTTCGGTCGTTCGTGAAACCGAACAAGTCAGCCATGAAATCGAAGGTTCCCAGCCCGACACCGACAAAGGATGAGAGTATTGCCGCTGCAGAAAATGCGCTGATGGTGTTCGCCACCCGCTCCGAATCGATGGCAGACCCAAGGGCCGCCAACAGAGCATCCACGTTACCACCCTGGGCAACGACCGGCCCGAAATCCGCGCGGGGCAGATTGCCGAAAATGCTTACCAACCAGGCGAGATAAAATGCCAGCGCAATCGAAGTGCCACCGAGAATCGCCTTCTGCGCCTTTCTCTCCTCGCCATAATAGGCCCGCATCGAAGCAACGGAATGGTGGTAGCCAAAAGACGTCAGCGCCACCGGCAACAAAGCCAGAGCATAGGGCGCATAGTGGCCCTGCTGGCTAGCAGTATCGTACAGAACACTGAAATCAATTCGGGCGGCAAGGCCGGATACCCCCAGCACAAAGCTCAGCAACATAAAGGTAACCAGCACCACCGACAGCCGATCCACCGCCCGGGTTGAATGCCAGACCACCAGAGAAAACACCGCAACAAAGGCAACCGAGGCCAGCTTGCTGCTGAGCCCGGTCACACCCTGAATAATCAGCCCGGATGATGTGATGTAGGCATAAAGCAGAATACCGCCAACAAAGTAGACCATCAGGTTACTGAAAACATTCACTCGCGGCCCAAGCATGGCTTTGGTGACGGTATTGAACGACGCCCTCAGGTCATGGTGTTTCAGCGCCTCCAGCAGCATCCAGCCGGATAGCGTCATCACCACCATGGTGAGCAGCAATGCAAAGCTGGACCACAAAGTCCAGGCGCCGGCTCCGGAGCTGGGCAAGCCAAGCATGCCAGCCCCAACACAAACGCTGGCGATAATACAGGCGCCTCCAATCGCGGAGGGCGTGCGCGCGGAGGCGACGCTTTCTTCCATATTTGAAGCCCAGTTACTACAGCTTTAACGAATTTATCGGCCAGGCCAGGAAGGCCATACCATCGGGATGGCAGAGGGCCTTGGCAGGGTTTTCGCCGGGGTTTTCCAGCCGGAGAATTAGCGCAAGGTCTTCAGTGCAGCGGCCCACTTGGCCAGTTCCGTCAGCATGGGAGACGCTGAACCGGTATGGTGCTGGGTCGGCTGGAATTTGCGATTGTCATCCAGCAACTCCCAGGGCATCTGCACCATCACGCTCTCAACCATCGGCATCATCTTCACCGTGGTGACCAGTTGCTTGGCCATTTGCGCAGAACGGAGGCCGCCGGAGACACCGCCGTAACTGACAAAGGCACAAGGCTTGTAATTCCACTCGTTGTAAACGTAGTTAATCGCATTCATGAACGACGGCGGCGGGCAGAAGTTGTATTCGGGAATCACAAACACGTAGGCATCTGCCTTGGCGACGCTCTCAGACCAGGCCTTGGTGTGGTCATGCTGGTACTGTTGCTGCCGGGGATGGTTAGGTTCGTCATAAACCGGCAGGTTAAACTCCGCCAGGTCTACCAGCTCGCTGGCAAAGCTGCCCTGCTCGTTGGCAAAACCGTTAAACCATTCGGCGATGGATGGGCCAACACGGCCGGGGCGGGTGCTGCAGATGATGGTTTGTAGCTTGAGAGGCATAGCAGGATTCCTTTTGCTTAATTGACAGACCGCCAATGCAGTCCAGGCAAGATACCTGCCCGGACTGCATTCGTTGAGATAGCCATCAGTCTAGCGCCAGATGCCCACTGTGGGTAACAGAAGCTTTTGTCGCATTCATTCAGTTTTACTGACTCACGGACTTAATACCCACCAGCACATCGCCAATCACATGATCAATTACCACGATAGGTTGAGAATCCATAAGGGCTCAGCAGCAGCGGCACATGGTAGTGATCCAACGCGGCATCCATGGTGAAGACCACTGGGATTTCCGGGAAGAAGGTGCTGGTGTTCTGTTTTGCAAACCAGTCACCTGTTGCAAACACCACTCGGTAGGTTCCCTCAACCAGGCGTTCTCCATCCGGATACAACTCTCCAATACGGCCTTGTTCGTTGGTTACCGCCTGATTCAACTCAACCCACTGGCCGCTCTCTTTGCGCTCCAGGGTGACAGTCACATCCGGTGACGGCAGGCCGTTTTCGATATTCAGAACGTGCACGCTCAACGGGTTACCCGCCGCAAACGCCATGCTGGAAGTACCGGCAATCAACATACCCGCAACAACAGATTTCATAGAAAACATACTGTTTACTCCTCGAATGCATTCAGTTTTTCAGGGTTTGGATAGCTGCAACAGCGCAGCCTTCATCAATGGCAGAACCACCGGCACCGGCTACGCCGATAGCTCCAATGACTTCGCCGCTCAACCGCACCGGCACTCCGCCACCGAGCAATAGAAGTTCGCTCACGGTCGCCAGGTTCTCGGATTCCGGATTGCCTCTGGCAATATTGGAGAGCTCACGACTGGCCGTTTTGGTGGACAGGGATGTAAATGCTTTGCGCTGGGCGGCCAGAGTATTGTGTGGCCCTATGTTGTCGTCTCGCTGGAGCGCGACGAGATTCCCACCACGATCTACAACCGCCACCACTGCCGTTCGGTTATCGGCATGGCAGGCGTCCAACGTGGCCCCAATCAGATAGTTCGCAAGCTCCAGAGACATGTTCTGCTGATGCAGCGGCTCGGGCTCAGCAAGAGCTGCGCTGGATGCCAACACAAGTCCAGAGATCAGGCCTTTTCCTATTGTGTGTCTTTTCATTGGGTGTTCTCCGCTTCGGTTTCGTAGCGCAGAATGGACGACCAACGGGAACAGAATGCGAACAGCTTTATTAACTTTTATTCACTGAAATACAGCTTCGATTTCTCCAATCTTTCGTACCCTGACGCAGTAATCTCGCGTCTGATTTCCGGAGGCCCGATGCGTATTCTTGTCGTTGAAGACGAAGTGAAAGCAGCAGAATACCTGCGCAAAGGCCTCACGGAGTCTGGATACCTGGTGGAAGTCGCCAATACCGGGCTTGATGCAAGGCATTTGATCGAAGAGGAGAACTTCGATCTGGTCGTTATGGACATCATGCTTCCGCAACTGAATGGCTGGCAGTTACTGGAGCTTCTCAGGAAACGTTCCAACACGCCGGTCCTCTTCCTGACCGCCCGAGACTCAGTAGAAGATCGGGTTCGCGGCCTGGAATCAGGAGGCGACGACTACCTGGTCAAACCTTTTTCTTATGCGGAGTTTCTGGCGCGCGTTCGTTCGCTCTTGAGACGAGGCGGACCTACCAGGGAGCTGGACCATTTGGTGGTAGCAGACCTGGAGCTGGATTTAACAAGCCGCACAGTCACACGAGGCGGCAAAACCATAGCCCTTACCCCTCGGGAGTTTTCGCTTTTACACCTGCTACTTACCCATCAGGAACAGGTTCTGGCCAGAACCGATATTGCCACCCAGCTCTGGGACATGAACTTTGATAGCGACACAAAAGTTGTCGACGTTGCGGTCAGGCGGCTGAGAGCAAAGGTTGATGATGGCTTTGCCTTGCGGCTTATCCATAACGTCCGGGGAGTCGGTTACGTCCTCAGGGCAGGGGCTCACTCGTGAGAAATCTCCCGCTCAGCCAGCGATTGGCACTGATGTTTGCCGCAATCTGCTTGCTCACTCTCAGCTCTATCGGCTTTTTTCTGTACTCCTCCCTGGCAAAAGAGCTTGCCTGGCGGGACGATCAGACGCTGCTCGGGCGCCTGGAACGCATGGAGGCACTGCTCAATAGCACAGAATCGGTCTCCGAGCTCCAGGACCAACCCCAGCTTTATGCCAATATGCTCGGCAATACAGACAACGTTCTCTGGGTGATCAGCCAACAGGGCAACACACTGATTGAAATCAATCCGCCAGGCCTGCCTGTCCCCTCCCCTGCCCAGCCGGGTTTGGTCCGTTTTTACACAGGAGAAACGCCGCTTCGTTATCGGGCGGCAACCGCTACCATTCGCATAGCCGATCAGGAACTCACGCTGGTGGCGGGCAGAACCCTGAGCGAGAGAGATCGAATGCTGGCGAGTTATCAATGGACACTCTGTTGGGCCATTGCCCTTGGCACAGCCATCGTCGCGCTGCTCGGGTGGCTGATCAGTTACCGGGCACTCGGCCCGGTAAAGCAAATGTCCGACACCATTGCCCGTATTCGATCAAACACTCTGAACATGCGTTTACAGGTAGCCGATCACGCTCCCGAAATCCGACAATTGCAGGCTCGCCTGAACGCCATGATCGACCGTCTGGAAAGCGGCTTTGACCAGCTTGCTCGATTTTCAGAAGACTTGGCTCACGAAATGCGCACCCCGCTCAATAATCTGATCGGGCATACCCAGCAGTGCCTGTCGAAGCCTCGAAGCAACGAGGAGTACCAGGCGTTGCTGCTGTCGAACCTGGAAGAGCACGAACGCCTGGCTCGGGTTATCAACAGCATGTTGTTTCTGGCGCGAACAGAACAATCCGAAATAACTCCGGACCAGCAAGCGTTTGCCATCCAGCCAGTGGTTGACCAACTGATAGGCTATTTCTCGGGGGTCGCTGAAGAGGCTAGTACTACGCTGACCAACAAAACCGAGGGCACCCTGGTCGCATCGAGCGAGCTGGTACAACGGGCACTGGCAAACCTGCTGGATAATGCGCTGCGATATGGAGAAAGTGGCGGCTCCGTAGAGATTCGAAGCCACAAGGAAGACAGCTCTATACACCTGACGGTCTTCAATACCGGTGATCCAGTCGCTGATGACGACCTGCCTCGGCTGTTTCACCGATTCTATCGTTGCGACCCGGCGAGGCAGACGATGGCAGAATCCGGAGGGCTCGGGCTCGCTATTGTCTATGCAATCATGAAGCATCATGGCGGCCATGCGACTGTTCGCAATGTTCATGGCGGCGTAGAAGCTGAATTGATATTCCCAGTGTTGCCTCAATAAGACTCAGCAGGCCGAGTAGTTCATCGCCCATCTTCACCAGAAAGACGGCGGTCCACCCACCGATGGTAGAGTTGAGCAAGCGCGGGCCGAATGACCGGCAAGCTAATTAACCAGGCCACCGGTTTCAGCAACGGCACCCGAGACATCAGCAAGATGTAGGCATCCATTTCCCTATGGATGGTGCCGTCACCATCTTTGACGTGCAGCTCTCTAAGGGCCTTGTCCGGATCTATACCCTGCTGCCGCAGCTCTTCGTCACGGCCGGTAATATCCAGCCACTCCACAGACTCACCGGTCCGCCCCGCCAGTTTTTCATACCAGCGGCGATCCTTGATGCAGGCCGGGCAGGAACCATCATAGAATACCAACAGTTTGTCCTGGGCATGCGTCATAACGCCTCCCTTTTGTTAAAACTATGGCAACGCCCGGGGCTCGCGCCCCTTACTTTCGCTCAGAGGTGAGCTGGAACAGAAACTTGTCCAAATCCCTCACTTCCTCCAGACAAAGGCTATGTTCCATACCATAGCAGTAATACTCCGGCTCATACCCAAGATCCTGCAGCTTTTGCTGCGCCGCAAGGCCCAGATGCTCCGCTACAATCGGATCAAATTGGCCGTGCCCGATGAAAATCGGCAGTTTTCGATTGGCTTCACTTAACTGAATGGAGTCAGCCGTAGCGAAGTAGGTAGACAGCGCAAACAGGCCACCCAGCCGCTCCGGGTAACTCAGCGCCAGCTCATAGGCCACAGCGCCACCCTGGGAGAAACCACCCAGAATAATGCTCTCGCTGGCAATACCCCGCTCCCGTTCCTGCTGAATAAGCTCGGCCACCATGCCGGCAGAAGCACGTAGTTGCTCAGTGTCTACCTTACGGTCCACATCCATGGCCAGGATGTCGTACCAGGCGGGCATGACCATGCCCGCGTTGATGGTGACTGGCAATTCAGGCGCATGCGGAAATATAAAGCGCACAGCCTGCTCCCGGGAGAAACGAAATTCCGGAACTACGGGTTCGAAATCATGGCCACTGGCGCCCAGGCCATGTAGCCAGATAATGGTGATTTGGGGGTTGTCGCCGGTATCGATTTGCAGGGTGTTCAGGGCTGTCATCGGGCCTCCGGAAGATCAGGTAATAACCGGCGACTTTAACATTTTCTGAGTCAGCGAGCCCAAAGATCCTTGCGGATGCTCACCCACAGCTTACGAAACTCGACAGCGGCCGGGCTATTTGGCGCCAGCAGCTCAAGCGGCTGTCCTTCCTCTCCCATGCGTTCAACCGCACTGGCATAGGGCACCGCCGCTGGAACTTGGTGCCCGAACAACTCACTCCCTTGGGCCAGTATCTCCCTGTGCAAATTTTTGCGCCGGTCCACCATTGAGAAAAACGGCCGCAGCTTCTTGCTCCCCAGCTTCTTGTCTTTCACAAACTCCCGTAACTGGTTCCAGCTGTTTAGTGACAGCCAGGTCGGAACCATGGGCACGTAGACCTTGTCCGCCACCTCCAGTACCTGTTCGGTCAGCCGGGAAAGCGTTGGCGGGCAGTCCAGGATAACCAGACTGGTATCCTCTGAAAGCGGTGCCAGCAGATCCTTCAGGGCGTTGTGCCCTTCTTCCTGCTCCAGCTTGATATCGAAGTTACGAAAGCTGCTGTGGGCGGGAATGAAATCCAGGTTGGGGTAGACGTCTTCGTGGATGAAGCGGGCGATGGGGGATTTGCCTTCCAGCAGTTTGGACAGCTTGCGGCCCTTGACCATCTCGGCGCCGGCCAGGTAGAAGCTGGCAGCTCCTTGCGGGTCCAGATCCCAAAGCAGGGTGCTGATATTCTCGCGGCTGGCCAGGTAGGCCATGTTGACGGCAGCGGCAGTTTTACCCACGCCACCTTTGGGGCTATAGAAGGCAATTATTCTCATGACGGAGGCTCCTGCCGTGTCTGGTGTTAACAAACACTACAGGATAACAGCCACCCGCGAGGCTTCTATGAAGCTTTTATGACAGAGTAATCGCTGGACCGGGTGTGTCGCGGGTAAGAAGGGCTTTCGTAAAACCACGCTCACGCGGCTTTGCGGAAGCCCTCCATCCGCACGGCCTTGTCCCGGTTGCGCTTGTATTTGGTTTTGTCTTCAACCACCCGCATCTGATATTTTGGCGTTCTCAGTTCTCGTTGCACAGCGCTGTGCTGTGTGGCTTTCGCCTGTTTCTTCGCCATTTCGGTTTCTCCTCGTTTGGCTACGTTTTCACGGTGCGTATGATACCACTTTCCTGACTTTCGTGAGCGTAAGCAATGACACTCACGGTGTGGCTCACATTTCTAGCCGCAGCGGCCCTGACCAGCGTCAGGCGTCCTGGAAAGACCTTTTGATCATAGGTAGTTCTGAGTAATTGTGCGGCCACCGCGATTGCCGTCAAATACTCCGACATCAACCAGGTAGCCAACAACATGCTGATTGCCTCTCTCGCCATTCTTGCCGGTCTTGCCCTTCTGGTCTGGAGTGCAGACCGCTTCGTTGAGGGTTCGGCCGCTGCGGCTGGCCATTTCGGAATGCCACCGTTACTGATCGGTATGGTGGTGGTTGGCTTTGGCACCTCGGCACCCGAAATGGTGGTTTCAGCTTTGGCGGCAACCCAGGGAAATCCTGGGCTGGCTCTGGGTAACGCCTATGGCTCCAACATCACCAACATCGCTCTGATTCTGGGCATCACCGCTGTGATTGCGCCCATCGCCGTGCACTCGCAGGTCATGCGCAAGGAATTGCCGATTCTGGCACTGGTCACCCTGGCGGCCGCCTGGCTTCTGTTTGATGGCGAGCTGAGTCGGCTCGATGCTGCCGGCTTGCTCGTACTCTTTGCTCTTCTGCTTGGATGGAGCATCTGGTCTGGCATCAGGAAAACCAATGACACCTTCGCCACCGATATGGACGCCGAACTTACCGCCCATGCCATGCCCATCCGCAAGGCTGCCGTCTGGCTGCTGGTTGGACTTGTCCTGCTGATTATCAGTTCCCGCATTCTGGTCTGGGGGGCGGTCGACCTGGCCACCCGTTTCGGCGTGAGTGATCTGGTGATCGGCCTGACCATTGTGGCGATCGGCACGTCGCTTCCGGAGTTAGCGTCCTCCATCATTGCGGCCAGAAAAGGCGAGCACGACCTGGCACTGGGTAATATTCTGGGTTCCAATCTGTTCAACACCCTGGCGGTGGTCGGTATTGCTGGCTCCATCGCACCCATGGCCGTGGCGGACGAGGTATTGATGCGCGACATTCCCGTGATGGTAGGCCTTACCCTTGCCCTGTTCGTACTTGGTTACGGCTTTCGGGGCCCCGGGCGCATCAACCGGCTGGAAGGGGGCGGATTGCTGGCCGTCTTTATTGGTTACACGGTCTATCTGTTAACCACCGCCTTTTAAGACAACAACCCCGGGGTCAGCAACCATTTACTGACTCCCGGATACTGCGCCAGGTCCAGCACAAATTCCTGCCCCCGCGCCGCACTTTTCAGGCGACAGTATTCCGGGGCGTCATCCGGGCGCCAGCGCTCCGGATTGTGGTGGTAACTCAGGGGTAAGCTATCGGTCCCTGGCATGAACGCGACCGGCAACCGCCAGTCCGTGACATTGGCCGCCTCCAGCGCCGTTAATCGATGCCGATCGTCCGGAGCAGACACCACACCGGCAGCCGGTAATTCCCCAATCAGGCCGGGAATCTGCAGCCTGTCACCACTGACATACAGGCTGTTGTGGGCGGATCGCCTACCGTGCAGATGCGGGTGGTAGGCCGCCCATTCCGGCATAGGCGCCGCCTCGTAAACTGGCCAGACGCCTCCCACCTGCAACCAGCCCCAGATGGCATGGTATGGCCGGCTTTGCGGTACAAAGCGCCAGCGCCTGCGATACCGCTCCACCTGCCGGAACAAAGCAAAGAACAGAAACAGATCACCGGGCCCCACACCGTGGTTGGCGAGGTGCGCCTGGGCCGAGCCGTGCTGGCCAAGCACCGGGCGCCAGCCTGGCAGCCGGGGATAGGCGCCCTCGATCAGGTCCGGGTCCAGGTGGGCGCCTTTACGGGAGAAGCCGGAACGGCCGGTCAGCTGGGATACCAGGGGGCCAATGCTTTGGCCGTCGTATTGAATCTGGCTATAGCGGATGGGCGATTGATCATCCGGTATCGGAAGTGCCAGAGTACGTCCGTCCGGAAATACAGGGTTCGGGCAACCACCGGCAGAACTGTCGAAGCCTTTTCGGCTCAGGATAAGTTTCATAGCGGTGCATTATTGTCGAAAGCTACACCAACAAAAAGGGCCTGTCAGATATCACTGGCAGACCCTTCACTGATCACCCGTTGGCAGACATCAACGGACTGCGTCGACGACCTCATCCACCTGCAGGCGAACACTCTGCAGGCCACCACCTGAGAGGTACCAAAGGCCCGGATTCAGAACCACCACCCTGGTCGAGGCGCCGGCCTGATTCAGGGTAGATTGCAAGGCCTGCGGCGCCAGCGGTTCACCACCAATAGCGGCACTACGATCGACCACCAGCAGGGTATCCGGCGCCATATCAGCCAGGATGTCTGCTGTCACCGGGTAGAAGGTGCGTTCGCCTCGCGTGACCGGTTGTACAGCATCCGGAACGGTGGCGGCAGTCAGGTCCAGCAGCTCATAAACAACGGGCTCGCTTCGCAGGGACAGGTTACCGTCGTTGTGGGTGACCACTGTCACGGTGCTGCCTGCAGGCACAGCAGCTTTCTGTTCAGCCACATGCTGCCAGAGTGCATCCAGTTTGATACCGGCGGCCGCCTCCAGGCCGTAGTAACCGGCCAGGCTGGTGACCCGTGCATTCACTGCTTCGCGATAATCACCTTCGGGGAGGGTGACATCCCGCACCGGGGCCAGCCGGGCCACTTCCACCTGCAACTCTGCCCCTTGGCGACCGGTCATCAGCACCAGCCCCGGGGTCAGTTGGCCTATCAGTTCCTGGTCTGGCAGTTTCAGACTACCGGCGTCAGGCAACCTGGCCTGCATGCCCTCCAGGTATTCCGGCAGGCCCTGATGGGGCAACGCAAGAATCTGGTCATCCACACCCAACTCAAGAAGGGTGTCCAATGCGCCGTGGTCGTAGCTGATGACCGTGGGGCCATTAGCATTGTCACTTGCCGCACAACCCGCCAGAGCAAGGGCAGCAACAGTCGCAGTCAGTATCGTTACAGGGTTGGTCATGGTCGTTCCTGAAATCTATTGGCCTTGAATTCCTGCAAGGTATTCAAACCCAAGGCGTTATGGGAATGGTTATCAATTTCAGGAAAGTTACCACAGGCCCGGACTTCAAGTACCGGCATGATGCGTTCCGGTTTCCGGAACAACCGGAGGCTTAGAGAACTCCCGGAGCCATTCATCCGGCACGTTTGCTCGCAGGTGAGCCATGAACGCCCTCACCCTTCTGGGTAAATGACCGTGAGGATACAGCAGGGTGACTGGCAGCACCGGCCCTCGCCACTCAGGCAGGCACAATCCGAATTGCCCAGGGTGAGCTTCCAGCCGGCGATCGGCCAACCAGTGAGGAATCAAGCCCAGGCCCCGGCCAGCCGCTATGGCATCGCCCTGAACACACGACTGATCAACGGTAAACGCCCGCACAGGCATGGCGAGCGGGTAGGTACCCAGCTTGGGATGACGCAAAACCAGACCCGGCCCCGGCCCGCCCAGCAGGTCAACCCACTGGTGGCGATCAAGTTCGCCGGGAGACGCCGGCACACCATATCGCTCGAAATAGTCCGGGCTGCCATAGATACCCTGGCTAAGGCTCCCCAAACGCTCCTG
This sequence comes from Marinobacter sp. THAF197a, assembly GCF_009363275.1. Lineage (NCBI taxonomy): Bacteria > Pseudomonadati > Pseudomonadota > Gammaproteobacteria > Pseudomonadales > Marinobacteraceae > Marinobacter > Marinobacter sp. THAF197a. The sequence goes on from NZ_CP045324.1 coordinate 3,417,695, forward strand.
TCTCAGAGTGGTTTCTCCAACCTCTCCGAGCCATAAACACACACCATCTTCCAACTCACCGGGAACCTCCTGCTGGGTACCAATAGCCACCCGCACATCGCCATGCTGTTCTAGAAACGATCGCACCACACCGGAAAACCAACCACGCACGAAGGCTTCATGGCACCTTAGCTCCAGTGTACCGCTGACATCCTCCTTCAATTCATCCAGCGCCTCCCGGCCCTGGGAAACCAACTCAAGAATCTCAACGCTGTAACGGTAAAACACGCGCCCCGCTTCGTTAGGCACAATACGCCGGGACTGCCTCAGCAACAGTGGCTGCCCGACGGCCTGTTCAAGTTGGCGAATTTTCCGGCTGAGCGTCGATTTCGGCAGCCCCAGGTCTTTGGTACTGGCCGTCAGGCTGCCTGTTCGCACCACTGAGACAAATGCTTCCAGCTCTGAGAGGTCATACATTTTTCTGTTCCACATTGCGAGACCAATTGCCCCAATCTACTGTTAAAATAACAATGAGAAACATTATCATTATTTTAAGGCACGCTTTGCAAGCAACCCTTTTCGGAGCCAACAGATAAAAGCCACTTTCAAATACTTTAATGCTCAGGCCGCTTGTTCTGCGGCCTTCTCCCGGGCTACGGCTGCCGGCGCTCCTAATGACAACAAAACCGCACCTACCGAACAGGCCAGCATACTCAGGGTAATAGGCAGCAAAGCCTCGCCACCAAAGGCCGATGACAAGGCACTGATCGCACCGGCCAGAGTGAACTGGGACGCCCCCAGCATAGCCGCGGCCGTACCCCCCATGTGGGGAAAGAATTCAAGGGCGTTGGCCATATTGTTCGGCACAATCCCGCCCTGGCAACCTACCGCAGCGATGATAAATCCGGCTACCGCCCACAAGGGCCCATCCAGCAACACCACCGACACCAGACCCACCAGCATCACGAACTGGATGATGACCTGCACCCTTAACAGCACCACGGAAGAAAAGGTGCGCAGTAGCGGCCGGTTAATCAGGTTGAGCGCTGCCATCACTCCGATATTGGCGGCAAACAGAATGGAAAACGTGCTGTTCGACAGCCCAAACCACTCCTGATAGATAAACGAAGAATGGGTGATAAACAGCATCATGCTGCTGAAACACATCACCTGGATGCCGACAAAACGCATGGTCGTGCGATGCTTGAGCACCAGCACATAGTTGGTCACCAGTGTTTTGACCGGCGTGGTTGCCCGGGGCCGGGGTTTGAGCCGGGGAAACAAAGCCAGTTGCAGGACCACGGCCAGGAAGAACGCGTAGGCCGCCAGGAATACGTAGATCCAGTGCCAGTCACCCAGCGCCAGCATGAGGGCGCCAAGAGACGGAGCCGCCGCAGGGGCAATAAACATGATCAGCCCGATCAACCCGAACAGTCTGGCTGCTTCCTGGCCACCCACCTGATCTCTCACAATAGCGGGCACCGACACCGCACAGAATGCGCCGCCAATACCCTGGACCACCCGCCAGGCAATCATGCTGGACAGGTTATCCGCCAGCGCTATCATCAGGCTGGCCAGAGCAAACACCGCCAGCCCGATAAACAGGATGTTGCGGCGGCCATAACGGTCAGATAACGGCCCGCCCACCAGTTGGGCCATGCCCAGAGTTGCCACATAGGCGCTCAGCGTTAGGCCCACATCGGCATGGGGAATGGCAAAATCCCGGGCAATGGCCGGAAATGCGGGCAGGTAGGCATCCAGGGCCAGGGGCCCAAGTGCGACGGTCATACCAAGCAGAAGTGCAAGCTGAAAATGCGACAAGATCTACCTCCAGAGACAAGGTAGATAGCTAACAATAATTATGATCGCCTGGCAATCAGCGCTTTCCGAAAGCCACCTAATTCAGCACACACTCATGACTGTAAGTCTGGCTCAGTTCCCGGCGCCGCTGCCGTAGACTGTTGCCCCGATCATTGCCATAACCGGCGCGAAGCCTAGCCTGTAAACGGTCCAGTTGCTTGCGGTACTGCTCGCACTGCCGGGTACGGACTTCCTCCGCCTGCTGAGATTTGGCGTAACGATTCTTGCTGTTGGGCGAGAGCAGCTGGTCTAACTCTTTGCGGTTCCGGGTTACCCGGTCAGACTGCCGGATATTCTCTACCATCGGCATGGTGGTGGTTGGCCGCACCTGCACCCGATGGTGCTCGTCCAGCATCGGCGGCGTGTCGGAAAAGTGAATGGAGCCGTTGGCATCGGTCCAGCGATAGATTTCCGCCTGAGTCGGCAGCGAGAGGAAAAGACATAGGCAAAACGGCAGGGCCTTGATCCTTGGCATGGGTTCACATCCTGTGAAGTTGTTGGTGCTCGAGTGTGCCGGTGCCAGGCAGAAACCTGGCACCGAGTCAGACTATAACCGATGACGAGCGGTTTTGCAGGAACCGTGTCACCGGTCCAGCAGCTCGATCCAATGCTGAACGGGCACGTCTGAGCGGGACTCCAGATGCAGCTGACAGCCGATATTGGCGGTCACAATCCGCACCGGGTCATCGATGGTCAACGCTTCCAGCTTGTTACTCAGCAGCTTCTGGCTCATCTCCGGCTGGGTGATCGAATAGGTTCCCGCCGAACCACAGCAAAGATGCTTGTCTTTGGTGGCGGCCAGATCAATGCCGGCACGGGTCAGCACCTGCTCCACCACACCGTTTTGCTTCATGGCGTGCTGCAGGGTACAGGGGCAATGGAATGCCACCTTACCTGCCTGGGCACTGGCTTTCAGAGGTTCCAGATCCTCTTTCAGCAAAAAGGCGCCGAGATCGGTGCACAGTTCGCTTACCCTGCGCGCCTTGTTGGCATACACCGGGTCTTCCCGGAGCAGATGACCATAATCCTGCACCATGGCGCCACAGCCAGACGCCGTCATCACGATAGCTTCCGCCCCCGCCTCGATGGCCGGCCACCAGGCATCGATGTTCCGGCGCATCTGCTCCAGACCGCGCTCGTGCTCGGACAGGTGGTAATTCACCGCGCCACAACAGCCAGCCTGGGGCGCTTCCACCAGGGTAATGCCCAGCTTATCCAGCACCCGGGCTGTCGCCGCATTGGTGTTGGGGGCCGCCGAGGGCTGCACGCATCCGGCAAGCCCCAGCACAATGCGGTTGTGGCTTGAAGCCGGCCAGGGGCTGGCCTGACGGCGTGGCGGCACCTTGGTACGGAGCTTTTCCGGCAGCATCGGCCGGAATGCCTGCCCGGCCCGCAGCAGCAAGCCGAACAACCGGCGATTGGGCAGCACCCGGGTGAGCGCCCAGCGCAGCCATTTTTCTTTCGGCTTGCGGGGCAGCTCCTCCTCCAGCAAGCCACGGCTGATATCCACCAGGCGACCATACTGAACACCGGAGGGGCACGTTGTCTCGCAGCTGCGGCAGGTCAGGCAGCGGTCCAGGTGCTCCCGGGTCTTCTCTGTCACTTCCCCGCCTTCCAGAAACATCTTCATCAGGTAGATCCGGCCCCGGGGGCCGTCTCGCTCGTCGTTCAGTTCCTGATAGGTGGGGCAGGTTGCGGTGCAAAAACCGCAGTGCACACAGGCCCGGAGGATTTCTTCCGCCTCCTGGCCTTCGGATGTATTGGCAAATTGCTGAACCAGATTCGTTTGCATGATTACAACCAACTATAAAGGCGGCCGGGATTAAACAGGCCGTCGGGGTCAAACGAGTTTTTTACGCGGCGCTGAATGGTTTTCAGCGCTTCTGGTGGCGATTGCATCACCTCGCCCCGGCGGTCGCCGCCGCGGAACAGGCTGACCTGACCACCCGCTGACCGCGCCAGCTTTTCCATGTCGGCAAGGGTGGCGTCACCACGATACCAGCGCTGGCCGCCCACCCAGTCCATCAGCCAGGGGCCCGGCAGATCCTCGGTGGGCGCGGTTGATCCCACTGAAAAGCGCCAGAGGGGCGTCTCGGCATCGGAGAAGAACCCATGCTGCATATCCCGGACCTGCTGCCAGAAGCGGTCGCCGTCTTCCACGGCCTCACCAGACCATTTCTCGGCGGTCGCCTCAACAGCCGAACGTGCGCCAGACAAACGCAGGTACACCTTGCCATCCACCCAGCAGGCGCCGGTGATGGGCTTGGGCTCGCCGGCCCGGCGGTTCATGTAGTCGATCACCTCATCCATGGCCATATCCTGGACCAGGGTGACGGAAGCCGCCGGTTTCGGCATCACTTTCAGGCTGATCTCAGTCATCACGCCCAGAGTACCCATGGCGCCAGCGTGTAACCGGGACACATCGTAACCGGCCACGTTCTTCATCACCTGGCCGCCAAACCTGAGGTGTTCACCCTTGCCGTTCAGTAGCCGAATGCCCAGCACCTGATCCCTCACCGATCCTGTCCACGGGCGGGCGGGGCCGGACAGGTTGCAGGCCAGCGTGCCGCCAATGGTGGAGGCTTCGCTGAAACGAGGCGGTTCAAAGTGCAGGCACTGGCCTTCTGCCGCCAGCGCTTCTTCAATATCTTTGAGGGGTGTACCGGCCCGCACCGTCAGCACCAGCTCAACCGGGTGATACTCCACAATGCCGGTGTGACTGGCCAGGCTCAGGGTCTCGGCGTCTGCGCTTGGTTCACGGCCCATGAACGCCTTGCTGCCGCCGCCAACAATATTCAGCTTGTTCCCGTTCTGCCGGGCCTGAAGCACCTGCTCCTGCAGTTGTTGAATCTGATCAGCCATGGCTGGCACCCGCCTGTTCGTGTTTGTGTTGCTTGTGTTCAATAGAGCGATATTCCTGGCAGAACCGCAGCGTAGGCACCCCCTTGCCCGGATTCAGGATGCCAGTGGGGTCGAAGGCCGCTTTCACATCGTGGAACTGCTGCAATTCTTCATCGTTGAACTGCACGGCCATCTGGCGGATTTTCTCCACACCTACCCCATGTTCGCCGGTTATGCAGCCACCCACTTCCACACACAGAGACAAAATGGCACTACCGAAGGCCTCGGCGCTCTCGAACTCGCCGGGCACATTGGCATCAAACAGAATCAACGGGTGCAGGTTGCCGTCGCCGGCGTGGAACACGTTGGCTACCCGCAAGCCGAACCGCTCAGACATGGCCTCCATTTCCAGAAGCACCTTGGCCAGGTGTCGGCGCGGAATCGTGCCGTCCATGCAGTAGTAGTCAGGCGAGATTCGACCCACCGCCGGGAATGCTGATTTACGACCTTTCCACAACAGCGCACGCTCCGCCTCGCTGGAGGACGTGCGAATGGACGTGGCGCCCAGTTTCCGGAACACCGCTTCTGCCTCGGCAATGTGCTCGTGCACCTCTTCTTCGGTGCCATCCACTTCGCACAACAGCAAGGCTTTGGCATCTCTCGGGTAGCCAGCCTGGCAAAAATCATCGGCGGCAATGATGGCGTGGCCATCCATCATTTCCAGCCCGCCGGGTATGATGCCGTGGGCGATCACGCCACCGACGGCATCGCCGGCTTTCTCAATACTGTCAAAGCCTGCCATGATCACCTGGGCCACTTCCGGCTTGGGCAACAGCTTAACCTTCACTTCCGTAACCACACCCAGAAGGCCCTCGGAACCGGTGAGCAAGGCCAGCAAGTCCATACCACAACTGTCCAGCCCGTCGCTGCCCACCGTTACCCGGTCGCCTTCGGCGGTGACAATCTCCACACTGAGAAGGTTGTGGACCGTCAGCCCGTACTTCAGGCAGTGCACGCCGCCAGAGTTTTCCGCCACATTACCGCCGATGGTGCAGGCAATCTGGGATGACGGGTCCGGCCCGTAATAGAGACCATGCTGTGCCGCTTCTTCACTGATGGCCAGGTTACGAACTCCGGGTTGCAGCCGGGCCGTCCGGGCCAGCGGGTCAATTTCCAGAATACGGTTGAACTTGGCTAGCGACAGCACCACGCCCTCTTTGTGGGGCATGGCACCTGCGCACAAACCTGTACCGGCGCCGCGGGCCACCACGGGCACACCCTGCTCATGGCAGATTCGCATGACCCGCTGCACCTGCTGTACGGTCTCTGGCAGCACCACCAGCATGGGCATTTCCCGGTACATGGCCAGGCCATCGCACTCATAGGGCTTCAGGGTTTCGTCATCGGTAATGACAAACTCCGGGTCGATAAAGGCCCGGAGCTGTTCAGCCAATTCCGTTTTAGTTAACCCCGATTTGGTGGCATGTGATGTGGTTGTCATAACGTTCTCTGATTGTTATTGGCGCTGTTGTTCAAAGTAGTCGATACCCGCCTGAGCACAATCCATGTCCTGCTGCGGGGTGCCTGAGCTCAGACCAATCCCGCCGACCACCTCGCCATTCACCAGTACCGGCAAGCCCCCGCCCACCGTACTTAAACGGCCACCCACTTCGGTATGAATACCGAAGGCCAGATTGCCAGGCACGTTGGCCGCGTTGTATTCGTGGGTGGCTTTGCGCGCGGCGGCGGCCGTAAAGGCTTTGTCCTGGGCGATAATGACACTGGTGGTCTTGCCACCGTCCATGCGTTCAAACGCCACCAGGTTGCCGGATTCGTCCACTACCGCAATGCACATGGGTACACCGATGTCACGGGCCTTTTCGCTGGCGCCCCTGATCAGGAGCCGGGCATCCTCAAGATCCAGGCGATGGATGGTTAACATGGCTTCAACCTCGCTGACGTACAATTTCAGAATCTACAAACCTCAGAATACTCGCCATCAGCACAGAGATCGTCTATCGTTTTAGCAACTGGTCCTACCAGTTTGTTAAATCCCGAAACATGGAATAATTCGTAACCTCCCGCCATTCATGAAGTTTGGCGGTACAGGCAGCCTCAGCAAAAACGGATCCGTACAACCCGAAACTGGTCAGACCAGTAATAAGATCATGGGCATATCCAAAGAAATTTCCTATAAGCTTGAACACCTGATTCTGGAAGGCGGCCTGGCGCCAGGGCAGAAAATCCCCTCGGAACGGCAGCTATCAACCAAACTTGGGGTATCCCGATCGGTGGTGCGCGAGGCCCTGCATGAACTGCAGGCCCGTGGCGTCATCGAAACGCGCCACGGCAAGGGCTCGTTTGTTGCCAGCATCGTGCCGGAATCCGGAGTGCAGGGCGCGAACAGCCCGTTGATGTACCTCTATCAGGGCCATACACGCACCCTCTATGACCTGCTGGAAGTGCGAGAGCAGCTGGAAGGTCAGGCGGCCTTTCTGGCCGCGCAACGTGCTACCAATCTGGACCGGCATCGCCTCACCCGGGCGTTCCGGGCACTGGAAAGCACAGACCCATTGAGCAACGCCCGCCCCGACCACGGCTTTCACCATGCCATTGTGGAGGCGTCCCACAATCCGATTCTGGTGCACATTCTGAGCGGCCTGAAGAACATGATGCTGCTGACCGTTCAGGCCTCGGTATCCAACCTGAACCCGAAAGAGGACATGCGCCGGAAAATCATGGGCCAGCACCGGCAGCTGTACGAGGCCATCATGGCCGGCAAACCGGACCAGGCACGCAAAGTGGCCACCGCCCACGTTCGCTTTGTGCGGCAAACCATGAAAGAAATGGAGAAAGAAGGCGATGAATTGCTGCGAATACCCGCCCCGGAAGATCTCGCCGATCTGCTGGGCGATTCAGGCTCACCGTGAGGTTAAAATTGTTTGCATTGATCATTGATTAGGCCAGAATGACCAACAGGCAAGTGCTTCGATTTTCACCAAAATCCAACAAAGCGGTATTGATTTCCACGGCAACAGTCCGTAAAACATGCGCTTTTGTATGACAGCCTCAGGAGTACCCCATGGCGGAATCAGCGCCTCTGATTTGCAGGGACATCCACAAGACCTTTGACAAACTCGAAGTTCTCAAGGGCATTTCTCTGGAAACCCGCAAAGGCGACGTGGTCTCGCTGATCGGCAGCTCAGGCTCTGGCAAGAGTACCTTCCTGCGTTGCATCAACCTGCTCGAAACCCCGACATCCGGCGACATTATCGTGCACGGTGACCCAATCCGGTTCAAAAACAACCGCAAGGGCGAGCGAATTCCGGCAGACAATCGCCAGGTGGAGCTGATCCGCGCGCGGCTGTCCATGGTTTTCCAAAGCTTCAACCTGTGGTCCCACATGACGGTGCTGGAGAACATCATTGAAGCACCGGTAAATGTTCTCAAGATCCCCAAGAAAGAAGCCATTGAGCGGGCCGAGGCCTACCTTAACAAGGTGGGCATCTACGAACGCAAGGATTACTACCCGGCCCAGATGTCCGGCGGCCAGCAGCAGCGCGCAGCCATCGCCCGTGCCTTGGCCATGGAGCCGGAAGTGATGCTGTTTGATGAACCCACCTCAGCGCTGGACCCGGAGCTGGTAGGTGAGGTTTTGAAGGTTATGCAGAGTCTGGCCGAGGAAGGCCGCACCATGATTGTGGTCACCCACGAGATGGCGTTTGCAAGGGATGTGTCCACTCAGGTCCTGTTCTTGCATCAGGGCGTTATTGAGGAGCAGGGTTCGCCGGACAAGGTCTTTGACCACCCGGATTCCGAACGCATGAAGCAATTTCTTGCTCCCAAGTTCTGAACTCCGGTGCTATCTTGAAACCGGAGACGGAATAGAAACTTCCATAAAGAATAAAGCCCTAACGGCAACTTACTGGAGAAGTGACACATGAAAAAACTGATTGTTGCAGCAAGCTGTGCCCTGGCCATGATCGCCGGCACCGCTCAGGCTCAGGACCGGAACCTGCGCATTGCATTTGATATCCCCTACGAGCCGTTCGAATACCGAGACGAGAACGGCGAGCTGACCGGTTTCGAAGTGGAACTGGCTACCGCCATGTGTGAAGAACTGAACGCCAACTGTGAATTCGTCATCCAGGCGTGGGACGGTATGATCCCGGGCCTGCTGGCTCGCAAGTTCGACCTGATCATGTCATCCATGTCGATCACCCCTGAGCGCGCCGAGCGTGTACTGTTCTCCGAGCCGTACTACATCACTCCGGGCGGCTGGTTCGGCCCTGACTCCTTCAACACCGACGTAACCGACATGGACGCCATGAAGGGCAAAAACATTGGTGTGCAGCGTGGCACCACCATGGACACCTACGTAACCGAGAACATGGGCGGCGTGGTTTCCATCAAGCGTTATACCACCGCTGAAGACATGGTTCTGGACCTGGAAGGCAATCGTCTGGACGCGGTCTTTGTTGATTACCCGGTGGGTGAGCAGACCATCCTTAACCGCGAAGGTTACAAAGAGGTCGGCGAACCGGTAAAACTCGGTGACGGTGTGGGCGTTGCCATGCGCAAGCGTGACACCCAGCTGGCCACAGATATCAACGCCGCGCTCAAGAAGCTGAAAGAAGATGGTACTTATGATGCCATCATGGAGAAGTACTTCAGCTACGACATCAAGATTTAAACTGACCCCGGGAGCAGCCTGTTGGCTGCTCCCCGCTTTCCGGAATTCCCCATGCTTGATCTGAAAGGCTACGGCCCGGCCCTCGCCGAGGGGGCGGTGGTCACCATTGAGCTGGCCTTCCTCTCGCTCGCTCTCGCCCTCACCCTGGGGTTGCTTGGCGCCTCTGCCAAACTCTCTGGCAACCGGGTACTGACCGGCGTGGCAACCGCTTACACCACCCTGATTCGCGGCGTGCCCGATCTGGTGATGATGCTGTTGTTCTACTACGGCGGCCAGGTGGCGGTGAACGCGCTATCCGATTATTTATGGGAAACCCGGCAAATCGACTTTTTCTTCCAGTTCGATCCGTTCATCTCTGGCGTGGTGACCATCGGGCTGATCTTTGGTGCCTATATGACGGAAACCTTCCGGGGCGCTTTTCTGGCGGTAGACACCGGCCAGATCGAGGCCGCCAAGGCCTACGGCTTTTCCCGCTGGCACACCTTCCGGCGGGTGATGATTCCGCAGATGCTGCGCCATGCCCTGCCTGGTATCGGCAATAACTGGCAGGTGCTGTTGAAGACCACCGCTCTGGTGTCGATCATCGGCCTGACCGATATGGTGCGGGTGGCGGAAGAAGCCGCCAAGGCCGAGCGCATGCCGTTCCACTTCTTTATTCCGGTGGCGGCAGTTTATCTGGCGCTGACGGCAGGCTCTGAGTTGTTCATCAAGTGGCTCGACAAGCGGGCCAATGTCGGCGTGGTTCGGGGGAATTGAGGATGCCTGATTTCATTGCCGAATGGTTGAATACAAACGATATCTTCAATGCCATGACCATGATGGAATACTGGGATGGCATGGTGACCACTGTGCAGCTGGTGTTTCTGTCGCTGGTGATTGGCCTGGTGGTTGCAGTTCCCCTGGCGATTCTGCGTACGGTGCGCAATCCGTTTGTGTCTGGCCCAATCTGGCTGTACACCTATTTGTTCCGGGGCACGCCGCTGCTGATTCAGCTATACATTATCTATTACGGCGTGGCGCAGATTCCGGGCATTCACGAGACCTTCTGGTGGACGATTTTCCGGGAGCCTTTCTACCCTGCCCTATTGGCCTTTACGCTGAATACGGCGGCCTATACCACGGAGATTATCCGGGGGGCGATTGTGGCAACGCCCAATGGCGAGATTGAGGCGGCCAAGGCCTATGGCATGAACTGGCTGTTGCGGATGCGGCGGATTATTCTGCCCAATGCGGCGCGGCGGGCGGTGCAGGCTTACTCGAATGAGGTGATTTTTATGCTTCATGCGAGTGCGATTGCCAGTGTGGTGACGATTGTGGATTTGACGGGGGCGGCGCGGAACATTTATTCGCGGTTTTATGCGCCTTTTGAGGCGTTTATTTTTGTGGCGCTTTGCTACATGGCTTTGACGTTTATGCTGGTGTTCGTTTTCCGCAAACTGGAAAATCATCTTTTGCGGCATCAGAGGCCGATAAACTCCTGAGTTGTTGCTTTTGGTGCACGGCCAGCCGGCGGGGCAGGCTTTCGGTTTTGGTGCCAGGCCAGCTGGCAGGATCTGCTTTCCGGGAAACGCTACGAGCACATCCATGTGCGCTTCTTTCAGGCCGTCCCTGGCCTTCAAGATTCCCGGAAAGCAGATCCTGCCATCTGTCCCCGAACTCTGAGAGGGCTTTCGCGAAGCTCTTTTCTAAGGGGAATCTATGAACGTTTCAAACTCACTCTTTGACTTCCACCCCGACTGGCTGGCCCATACGCTGGCCAGCGCCTCTTCCGATTTACCCGAAACCAAACACCAACTCCCAGACGGCACGCAGGTTTCCCGTAAGGCCAATGGTGTGTTGTGGCTCACACCTCCAGCGAGACGGGAGAATCCGAACAAGGAGGCGTTGATTATCTCGGCCGGAGTGCATGGTAACGAGACCGCGCCGATTGAGGTGTTGAACGGGTTGGTGTCGGAGTTGTTGGCTGTGCAGTGGCAGTTGGCTTGTCCGGCGTTGCTAATGTTGGGGAATCCGGTGGCGATGGTGGCCGGGGAGCGGTTTGTGGATGTGAACATGAACCGGTTGTTTAACGGAGCTCACAGCAGGCCGGAATATAAAGGCCTGCCGGAGGCGGCGCGGGCTCGGTTTCTGGAGGAGATGTGTCGGCAGTTTGCGATGGTGCATCAGGGGCTGGCGTTGAGTCACTACGATTTGCATACGGCGATACGGCCGTCGATGCGGGAGCGGTTTGCGCTGTATCCGTTTGTGGAGGGTCGGTCGGTACCGGCGGAACAGTGTGAGTTTCTGCTGGAGGCGGAGGTGGAGACGCTGTTGCTGCAGCACCGGGAGTCGACGGTGTTTTCGTCGTTCACAGCAACGCTGCTGGAGGCGGAGAGTTTTACCGTTGAGCTGGGCAAGGTGGAGCCGTTTGGCAAGAATGATTTGCGGCGGTTCAGGGGCATTGAGCGGGCGCTTCGGCGGCGGTTTTGTGGCCAGCCGGCACCTGCGGTTCAGGCGCCATTTGATCATCTGACCGTGTTCGAGGTGGTGCACGAGATCCTGAATACCGGGCCGGCATTCCGGTTTCATGTGCCGGATGATGTGGCGAATTTTACTGAGTACCAGCCGGGCACGGTGATCTGGGAAAACGACGAAACCCGTTATCAGGTGGGCACGGCGCCGGAGGCCATTGTGTTCCCGAACCGGGCGGTGCCGGTTGGCCAGCGGGTGGGTTTGATGATTCGGGCTAAGGGAAGTTTTGGGGCCAGGTAGCTCGCTACCCGGCCCCGGTCTGGCTCAGGCCGGGGCGTTTTCCGGTTCGGCCACTGGCAGTTTGATCAGCTTGGTGCACACAGACGGGATCACCAGCAGGGTCAGTACCGTTGAGGCCAGCAGGCCAGAGATAATGGCCCAGGCCATGGGCGGCCACAGAGTGGAGCTGGAGAATGCCAGGGGCAGCAATCCGGCAACCGTGGTGGCCGTGGTTAACAGGATCGGCCGGGTTCGGCGTTCAACGGCGGTACGAACGGCATCGCGGATGGCCCTGCCCCGCTCCAGTTCCCGGTCCATCACATCAAGCAGCACGATGGCGTTGTTCACCACAATTCCTACCAGCGCAATCACTCCCAGCAGCGACTGAAACCCGAACGGCGAGCCGGATAACACAAGCCCGGGGAATATTCCCACCGTCGCCAGCGGCACGGTCAGCAGGATCACCCCCACCCGGCGGAATGAATTGAACTGCAACAGCAGGAAGAACAACAGCAACAAAATGCCGATGGGCGCGGCTTTCAAAAGCGCTGTGTTCGCATCGTTGGAGCCTTCGGCGTCGCCGCCCATCTCCAGTCGCGTGCCGGCGGGCAACGGCTGCTGCTCCAAAGCGGCATTCAAGCCACCCAGGGCCTGGCTGAAGCTGTAGCCGTCTTCCAGGTTAGCAGTCACAGTGTTCACCCGAACGCCGTTGCGCAGGTATCTTGCAGCCGGCTCCCAGGTGGTTTCCACGGTGGCGACAGCGGATAACGGCACAGCATCGCCCCGGTTGTTGTAGATGTTGACGGACAGCAGCCGGGACAGCGACAGGGAGGTACCCTCGCGGGAACGCAGGATCATGGGAATCGGGTCATCTTCCTGACGATAACGCTCGGCCACCGCACCGAAGCTCTGGCCGTAGAGGCTCTGGGCGACATCCGCCCGGCTCAGGCCATAACGGGCGGCAGTGGCGTCGTCCACGTTAATGGCAATGCTGGGCACACCGATATCCAGGTCGTTACGCACGTCCACGGTACCTTCAATACGCCTCAGCGCGGAGAACACCTGCTCCGTCGCCCGGGTGCGGGTGGCGTCGTCGGCATGGTAAACCCGGACTTCCACCGGTGCTGTCCGGGGTGGCCCCTGGCCCAGAATGCCGGCCGAGATATCCACTTCCGGCATGGTTGTCGCCGCTTCATCTCGCACCCAGTGAATAAGCCCGGTGGTGTCGGCCAGTGTCGGCGTGCGGATAACCAGCCTGGCCCGGTTAGGCGACTGGGGCGAGCGCTGAAGGTTGTAATAGAACGCCGGGCCTGTGAAGCCAACGAACCGGTGCACCTCCAGTGCTTCCGGCTGGGTGCGGATGGCCCGTTCCAGGCGCTCGGCAATTTCCGCCGTGCGGGCCTGGTCGGTGCCCTCCGGCATGTACAGCTCCACGATCACCCGGGGCCGGTCCGCATTGGGGAAGAACTGTTGCGCCATGAACGGGGTCATGGAAAGACTGATGGTCACCAGCCCTGCGCCGAGGATAATCAGGCGACCGGGATACCGGAACACCAGCCCGCCCAGAAAGCGGGCGAGCCCGATCAGTCGATCACCCTGCACGTTTTTGCGGGGCTTGAGGAAACGGGCCGCCAGCAGTGGCACCGCCGAAATGGCCAGAAGGTAGCTGACCGACAGGGTAAGCATGATCATCACCGGCACACCCCGTGTGAAGTCTGCCGCGCCACCCTTGGCCATCAGCAGCGGTGCAAAAGCCGCCAGTGTGGTACCCGTGGACGCACCCAGCGGGCCCGCCAATTCGCTCACCGCTTGTTTCAGGGCATCAAGGCGCCGCATGCCTTCGTCCAGGTGCCCCTGAATGTTTTCGACAATGACAATCGCGTTATCGATCAGGATGCCCAGGGAAATCACCATGCCGATCACCGCAATCTGGTGCAGCACCCCGCCGCCCAGGTCGTACAGGCCCACGCTGATCAGCGCCACCATCGGCAGTATCGAGGCCACCAGCAGACCCATACGAATGCCCATACCGGTGAACACCACGGCAACGATAATCAAAACCGACAACACCAGGCTCCAGGTCAGGTTCACCAGGCGTTCGGCTACCTTGTCTGGCTGGAAGAACACCTCCCGGATTTCATAGGGTTCGAAATCGCCCCGAACCTGCTCTACCCTCTCGCGGATACGCTCGCCAAAGCGAATCGCGTCGGTACTGCCCTCCTCCATGATGATGGACAACAGCACCACTCGCTCACCATCAAACCAGGTTTCCGGTTGACGGGGCTCCGCCGGGCCTCGCCACACTTCGGCAGCCGCGGCCAGAGGCACCTGGGAGCCGTCCGGCAGTTCGATAGGGGTTGCGCGAATATCATCTATGTCAGCGAATTCGGTGTTGGGCAACACAGACAGCCGTTTACCATCCACCACCACAAAGCCGCCAGGAATGGTCTGGTTGCGCTGGGCCAGGGTATCGAGCACCCGTTTTGGGGAAATGCCCAGGCGGAACAGCGCGGCGTCGTCCAGGGCCAGGGTGATCTGTTCGTCGGCATCCCCCTCAAGCTCGATGCGGGAAATGCCGGGAATATCCGACAGGTTCTGTTTCAGGCGTTCGGCCGCTGTCGAAAGTTCGGTTACCGAGGGCGAGCCACCCACGGCAATCACCACGGCGGGAATATCAATCAGCCGATCATCCAGGGTCATCTGGCCAACATCGTCCGGAAAGTCCTGCCGGGCCCGCTCCATGGCCTGGCGTACACGGTCCCAGGCGGGGTCGGTATCGTAGATATGGTCCCGGAGTTTGAGGCGGGAAAGCGCCACGCCGGTGCGAGCGGTGCCGAAGCTGAAATCCAGCTCTTCCACCTGGCGCAGTTCATCGGTCAATGGCCGCAATACCAGGCGCTCAACCGCCTCGGCACTGGCACCGGGGTAGCTGACCGTAATCATGCCGGCACGATAGGGAAACGAGGGATCTTCCTGCCGGGGCATGGTGCTGTAGGCCACGATGCCCAGCAGGCACAGCATGGTCACCACCATGCCCAGCAGGCGTTGATAGTTCAGCAGTTGGCGGGCCATCAGCGAATCTCCACCCGGTCACCATCTACCAGCCGGGTGGTGCCGGCGTAAACGACCTGGTCACCCGCCTGCAATTCGCCCGGGTGCACCATCACCCGCTCACCTATTACCCGGTCGATTTTAACCGGCACCTGCCGCGCAATGGCGTCATCCACCCGGAACACACTGGTGCCCGAGTCATTTCGCACCACCGCTAGCAAAGGCACGGTTATGGCGGAGGCCCGCACCGGTGTGATACCCACCTCGACCGGTTCGCCGGAACCCAGGGACTGGGGAGGCAGGCTCACCAATACCGGGTGCAGCTCACCCCGAATGGAACTGCCCTGGGCAATTTCAATGACGGTGCCGGTTTCCGCGTCCCGGTTGCGATCCTGCACGGACCAGACCGGCAACTCCTGCCCCACGCGTACGTGGCTGAGCAGATGGGCAGGCACACGCACCTCCACTTCCCGCCCCAGCGGCGACGACAAGCGAATCACCGGCTGGCCGGCAGATACAAATTCATCACGCTCCACCAGCAAGGCTTCCACCTGACCGGCAAACGGCGCTTTCAATACGCTTTCTTCCAGCAAGCGGGTGGCTTCCGCCAGTGAGGCTTCCGCTGTGGCCATACTGGCTCTCAGGGAATCCCGACGGGCGGCGATCTGTTCCAGGTTCTGTTCCGACACCACACCGCGCTGGTGCAGCCGGCTGGAACGCTCCCATTCCCGCTGGGCCTGATCAAACTGGGTTTTCAGCTCTTCCAACCGTGCAGCGGCAGAATCACGGGCCGGTTCCAGGGCGGGATTGTAGAGGCGTGCCAGCACATCCCCCGGTTTCACATTCTGCCCCAGCTCTACCGGGCGCTCCCGGAGGGTGCCGCTGAGCTGGAACGTGAGGGTGGCCCGTTGGGCCGCCCGGACAATGCCGGAGAACCGTAAGGGGATTTCTTCCACCTGTCCGCCGGTCACCTCCGCCACACGCACAGACACCACAGCCTCCGAGGGGGCATCGGCAGTGCCACCACGGCAACCAGAGAGAACCAGAACCACCAGCGCCAGGCTGGCAAAGGAGAATGGCGCACCGCGCTTGATGAGAGACATGATATTCAGCCCCTTTCCCTGAAAAGATTGATTGTTGGCCTCCGTTCCTTCGGAAACCGCCGATTATTTTCCGACATCATGTCATTCTTTGACAAATTGTCAATAATCGGTTTCCATTCACTTTCAGGTATCATGCAGCCATCGCACAGGAAGCCGGGAACACCATGAACGAACCCCTGAAGTCACGACGGGAACGGGAAAAACAGGCAAGGTACGACGCCATTCTGAATGCCGCTGAGCTGGTGTTCTCCGAGAAGGGTTATGAGCGCACTTCCATGGACGACATCGCACGCACGGCAAGTCTGAGCCGGGCACTGCTGTACGTCTATTTCAAGGACAAAGCGGCCATTCAGCGCGGGATCATGCTGCGGGCAGGCCAAAGCCTGGTAACGCGTTTCGAAAACGCGCTTGGTTCGGCGGAGACAGGTCTGGCGCAGATCCGCGCCATGGGGGAGGCCTACTATCGCTTTTACCTGGAAGAACCGGATTATTTCTCGGCGCTCACCAAGGCGTCTACCGCCATCGCCGATGCCGACGAAGAGCAGACCCGGGAAATGCTCTGCTCCAAGAACGAGCTGATGCAGTTGATGACCGCCGCTATACACACCGGCCTGGAAGACGGCACCATGAGCCGGGAGCGCATCAGCTCACCGGCACAAACGGCCCTGTACCTGCGGGGCGCCCTGCACGGCGTGATCATGCTGTGCCAATCAGAAGCCACTCAGGCCGGCAGCTTTCCCGCCGATGCCCTCATTCGCCACACCATGGATATGCTGACCCGCTCCATCGCCAGCCAGTAGCGCGCCGCTCTCTACAACTGGAAATCGTAAATGGAACCCAGCCCCAGAATACCGGTGAGTTCATCCAGGGCCTTGCGGACTTCCTCCAGCAGCATCGGGTCTGCCAGGTCCTGTTGGTCGAGCTCACTCCGGTAATGGGCATTCACCCAGGCTACCAGCCGGTAATAAAGCGCATCGGTCAGAATTACGCCCCGGTTGATGGCGTGTAGCTCCTCATCGTTCAACACCACCCTCAAACGCAGGCAGGCGGGCCCACCTCCGTTTCTCATGGACTGCTTCACATCGAACACTTCGACGCTGGTGATGGGGCCATCGCCTTTGACCAGCTGATCCAGGTAACGGCTTACGGATGGCACTTCCCGGCACTCACCGGGTACCGCCAGCAACATGCCGTCCGGGGTATTCAGCAGCTGGCTGTTGAACAGGTACGAGGCCACGGCGTCTTCGATGGGCACCTCATTGGCAGACACCCGAACGGCCTCAAGCGCAGCCCCAGTCAGCCGGTCGCTCAGTTCCGCCAGCACCCGGTCTTCCTCCAGAAACGCCAGTTCGTGGTAGAACAGGCAGTTGCCGTTGCCTACCGCAATCACATCGTTGTGGAACACGCCGGCATCAATGGCGGCAGGGTTCTGTTGGGCAAACACCGCGTGGCGGTCGCTCAGCCCATGCAGCCGGGCGATGGCCCTGGAGGCTTCCAGGGTTTGCCGGGCCGGGTATTTGACCGGCGCCGGGGCCTGCTCGTTGAAGGCTATCTGGCCATACACAAACAGTTCCACACCGGGTTCACCATAACGGCTGCACAACCGGGTATGGTTGGCCGCGCCCTCATCCCCGAAGTGGCTAACCGAGGGCAAGGCCGGATGGTGGGCAAAGTAGCTTTCGTCCGTAAAAATGGCTTTCAGGGCGCGGCCGGTCACCCGGTGCTCGATGGACCGGTGAAACTTGGCGGAGAGATTCGCCGGAGTGAAATGTACCCGATGGTCTTTGGTATCGGCACTGGGGGACACCGTCGCCGCATTGGCGGTCCACATGGCAGATGCGGACGACACCGCGGCCAGAATGGAGGGGGCTGTACTCGCGGCCTGCTCCAGCACCTGCCGGTCATTACCGGTAAACCCGAGGGCGCGCAGTGTTGGCAAGTGTGGCCGTTCATGGGGCGGCAAGACGCCCTGAACGTAGCCCCGATCGGCCAACTGCTTCATCTTGGCCAACCCTTGCAAGGCAGCTTCTCTGGGATTGGCCACCGAGTTCACGTTGGATTTCGACGCCACATTCCCCCAGGACAACCCTGCGTAGTTATGGGTGGGGCCCACCAGCCCGTCAAAATTCGCTTCAACCGCGTGTTTCACCATAGCAGGCTTCCTGTCAGTCAAATGTCAGGCCGGGCGCCAGGGTATCTGGCATTTCACTCTTGCCAGCCTCCAGCGAGGCCATGGGCCAGGCGCAGTAGTCCGCCGCGTAATAGGCACTGGCGCGATGGTTGCCGCTGGCGCCCACACCACCAAACGGTGCCGCACTGCTGGCCCCGGTCAGCGGCCGGTTCCAGTTCACAATGCCCGCGCGCACCTCTTCCACCAGCCGGTTATACAGCTTGCGGTCGTCACTCAGAATGCCCGCCGACAACCCGAAACGGGTGTTGTTGGCCAGCTCCAGGGCATCGTCAAAACTCTTGTAGCGGTATACCGTCAGCAGCGGGCCAAAGAATTCCTGATCCTTCAGCTCCACCTCCGTGGCATCGACAATACCTGGTGACAACAAGCCTGTACCCGGCTTCAGCTGTTTCATCTCAAGCAGGGAACTGGCGCCTTTCTCCAGCATATCGCCCTGGGCCTGCAGCAGCATCTCAGCCGCCTGTGCAGAGATGACCGAGCCCATGAACGGCTGGGGCTCCGCATCAAAATCGCCCACCTGAATACGGGAGGCAACGTCTACAAGCCGGGCCAGGAACTCATCCCCTTTCTTGCCTTTGGGAACCAGCAGCCGGCGTGCACAGGTGCAGCGCTGGCCGGCCGACAAAAACGCAGACTGGATGGTGTGATGAACTGCACCGTCTACATCCGCCACGTTCTGAACGATCAACGGATTGTTCCCGCCCATTTCCAGCGCCAGAATTTTCTCTGGCTGGCCGCCAAACTGTTCGTGCAACAGATGACCAACATTGGAACTGCCGGTGAAGAACAGACCGTCGATCATCGGGTGGCGGGCCAGGCATATGCCGGTATCAGCGCCGCCCTGGACCAGGTTGATCACACCATCCGGCAGGCCCGCCTTTTCCCAGAAACGCACGGTCATTTCGGCAACGCCCGGTGTCAGCTCACTGGGCTTGAACACCACGGTGTTGCCCGCCAGCAGCGCCGGCACAATGTGGCCGTTCGGCAAATGGCCAGGAAAGTTGTAAGGGCCGAACACCGCCACCACGCCATGGGGCCGATGCCGCAGTACCGCATGTCCTCCGGCCACATCCGATTCTGAGTGCCCGGTACGCTCGTTGTAAGCCCGGATGGAAATAGGCACCTTGCCGATCATGGCCGCCACCTCGGTGCGGGATTCCCACAGCGGCTTGCCGGTCTCCAGGCCAATCTGGTGGGCCAGGGCCTCTTTGTTGGCCTCCAGCTGCTGGGCAAACGCCTCCACCACCGCCTGGCGCTCGGCAAAACTCTTCCGCCGCCAGGCTGCAAATGCAGCCCGGGCCTCGCGAACGGCGGCGTCTACATCTTCCAGGTTAGCGCCGTTGCCGTCCCAGACAGTCTCACCCGTGACCGGCTGCAACGATTCAAATGGCTGCCCGTGGCCCTGAATCCACAGCCCGTCTATAAAAAGATTGCCTGACAGGTTTGCCATTATTCCTCACCTCCAATTAGGGAATTTGTCAGCGGCTTCAGCGCTAATCCTGACCATGCCGGTTACGATAATGGCGCACCCGGTCGAGAATTTTCTCGTCCTCACTTTCCTGGCCCTTCAGTGTATGAATGGGTGACAAAGCGCTTTCCTTCAAGGGCGCAAGGCGAACCGGATCTCCGGACTCGATCAGCAGGGCTTCCGCCACGTCGCGGGGAATACTCACGGTATCCGGCCCGATACATTCCATAGGCAGGGTGGTCACCCTGAAGTCCCGGAACGACCGGTTTGAAATCATCACGCGCTGTTCCGGTGGCACGTCCAGGTTCATGGGTTTATTGACCACCATGGCGTGGCGATTGATGGATTCCCGAACGGTTCGGATGTTGTTCACGAACGCCTCCACCGCCGGCCCGCCATCAAAAATATCCACCATGCCGTTAAAGTTGAAGCCCTCTGCCTGCAACATTTTCAATGCCGGCCGGGTATTATCATGCACCATGCCGATGACCGCCCGCGCCTCTTCCGGCAGCATCGGCAGGTAGATCGGGTACTTGGGCATCAGCTCGGCAATAAAGGACTTGTTGCCAAGGCCAGAGAGCATGTCCGCCTGGCTGAATTCCATGTCAAAGAACTTGCTGCCAAGGGCATCCCAAAGCGGGCTGCGACCGTCTTTATCAGACACGCCACGCATCTCGGCAAAGACTTTTTCCGAGAAGTGCTTGCGGAAGTCATCGAGGAACATGAACCGGCAGCGGGATAACAACAAGCCATTGCCTCCTCCCTGATAACCTCCGGCCAGCAACAACGAACAGATTTCGGTGGTGTCGGTCATGTCGTTGGACAGGTGCAAGGTGGGAGTGCGCACATGCACGCCCAACTCCCGCGAGGCATTCACCGTAACGCTTAGCCGGTAATTGTAGAACACCTCTTCCAGGCCTACGCGGGCTTCAATGCCGCTGATGCCAACGGTTTTTCCGCTTTGGGTCTCTTCCAGGGCAAACAGGTACAGCCCGGCCTCCGGGGCACAACGCTGGTTGAAGGATTCCCGGGTGCGCTCGATCTTGCGTTGCAGCAGTTCCCGGTCTGCTGGCAGGGTAGTCAGACCTTTGCCAGCGTTCTGGGCCATGCCGTAAAGATCATCAAGATCGTTTTCCTGCAACGGGCGAATCAACAACATGTTACGCCCTCCCCTGAGCTGGATTGATCATAATGGCGAGATCCTTACCCGGTCGCCGGCGCTCCGGTCCAATGCATGCCAGGTGCTGACCGGTACCTTTACGTCGTCCGCCAGGGTCTCAGACACCGGAGTCAGCAGGCAGCGGAAGTCTTGCCCTTCTCCCGCTGAAATCAGGCAGGTTTCCCCATCGAGACCCTCGCTACCGTGAAGCGTTTTCGGTTGGCTGGTCACAACGGTTTTCAGTGTGTCGGTTCGGGCTTCCAGCACCGGGCCGCCATCAAAGATATCCACGTAGCAACCGGGCAGGAAACCTTCCCTTTGCAGCAGGTCGTAATTGGGTTTGGTCAGCGGGTGAGGTTCGCCCAGTGCTTGTTGAGCCGCCTCACTCAGCAGCGTGACATAGATGGGGTTCGGGGGCATGAGTTCGGCAATGAAGGTTTTGCTGAGCTGGCCGGAGTGCTGGTCGGCGGTTTCGAAATCCATGTTAAAGAAGTGGCGGCCAAGGCTGTCCCAGAAGGGCACTTGGCCGCCCTCATGCTGTATGCCCTGGATTTCCACCACGGTGCGATTGGTGAACCATTCCCGGTGGCTGGCGATGAACATCATGCGGGCGCGGGAGAGCAGCTCAAAGGCCGGGGTGTTTCGCAGGTCCGGTTTGAGGGTGAAGGCGCACAGCAGGGTGAGGTCGGTGAGGGCGTGGCTGGGGTACAGCACTTCTACGCGCCGGGAGACGTTGAGTTCGTGGGAGGCGTGGATAAGGTAATCGCGGCGGTAGTTGTAGAACGGTTGGCCGTTGCCTGCCCGGGTGTCTATGCCGGCGGTGCCGGCGAGTTGGCCGGTGTCTGTGTCTTCCAGTACGAAGAGGAGTCTGCGTGGGGTATCGGTTTTGTTGGCGAAGCTGGCCTGGGACTGTTCGAGTTTTTTGGTCAGGGCGGCTTGGGTATTGGGCAGGGTGGACGACAGCCGGCCGCTCTGGGCGTTGGTCAGGTCCAGAATCTGTTGCAGGTCATCCAGTTTGGCTGGTCTTACTTGCCACATGCTTTACTCCTGCTGGCGTTCGGCGACCGGCACTGCACCGGGAACCCTTTTCCGGAAACCGCTACGAGCACATCCATGTGCGCTTCTCTCAGGCCATCCTTGGCCTTCGAAATTTCCGGAAAAGGGTTCCCGGCCCAGCGCCTACTCTTGTGGCAGCCGTCAAAAAACTTCTTATGAAACGACTTTCTTTACTGCCGCCTCAAAACGCTCCAGCGCTTCATCAATATCCGATTCCGGAATAATTAGCGAAGGCGCCAAACGAACCACGTTCGCACCGGCGACCAATACCATCACGCCCTCATCCAGGCCGGCGTTGAGAAAGTCTTTGGCTTTGCCCTGCCACTTCTCGGTCAGCACACACCCCAAGAGTAGACCAGCGCCGCGTACTTCGGAAAACACGCCGTAGCGTTCGCCGATGTCCATCATGCCTTTGCGCAGTTTTTCGGAGCGGGCTTTGACGCCTTTCAGGATTTCCGGCTGGCTGACGGTGTCGATTACTTTCTGGGCGACGGCGCAGGCCAGGGCGTTGCCGCCGTAGGTGCTGCCGTGGGTGCCTACACCGAGGCTTTTGGCGGCTTCGGCGGTGGTGAGCATGGCGGCTACCGGGAAGCCGCCGCCCAGGCCTTTGGCGCTGGTGAGGATGTCGGGCACTACGTTGTACATCTCATACGCGTAGAGGTGGCCGGTTCTGCCGACGCCGCTTTGTACTTCGTCAAACACCAGCAGGGCGTTGTTGTCGTCGCAGAGCTGGCGCAGGCCTTTGAGGAATTCGGGGTCTGCGGGCATTACGCCGCCTTCGCCCTGGATGGGCTCAACCACGATGGCGCAGGTTTTTTCTTTGGAGACCAGCGCTTTCACAGAATCCAGGTTATTGAATTCGGCGTGGTGGATGCCGCCGGGGGCCGGTTCGAAGCCTTCCAGGTATTTCGGCTGGCCACCGACGCTGACGGTGAACAGGGTGCGGCCGTGGAAGGAGTTGGTGAAGGAGATGATTTCGTTTTTCTCCGGGCCGTAGTGTTCCCAGGCGTAGCGACGGGCCAGTTTGAAGGCGGCTTCGTTGGCTTCGGCGCCGGAGTTGGCGAAGAATACCCGTTCTGCGAAGGTCTGGTCGCACAGGGTTTTGGCCAGACGCAACGCGGGTTCGTTGGTCATGACGTTGGACAGGTGCCAGATTTTTTCGGCCTGTTC
The DNA here is from genome assembly GCF_009363275.1 of Marinobacter sp. THAF197a. Classification (NCBI taxonomy): domain Bacteria; kingdom Pseudomonadati; phylum Pseudomonadota; class Gammaproteobacteria; order Pseudomonadales; family Marinobacteraceae; genus Marinobacter; species Marinobacter sp. THAF197a. The sequence continues at coordinate 3,440,996 of NZ_CP045324.1, forward strand.
CTGCAACACGCCCACCAGGCCCGGGTGGCAATGGCCGAGGCTGGTGACGGCAATGCCGCCCTGCAGATCCACAAACTCTCGCCCTTCCTGGTCCCACACGCGGGAGCCCTCGCCTCGTACCGGGATGATGTTACCGGGGGCGTAGTTGGGCACCATTACTTCATCAAACAGTTCGCGGGAGACAGGTTCTCTGTTCATGGATCTCTCTCAGTGACTCATTGCTAAGTGACAGGGTGAATGCCCCCATAATACGCCACTCACGGCATAAGAACAGCCGGTTGCGTCAAAGGTGGTAGTTCGATGATTCGATACGGCTTTTTGTCACGGCCCAGCAGGGCTTTGACCAGCAGTTTGTAGGAGTCGAGATCAAAGGTAACGGGGTCAGCCCCCGGTTCAAAGTCGTTCAGTTCCGCCTCGCTGTTCAGGGTGGCGATGTGCACCCAGTTGTAGACAACCAGAATATCGGTGCGGTCGGTGTCGCGGTTATCTTCCACCAGGGCAACAGGCCCGGGCCAGGGCCAGGTTTTCAGGCGCAGGTTGTGGAAGGCGATCTGCATTCTCAGGTTGTAGCGGGCGGGGTCTTCCGCGCCTTCGCAGGCGCCTTTGCATCGGCCCAGGCTACGCTGGAAGCATGGGCCGGCACCGGCAGGCTCCAACCCAAGCAGTTTGCCGCACAGGTCGTTCTTGCCGGCAATGCCGCGGATGGCGCCCAGCGCATCGCGTTTGCTGCGGAACAATCCGAAGTAATCGCTGAGCTGGTCCGGCACCACTTTTCGCGCCAGTCCGGCCTGCAAATAGCCTTCTTTATTGGTTGTCAGTGCGATGCTGACCAGGTTCTTAGCAGCACGGGAGCGGCGGTTATAGAGCGGGTTCAGGCTTTTGATCTGTTTCAGTTCCAGCAACAGAGCGCCCAGCTCACCGGCGGTTTCCGTAAACTCCACCCGGCGCAGGCTTTCGGACATGCGCAATCCCCGGGGAGACTGATGATCTCCGGCGAAATGTGAGGCCACCCGCTGGGCAATGTTGGTGCTTTTGCCCACGTACAGCAGCGCGTCGTTGTCACCATAAAACCGGTAAACACCCGGCCCCTGCGGCAACTCCGCGAAGATCTCCGGCGGCACGTTAGAAGGCGTGCTCTGGCGTTGCAGTAGTCGCTGGATGGCCTGGTTCACTGTGTCGGTGTCATGTTCAACCAGAGCATGCTCGAAGAACGCCAGCATGGCGGAAACATCGCCCATGGCCCGATGACGCTCCACCTGCGGCAGGTTGTGGCGGTTGATCAGGGCATCCATATTGTGGCGGCTGTGTTCCGGATAGAGCGCCCGGGACAGCCTGACCGTGCACAACACCCGGGCGCTGAATGCTCGCCCCAGTTTGCGGAATTCAGACTTAATGAAGCCGTAATCGAAGCGGGCGTTGTGAGCCACAAAAATCACGCCGGCCAACTGTTCTTCCAGCTCATCGGCAATCTCTGAGAATAGCGGAGCGTCCGCCACCAGCTCGTTGCTGATACCGGTCAGGCGCTCGATAAAGCCGGAGATCCGCGTTTCCGGGTTCAGCAGGGTCTGCCATTCCCCCACCACGTCACCGGCCCGCCAAAACCGGATACCGATCTCGGTAATCCTGTCTCGCTGCGGATTGCCACCGGTGGTTTCGATATCAAGGAAAGCAAATGTTTCGTTACTGAGAAGCGCAGGTTTCTTTGTCATCTGAGGTATTACGACCATTTGGCAGGGCCGGATGCCAGCATTGCCGCACCATCGAGCTATAGACATTCGTCTAAATAACCACCAATTATGTTTGAATTGTCACAGATTCGTAACTACCTTGTTTTTGGGTCCAGCAACAATAAACGTGTGGAGACAACAACGATGCAAAGCAATAAGTTAAGAATGGCAATCCGTGCAACGGCGGCAGTGGCTGTGTTTGGCGTAGCTGGCCAGGCAAGTGCTGTTAGTTTCAGTGCGGGTGATTACGACGTAAGCGTTTACGGTTACGCTCGTATGAATGCCAGCTACGACGTGGATAGCGATCAGGCACTGAGCACTCGCTCAGGCTCATTCGAAGACCTTGCCGGCAACGATAACGCACCTGACGGCCATTTCGGCGCGGATGCGGTTCAAAGCCGCCTCGGTTTCAAGACAGTATCACCGGAAGGTGTAAGCGTTACCGTTGAGGGCGACTTCCGCCCGGGTAACCTGCGCCTGCGCCACGCGTTTGGTGAATACAATGGCGTGTTGATGGGCCAGACCTGGTCTAACTTCAACAGCTTCGTCGGCAATACCTCAACTCTGGATTTTGACTCTCTGCCCGGTTTGGCAGGCCTGCAATTCCGCGTGGCCCAGGCTCGCTATACCACTGGTCCGCTGTCGTTCTCACTGGAGCAGCCGCAGAACAGCTTGATTGACCCTGCAGGTGACGACGCCGCCGATGATAAAAAAGACGGCATGCCGGCCATTACTGCACGCTTTGAGGAATCTCAGGGTGGTCTGTCCTACAGTGCTGCAGTGCTTGCCCATCAGGTCGGCTATGACACTGGTGCCATCGATGACGACGCATTTGGCTTCGCCACCTTCGTTGCCGCCAAGATGGCTCTGACCGACATGATCACCCTGCAAGGTACGCTGACCTATACCGACGGTGCCAACAGCTACCTGTACCGTTCTGGCGAAAACTTCGGTGCCGCCAGTGCCTACGTTGATGGCAGCGGCAGCGTTGAAACCCTCTCCGGCTACGGCGGCTCCATCGGTGCCGGCATCAACCTCGGCGGCGGCCGCAGTATCAACATTGGCTACGGCTATGTTGAGGTTGACTGGGACGATGCGGTGAGTGATCTCGGTGCAGCAGCAGTTGCTGATCAAAGCGAAAGCAACCAGGCCATTATGGCCAACTACCAGTGGACACCGGTCAAAAACGTCATGATGGGCGTTGAGTACCAGTTCCTGAAGCGTGAAAACGTGGACGGTACCGACGGTGATGCCAGCCGCATCCTGTTCGCTGCGCAGTACAACTTCTAACCCTTCCTGTTAGAAGTTAACTCAGAATTACCCCGGCTTCGGCCGGGGTTTTTCGTTTCAGGTTGGTGCAGTTTGCACCGCCATGAATCACTGCGCTCACTTGCCCCGAATTGCGCTTCACACCAACCCTGAAAACTCAACAAGTTAGCCGTTTCCGCACCTTTGGCACGACTGATGCAAAGTTCTGATTGCAAAGCCGGCCTCCGCAACGCTGCCCGGCCTCTACTGTCGCAACCCCATGAGGTGACACCATGAAAATAGCCCAAGACCAGTCTGTTCTGTTCGAGCTTACCCAGCCTTCTGAAGCCATTGCCATGCAGGATCTGCACGACTATTTCGATTGGATGTTCTTTGCTAATTGATCAAACCAGCAGCAGGCCAGCGGCCAAGGCCCTGACCTGCTGCTGAGGAACTCTATTAGCCAGTTTGCCGGGTTCATGGGAGCCTCATGTCATTGTTCTCAATGTTCATGGGGCTGATAGTGGATGGCTGGCATCGGTTCGGCATTGGCCGAGGCGACAGGCTCAGAAGAAAGCCTGAATCCCTGTCTGAGCCCGGCCAAGAATCAACGCGTGGACATCGTGGGTGCCTTCGTAGGTGTTCACCACCTCCAGGTTCACCAGGTGGCGGGCCACACCGAATTCGTCACTTATGCCATTGCCACCGAGCATGTCGCGGGCCAGGCGAGCTACCTCGAGTGCCTTGCCGCAGGAGTTGCGCTTCATGATGGAGGTTATCTCCACCGCCGCCGTGCCTTCATCTTTCATCCGGCCCAGGCGCAGGCTGCCCTGCAGGGCCAGGGTGATGTCCGTTTGCATGTCGGCCAGCTTTTTCTGGATCAGCTGGTTGGCGGCCAGCGGCCGGCCGAATTGTTGGCGGTCCAGCACATACCGGCGAGCGGTGTGCCAGCAGTCTTCTGCAGCACCTAGGGCACCCCAGGAAATGCCGTAGCGGGCGGAGTCCAGGCAGGTGAACGGGCCTTTCAGGCCGCGCACATCGGGGAAGGCATTTTCTTCCGGCACGAAGACGTTATCCATCACGATTTCACCGGTGATCGACGCCCGCAGGCCCACCTTGCCGTGAATGACCGGGGCGCTCAGGCCCTGCCAGCCCTTCTCCAGCACAAAGCCCCGAATCTTGTCGTCATCGTCCTTGGCCCAGACCACAAACACATCCGCAATGGGGCTGTTGGTGATCCACATCTTGCTGCCGGTCAGGCGATAGCCGCCGTCCACTTTGCGGGCACGGGTAATCATGGCACCGGGGTCTGAACCATAGTCCGGCTCGGTCAGGCCGAAGCAGCCAATCCATTCACCGGAGGCCAGCCTGGGCAGGTATTTCTGGCGGGTTTCTTCGTTACCAAATTCGTAGATGGGCACCATCACCAGTGAGGACTGCACACTCATCATGGAGCGATAACCAGAATCCACACGCTCGATCTCACGGGCGATCAAACCATAACTCACATAATTGAGACCACTGCCGCCGTATTGCTCCGGCAGGGTGGCGCCCAGCAGGCCGTTCTCGCCCATTTCGCGAAAGATAGCAGGATCGGTGTGTTCGTTACGGAAAGCCTCCACCACACGGGGGCGGAGTTTCTTGTCAGCGAACTGCCGGGCGCTGTCGCGCACCATGCGTTCGTCTTCGGAGAGCTGCTGGTCGAGCAGCAGGGGGTCTTCCCAGTTGAAGCTTGGTTTGTTGGCCATGACGGTTTCCCTGAACCAGAAAACCATCATCCTGCCAGTTTCTGCCGCCCCCGTCATCGCTAACGGAGGCGGCAGCAGGCATGCATTACAACAGCAGGGTACGAATATCCCCCAACAGCTGCGTCAGCAGGTTGGTAAACCGGGCTGCGTCCGCCCCGTTCACCGCCCGGTGGTCGTAAGACAACGACAGCGGCAACATCAGCCGTGGCTGGAATGCCTTGCCGTCCCACACGGGCTTCATGGATGCCTTGGAGACACCCAGGATGGCCACTTCCGGTGTGTTCACGATGGGCGTGAACGCGGTGCCGCCAATGCCACCCAGGCTGGTGATGGTAAAACAGGCGCCCTGCATTTCTGCCGGCTTCAGCTGCTTGTCCCTCGCCTTCTGGGCCAGTTCGGCGCTCTCGGCGGCCAGTTCCCACAGGCCTTTCTGATCAACGTCCCGGATCACCGGCACCATCAGGCCATGGGGTGTGTCCACCGCAATACCGATGTGGATGTACTTCTTGCGCACCACCTCTTTGCGCTCCATGTCCAGGGACACGTTGAACTGAGGCAGTTCCGCCAACGCGGCGGCGCAGGCCTTGAGCAGGAACGGCAGCGGGGTCATTTTCACGCCACGCTTTTCGCCGGCCGCTTTCTGGGCCTTGCGGAAGTCTTCCATCTCGGTGATGTCGGCATCGTCGAACTGGGTGACGTGGGGCACGTTCAACCAGCTGCGCTGCATGTTGGTGGCGGTAGCCGCCATCATGCGGGACATGCCTTCGCGCTCCACTTCACCAAACTGGCTGAAGTCCGGCAGCTTCACACCGGGAATGCCGGAACCTGTCGCCACACCCGTGCCCTGCTGGGCCTGTTGCAGCTGGCTCTTCACATAGGCGTGCACGTCGTCTTTCAGGATGCGGCTTTTCGGGCCGGAACCTTTCACCCGCGTGAGGTCGGCACCCAGTTCCCGGGCCAGCTTGCGCACGGCTGGGCCGGCATGCACCTTGGTGCCCGGCGCCGGTGGCTCGTAGGTGGAACCCTGGGGCTGGGGCGCGGCTTCCTGTTTGTCGGCTTTTGCTTCGGGCTTGCTGCCCTGGCTGTCAGCCTTGGCGCTTTCACCGGAATCTGACGTTTCTTCCTCGTCGCCACCCTCCTCTTCGATGGTCATTTCCAGCAGGTCAACGCCTTCAGAAAGTTTGTCGCCTTCCTTCACCAGAATCTTGCCGATCTTGCCGGCATAGGGCGACGGAATTTCCATGGTGGCCTTGTCGGACTCCACGGTGACCAGCGGATCATCCTCGCCAACGGTGTCGCCTTCCGCCACGTTGATTTCAATCACCGGCACGTCGTCAAAGCCATCCAGCGACGGAACCTTCACCACTTCGGTGCGGGAGCCGCCGGATTTTTTCCTGGGCGCCGGTTTGCTGTCTTCGGATTTGGCCTCGGTTTTACTTTCTGCTTTCGGCTCGGGCTCGTCGGCTTTGTCGCTGCCGTCGTCGTCAGAGCCGCCGGCACCACCTTCCATCATGCCGATCACATCGCCTTCCTTGACCTTGTCACCCACCTTCACGGTGATTTTGGTGATCTTGCCGGCGGCGGGCGCCGGCAGTTCCACGGAGGCTTTGTCGGATTCTACGGTGAGAATCGGATCTTCTTCTTCAACGGAGTCCCCTGCACTGACGATGATTTCGATGACCTCGACTTCATCAGCACCGCCGAGATCGGGAACCTTGATTTCCTGTTCACTCATGGCGGTCTCCTTAGCTCAGCACCGGGTTCGTTTTGTTGCGATCGATTCCGTACTTGCGCATGGCTTCGAGAACCTGTTCAAGCTTGATCTCACCATCTTTGGCCAGGGCAGACAGGGCGGTGACGGTGATGTAGTAGCGGTCCACCTCAAAGAAGCTACGCAGCTTCTCGCGGGTGTCGCTGCGGCCGAAACCGTCTGTGCCCAAAGTCATAAAGGTTTTCGGGATAAAGGCCCGCAACTGCTCGGAGTGCAGCTTGATGTAATCGGTGGCAGACACCACCGGCCCCTGGGCCTTCTCCAGGCACTGGGTAACATAGGCCTGGCGCGGCTTGTCGTCCGGGTGCAGGTGGTTCCAGCGCTCTACGTGCTGACCGTCACGGGCCAGTTCGTTAAAGCTGGTCACGCTCCACACATCGGAGGCGACGCCCCAGTCGTCCTTCAGCATCTGGGCGGCTTCGCGCACCTCGTTCATGATCGCGCCGGCACCCAGTAGCTGAACCCTCGGGCTCTTCTTACGGCCCTTGGTTTCCACCGATTCATACTTGTACATGCCCTTGATGATGCCGTCTTCGCAGTCTTTCGGCATGGCAGGCTGTTCGTAGTTTTCGTTTTCGATGGTCAGGTAGTAGAAGACATTTTTGTTGTCTTCGAACATTTCTTTCATACCGTGGCGAATCACCACGGCCATTTCGTAACCGTAGGCCGGGTCGTAGGCCTTGCAGTTCGGAATGGTGTTGGCCAGTACGTGGCTGTGGCCATCCTGGTGCTGCAGGCCTTCACCGTTCAGGGTGGTACGGCCGGCGGTACCGCCAATCAGGAAGCCGCGGGCCTGCATGTCGCCGGAGGCCCAGGCCAGGTCGCCCACACGCTGGAAGCCGAACATGGAATAGAACACATAGAACGGAATCAGCGGGTAGCTGTTGGTGCTGTAGGACGTGGCAGCGGCCATCCAGGTAGCCATGGCACCGGCTTCGTTGATGCCCTCCTGCATGATCTGGCCTTTCTTGTCTTCCCGGTAGTACATGATCTGGTCACGATCCTGGGGCACGTACTTCTGGCCTTCGGAGGTGTAGATACCGAGTTGACGGAACATGCCTTCCATACCAAAGGTACGGGCTTCGTCCGGCACAATGGGCACCACGCGTTTGCCGATGCGCTTGTCTTTCACCAGTGCGCTCAGAATCCGCACAAACGCCATTGTGGTGGAGATGGCTCGGCCGTCTGAGCCTTCCAGCACCTGCTTGAAGATATCCAGTTCCGGAATCTGCAGCGGCTGGCAGTCCTTGTTGCGCTTCGGATAGAAGCCACCGAGATCCTGCCGGCGCTTTTTCATGTACACCAGTTCCGGGCTGTCTGGCGCCGGGCGGTAGTAAGGCACCTCTTCCAGTTCGTCGTCTTTCAGGGGCACGCCGAAACGGTCCCGGAATTCCTTCAGGGTGTCTATATCCAGCTTCTTCAGGGAGTGCGCGGTGTTCTGGGCTTCGCCCGCCGCGCCAAAACCGTAGCCCTTAATGGTATGAGCCAGAATGACCGTCGGCTTGCCGTTGGCCTGGTTCACCGCCTTGTGGTAAGCGGCATAGACTTTGTAGGGATCATGGCCGCCACGGTTGAGTTTGCTGATTTCTTCATCAGACATGTCCTCAACCAGCTTCGCCAGCTCCGGGTAACGACCGAAGAATTCCTTTCGGGTGTAAGCCGGGCCCTTGAAGCTGAAGTTCTGCAGGTCGCCGTCGCAGATTTCATCCATGGCACGCTGCATGGCGCCGTTCTCGTCTTTGGCGTAGAGCGGGTCCCAATGGCGACCCCATACGACTTTGATCACGTTCCAGCCAGCACCACGGAACACGCCTTCGAGTTCCTGGATGATCTTGCCGTTACCACGCACCGGGCCGTCCAGGCGCTGCAGGTTACAGTTAACCACGAAGATCAGGTTATCCAGGTTCTCGCGGCCGGCCTTGGAAATGGAGCCAAGGGTTTCCGGCTCGTCGCACTCGCCGTCACCGATGAACGCCCACACCTTGCGGTTGTCCATATCGGTCAGCTCACGGCTGTGCAGGTACTTCATCACGTGGGCCTGGTAGATGGCCTGAATCGGCCCCAGACCCATGGAAACCGTGGGGAACTGCCAGTAATCCGGCATCAGCCAGGGGTGCGGGTAGGAGGACAGGCCTTCGCCGTCCACCTCTTCCCGGTACTTGTCGAGCTGTTCTTCGCTAAAGCGGCCTTCCAGGAAGGAGCGCGCATAGATACCCGGCGCCGCGTGGCCCTGGAAGTACACCAGGTCTGATTCCCGCTTGTCGTCGCCACCGTGGAAGAAATAGTTGAAGCCCACGTCATACAATGTGGCGGCAGAAGAGAAAGTGGAAATATGGCCGCCCAGGTCACCCGGGCGCTTGTTGGCCCGCACCACCATGGCCATGGCGTTCCAGCGGATCAGTGAGCGAATGCGCCGCTCCATGAACAGGTCGCCCGGCATCTGCGCCTGCTTGGCAACCGGAATGCTGTTGCGGAATGGCGTGGTGATGGAATACGGCAGCGCGGTGCCATCGCGGCTGGCGCGCTCAGACAGGCGCTCTAGAATGTATTTGGCCCGATCAACGCCTTCGTTCTCGATCAGAGATTCCAGCGCATCAAGCCATTCACTGGTTTCAATGGGATCATCATCCTGGTACATCAAACCCTCCCCTTGGACTCAAAAGGTGCCTCGTGGGCCACGATCAGCAGCCTGTCACGGTGCAAACTTGAAATGCTGCGATAACCTGCAGTTTTATTGTGGATACATCAGCTTGCGAGAAATGCTTAATAGCGCGTTTGACCTCTCTCAAGCATAGAACAGCTTTCACATTTTTCCTGCCGCGCGGGCCGGGCTGCGGGCGGAGCTTTTGGCCCCATTTTTTCCGACCCCGGCTGTGCTGGGTGCGCCGCACCACAAAACTTTCGTACTTTTACTACAAAATAAGCCAGAAAAACAAACAAACAGCCGTTTGAAATGTCGTTGCAACCAATTTATTTAGATTAGTTACGCAATAATGTCCGGTTTCGATAATTTTCACAACCAGGCATCAGACCAATGTCTGAGCGCATTGGTACTTACGAATTGCATCGCCCTGCTAAACACCTCAACACTGAAAAAATCTCCGATTTTTGGGCTATTTCACCTTAAATTAGCGACATTCGGCGAACTTAGACGATGAACTCAACCCACAAACACTGAATTATTAATTAGACCTGAAAATGAATTTCGATTTATGTATACTTGCCTGCCCGTTTTTTAACCAGTGAAGGAGGTCACTACCCCTCCTTTTATCTTTGGCACCTAATCAGAGGGCGATCTATGAACTCCATCGTCACCTTTCCGAACCGCATCCCGGTTCAGGAATTCGAGGAACGCCGGTTCAAGGTTTTTACCGACCGCCAGCTCGATAAAATTGAGGCGATCCAGAATCTCCCCGAAGAGACCCTGTTCGAAATGAAAGTGGTGGCCAGCGTGCTGCCATTCCGGGTCAACGAATATGTGATCAACGAACTGATCAACTGGGACAAGGTACCGAACGACCCCATCTATCAGCTCGTATTCCCTCAAAAGGGTATGCTCAAGGACGAACATTACGAACGAATGGCGGCACTGCATCGCGAGGGTGCCGACAAGAAGGAAATTCAGGCCGTGGCCAAGGAAATCCGGGACGAACTGAACCCGCACCCGGCGGGCCAGATGGAAATGAACATGCCGGAACTGGACGGCGAGGTGCTGGACGGCGTGCAGCACAAGTACCGCGAAACCGTGCTGTTCTTCCCGTCCCAGGGCCAGACCTGCCACAGCTACTGCACCTTCTGTTTCCGCTGGGCGCAGTTTGTCGGTGACAAGGACCTGAAGATGGCCAGCACCGACGCCGAGAAACTGCACGGCTATCTGCAGGAGCACACCGAAGTGACCGACCTGCTGGTCACCGGTGGCGACCCCATGGTCATGAAGACCAAGAACCTGGTGCAGTACCTGGAACCGCTGCTGCAGCCCGAGTTTGACCACATCCAGACCATCCGCATTGGCACCAAGGCCCTCACCTTCTGGCCGTACCGTTTCGTGACCGACAAGGATGCCGACGAGCTGATCGAACTGTTCGCCAAACTGGTTGATGGCGGCAAGCACGTGGCCATCATGGCCCACTACAACCACTGGCAGGAAATCACCACCGACATCGCGGAAGAAGCCATCCGCCGCATCCGCGCCACCGGTGCCGAGATCCGCGCCCAAGGCCCGCTGATCAAACACGTGAATGACAACGCCGATGACTGGGCCAAGCTTTGGAAGAAAGAAGTGAAGCTGGGCATCATCCCCTACTACATGTTTGTAGAGCGGGACACCGGCGCCAAGAACTACTTCGAAGTGCCCCTGGCTGAGGCCTACCACATCTACCGCGAAGCCATGAAAAAGGTCAGCGGCCTGGCCCGCACCGCCCGCGGCCCAAGCATGAGCGCCGGCCCCGGCAAGGTGGAAGTTCAGGGCATTACAGAAATCAAAGGCGAAAAGGTGTTCGTACTGCGCTTCCTGCAGGGCCGCAACCCGGACTGGGTACAGCGCCCGTTCTTTGCCAAGTACAGCGAGACAGCTACCTGGCTGCATGAGCTGGAGCCCGCCTTCGGGGAAGAGAAGTTCTTCTTTGAGGATGAGTTTGAGGCGATGAAGCAGGGGAAAGCATATAGTCGTTAGCTGGAACTGCCTTCAAAAGCCGGATGTGCCAGTCATCCGGCTTTTTTTGTTCTGCCATAGGAACAATAAAATCAAATACCTCTTCTGCCTATTGACTTGTCAAAAATCAAACAATCCGAAAGACTATATTTTACAGTTATTTACATTTTTTAAATTGCTGATATATCAGTAACAGCCTAACTTTTCCTGTAGCCCATTTAGACGTATTTGGGCTGCAGGATACGTTGTTCAGGGATGATTCAGGCTGCTCGTCATCACCCCTGCCCGATGTTCCTGTTTCCTGGCGCCAAACCTTGGCGCCGCACTCAAAGACTAATGACAACGGAAACAGTGATGTTTGAAAAAAACAAACTTTTGCTCGCTATTCTTGCAACTTCTCTCACCGCTGGATTAACAGCATGCGGCGGTGGATCCTCCGGCTCTTCAACCTCTGGCAGTGATCAAGATGGACAGCAGCAGGACACTGAGACTGCTGTCTCAGCAGGCTCCGAGACAGGCAGGTTCGTTGATAGTGCTGTAAGCGGCATTGAGTATGAAACCAGCAAGGGCTATAAAAGCCTGACCAGCGAAAACGGCGAGTTCCGCTATGACGATGGTGATACGGTAACCTTCCGCCTGGGCACTCTGAATTTCGGAACTGTTAATGCTGGCGGGCTGATCACTCCAATTGAGCTGTCAGGCAACAATCCTGACCGAGCAGCAAACATTGCCCGCGTTCTGCAAACTCTTGACGACGATGGCATTCCGGGTAACGGCATCACCATCACATCAGCTACTCGTGAAAAAGCCGCTAACCAGAACCCAACAGACGTGGCCACGGTTGATCTGGAGGAAGCAAAAGACGTTATTCTCTCACTCGCCAGCGAGAACACCGTTGCACCCACAGAACTCGTTACCCGCGAGAAGGCTGAAAGCCACCTGAATGAGACTTTGGCGGCAGAAAAGCCTGTAACCAGCTGCGGAGAAAGCACTACCCCAGTCACTAAAGGCCATCTCCAAGACAACACTTTTGGCTACATCAGACTCGAAGAGGACGATAAAGAAGTCAACCTGTTGAGTTTCGGTCCGAGCGATAGCTTGATCGAATTCCACAATGACATGGGCGATATCGAGAAGAAAACAGGGACTACCTGGAGTGTAAACAACGGTGAGGTGACATTCAGCGACTCAGAAGGAACAGAAACCTTCACGGCTTGCGCCGTTGGCCCAACCGATGCTCCCTACTACATGATCTTCAACAGCGACGACGGTGCCGTCACGCTCTACGCAACCAAGCCCTACGAAGCAACCAGCGCCTCCCAGTCTTACCTGTTGACTTCAATCGACAGCGTCCTGAACGAAACTCAGCACAACATTGTAACCATCGATTCTGAGCTAAATGCAGAGTTTCTGTCCGATGTTGGCTTTGAAAACGCCAGCATTGCGGATAACGGCGCATTGGAAGTTTCCGATAGCTCGGACAACAGCACCGATGCACTTTATCTGCTGGCCGCCCAAGGTAAGCAAATCGGTATCTACCTCGACTTCAACGCATCCGACACTTTGGTGGATGTAGGTATTGCTGCCGGAATCCCAGTAGCCAACCCTGTCTCAACGGCTTCCGTAGCTGGCAAAACCTTTATTGCGCGTAATGAAGCGGAGAATGAAACCATCATTCTCGTTCACAAGAGCGACGGTACGGCTTTTGACTACCACAATGATGACTACGACGGCAGCACCCAGAAAGCTGGCGTTTATATCAGCACCTGGGAGGTAAATGACGAAACCGGTGAACTGACCTACACAGAAACTAACGAGTTTGACGAAGAAGTCGCGGAAACCTTCCGCGTCTTTGAATCCAACACTCGAGTATATGGGCCTGATGACGAAGATGCTTCTATCGAGACACTGAGCAAAACAAAAGCGATCACTGAAGCAAGCTTCGTTGGTTCCTTCAACGTGAACGTGCCAACCGAGAATACGGTTGATAACGCTCTGGTCATCAACAGCGACAAGACCTGCTCCTACGATGGAACTGCTTGCTCTTGGGCAATTGATGCCAGTGGTAAAGCCGAGCTCTCCTTTGCCGGGGAGACCGTCGTGACCGAGATTTGGCAGTTGGCCACCAGCAACGATCAGTTCGCACTTCTTATGACCATGCCGGATGATGCTACCGACATTCAGGTAGGCTTCATGACCCGCAACTAAGCCAACAGGCTTCCAGGCCCGCTGCGGCGGGCCTGTTCATCTCCCCTTCTTCGGCACAAACCCCGCCGGCTTATCCCGAATCCATTCCACAAACGCCCTCACCTCCTCCAGTTCCAGCAGCCGTTCCCGCGTGTTGAAGTGCAACCCCAACTCACGCTCCGAACGCGCCCGATGAATCGCGTTATGGCATGGCCGGCACACCCACAAGGTGCGGGTGATCAGTTCCTCTTTGCTGAACAGTTTCTGAAACCGCTTTTTGCGGTGCAGGTGTTTGGGTATAAGGTGATGGCGGGTGAGCTTGAGCACGGCACGTTCGCAGAGTTCACAGTTGTCAGGCTGGGGCGGGAGTTTTAGCATGTTACTCGGTTCGCTGCGGTAAAACGGTTACGCTGCCTTGCGCTGCTCTAAACCAGAATACGTTGTTTGGGGGATTCGGGATGTATCTATGGTTCAAGCCGTGGCGAATGCTGGCCCTGCTGGCCGCTTTCCTGTCTACGGCCAGTCTCCAGGCGGGCGAACTGGTGCGCATCGCGGCGGCTTCGGATTTGCGCTATGCCCTGGACGACATCATTGAGCTGTATCGCGAGGCCAACCCGGCCGCCAATGTGCAGGTGGTGTATGGTTCCTCCGGCAAAATGACTACGCAGATCATTAACGGTGCGCCCTACGACATTTTCTTTTCGGCCGACATTGCGTTTCCCAGGCGGCTAGAGCAGGAGGGGCTGACGGCTACCCCGCCAGCGGTCTACGCCATTGGCCGCATTGTGCTCTGGAGCAACACCCTGGACGCCGGCAGCCTGACCCTCAACGATCTGACTTCGGATGCCATTACCCGCATCGCCATCGCCCAGCCGGCCCATGCACCTTACGGGCTGCGTGCCAGGGAAGCCATGCAGGCGGTCGGCGTATGGGAGGCCGTGCAACCCAAGCTGGTGTTTGGTGAGAACATTGCCCACGCGGCGCAGATGGCCGCATCTGGTGCCGCTCAGGTGGGTGTGATTGCACTGTCTCTGGCGAAGTTTCCGGAACTGGCCACCCACAGCCATTACCTGATCGACGACAACCTGCACAACCCGCTGACCCAGGGCTATGTGGTTACCCGGCGTGGCGGCGACAAGCCAGAGGCCATGCACTTTGCCGATTTCATGGCCACAGAGCAGGCACACTCTATAATGGAGCAATACGGATTTGTGATGCCCTGACCGGCGCACGGCCAACCGGCATCTTCACCTGAAAGGACCCCAATGTTTCAACTCGGCCCCGCAGAGTGGCAGGCCATTGAAGTCACCTTCAAGCTCTGCCTGTATACCACCATCATTCTGTTATTGCTGGCCACACCTTTGTCCTGGTGGCTGGCGCAAGGGCGCACCCAGTTCCGTACCGTAGTGCAGGCCATTGTGGCGCTGCCATTGGTGCTGCCGCCCACCGTGCTGGGGTTCTATCTGCTGATCACTCTTGGGCCCCGGGGCGTGGTCGGCCAAACCCTCCAAGACATGGGTTTTCAGCACCTGGCGTTTTCCTTTGAGGGGATTCTGATCGCCTCGGTTATCTATTCCATGCCCTTTGCCGTGCAGCCGCTGACGGAGGCCTTTCGCAACCTGGGCCGGCGCCCGGTCGAGGTGGCCAGCAGCCTGGGCGCCGGCGCCTGGGACCGGTTCCGAACGGTGATCTTCCCCCTCAGCCGGGGCGGTTTTGTGGTGGCAGCTACACTGACCTTCGCTCACACCCTGGGAGAGTTCGGCGTTATTTTGATGCTCGGCGGCAGCATTCCGGGTGAAACCAAGGTGCTGTCGGTTTTGATCTACGATCACGCCGAAGCCATGAATTACGACGCCGCCCATAGCCTGTCACTGATGCTGCTGATCTTCGCCTTTGTCACCCTGTTTGTGGTGTACAGCATTAACCGCCGGTTCGAGGTCGCCAAGCTATGACCCTGTACCTGCAGGCACACCTTCGCCACGGCAAGGACTTCGAACTCAAGGTTAACCATGAGCTACCGCTGGAGGGTGTCACCGCGCTGTTTGGCCGCTCCGGTTGTGGCAAAACCACCCTGCTGCGCATTATCGCCGGCCTGGAACGGCCACGGGGTGCGGTGGTGCGCTTTGGCGGGCAGCACTGGCAACGGGGCCGGCAGTTTCTGCCCCTGCACAAGCGCAGGATTGGCCTGGTGTTTCAGGAACACAGCCTGCTCCCTCACCTGTCCGCTCGGGAAAACCTGCTTTACGGATACCAACGAACACCGCCGGAGCAACGTCGGCTTCACCCGGATGAAGTAACCGCCATGCTGGGAATTGAGCACCTGCTGGACCGGCGGATTGATCAACTCTCCGGGGGCCAGCGCCAGCGGTTTTCCCTTGGCCGTGCGTTGTTGATCAGCCCTCAGTTGCTGCTACTGGACGAACCCATGGCGGCGCTGGATACCCAGACCAAACGGGAAATCATGCCGTTTCTGGCGCGCATGGCGGCGGAATCCGGGGTGCCGATTATCATGGTCAGCCATTCCCCGGATGAGGTCACCCGGCTGGCAGACCGGGTGGTGTTCATGCAGAACGGCCAGATTCAGAACGTGGAAACCTTGCGGGAGGCCCTGGCCCGGCCAGACTCACCGTTGTTCGATGATGCGGGTGCGGCTTCAGTTCTGGAAGGTACTTTGGGCGAAGCGGGAGAAGATAACGCCCGGCCTTTTGGTCCGCCGGAGGCTCGCCTGTGGTTAACGAGTTCTACGCCGGCAGCCGGGATGAACAGAACCCGGATCAGTATTCTTGCCCGGGATGTCAGTTTGTCTCTGGTAGACCCTCAACACATCAGCATCCAGAACCACCTGCCGGTGACCATTGAGCGCATAGACCCGCCCAGGGACAACCGTTGCGTGGTGGCCTGCCGAACGGCGGACGGTCAGCTGCTGTTGGCGGAAATCACCGCCCGGGCGGTCCAGCAACTGGGACTGGCAACGGGCAAGCAGGTGTACGCGCTGATCAAATCGGTGGCGTTGCTGGCCTGACATTGACAACCAGGCCAGCCACCCGTTGTCAGTGCATCAGGGTGTAGAGTTTGCGGCGGTATGTTCGTACATCCGGATTGTTGTTACCCAGCTTCTCGAACAGTTCCACCAGCGTGGCCTTGGCGATACCGTCTTTGTAGGTGCTGTCTGACTGCATCAGGCGAATCAGCAGATCCATGGCTTCGGCGTTTTTGTCCTGCAAAACCCTATGCAGGGACAACTGGTGCAGGGCTTCCGGGTCTTTCGGATTGGCTTCCAGCTTGGCTTCCAGTTCCGACTGCGCCGGCAGTTCACCGGACTGCTTCAGAAACTTCACCCTGGCTGCCAGCTGCTTGGCCTTATGCTGCATTTTCTCTTCCGGCGGAAGACTGTTGAGCACCTGCTCGGCGGTGTCCAGATCGCCCTGCTCGGCTTTCAGCTGGGCCAGGTCAATCAGCACATCCAGGTTTTCCGGGTCTTTCTGGTTCATCTCCGTAAGGATGGCCAGGGCACCATCCACATCACCGGCTTCCCACAGGGTGTGAGCTTTCTCGTAGGGGTCTTCAGACGGCGCCTCGATGTGCTTTTCCAGCACCTTGCGGATCTCGCTTTCCGGCAGGGCACCGTTAAAACCATCCACCGCCTGGCCGTTTTTCACCAGAATCACCGTGGGCAGGCTGCGCACACCCAGGGAAGCCGTCAGTTCCTGCTGCTCGTCGGCATTCACCTTGGCCAGCTGGAAATTCCCCTGATACTCCTCCGCCAGCTTCTGCAGAATCGGCATCAGCTGTTTGCAAGGCGCACACCACTCGGCCCATACGTCCACCAGGATTGGGGTGGTGGCGGAGGCTTCCATTACTTTCTGCTGAAAGTTGTCGGCGGTGGCGTCGAAGATATACGGAGAATTGCTCATATGTCGGGAACCTGAACCAGAATGAATGAAATTGTCTGAAGATATGGAGCCAACGGCGGAAAAATCAAGCCAGCTTGAAAACCCAGCTTTTGTCGCTACATAGGTCTTTAACCACTCAGCCTTGAGAGCAACACGGTATGAATGACGAGAACCGCAAAGACTCCCTGGAAGAATTTGAAGAAGATGTGACCGAGTACATCGGCAAAGACGAGAACAGCAAAAGCCTGGTCTTGCCTCAACAGGCCAGGCCGCGGCGTATGTATGTGTTGCCGGTGTCGAACCGGCCGTTCTTTCCGGCCCAGGTGCAGCCCGTGGTGGTGAACCAGGACCCCTGGCAGGAAACCCTGAAGCGGGTGGGCGAAACCGACCACAAGGTTCTGGGCATCTGCTTTGTGGAAGATCCGGAATCCGACACCGGTATTCCCGCCAGCGATGAGCTGGAAACTATGGGGTGTGCGGTGAAGGTTCACCACGCCCAGAGCGAAGGTGGCAAGGTTCAGTTTATTGCCCAGGGTATGCAGCGGTTCAGGATTGTTCAGTGGCTCCGCCGTCGCCCGCCTTATCTGGTGGAAGTGGAATACCCGGAGGAGCCGGAAGAACCGGCGGATGAGCTCAAGGCCTACACTCTGGCCATCATTGCTGCCATCAAGGAATTGCTGCGCACCAACCCTCTGTATGGTGAGGAAGTGAAGCAGTACCTGTCCCGCTTTGGCCCGGAAGACAGCTCGCCCCTGGCGGATTTCGGCGCCTCCATGACCAGCGCCCCGGGCCGGGAATTGCAGGATGTGCTGGATACCGTCCCCCTGCTCCGGCGCATGGAGAAAGTCCTGCTGCTCATGCGAAAAGAGCTGGAGGTGGCCCGCCTGCAATCCGAGATCAACGAGGAAGTGAACGAGAAGGTGCAGAAGCACCAGCGGGAATTCTTCCTGCGGGAGCAGCTGAAAGTCATCCAGCGGGAGCTGGGCATCGCCAAGGACGATAAGACCGCGGACGTGGAGCGTTTTGAAGAGCGCATGGCCAGGCTGAATCCACCGGAGGCGGTGCAAGAGCGGTTCAAGGATGAAATCCAGAAACTGCAGGTACTGGAACAGGGCTCCCCGGAATACGGCGTTACCCGCAATTATCTGGACTGGATTACCCAGGTGCCCTGGGGTGTGCATTCCGAAGACCATTTCGACCTGGCCGAAGCCCGCCGCATTCTGGACCGGGACCATGACGGCCTGAACGATGTGAAAGATCGCATCATTGAGTTCCTGGCCGAAGGCACCTTCAAGGGCGAAGTAAGTGGTTCCATACTGCTGCTGGTCGGCCCGCCGGGGGTTGGCAAAACCTCCATCGGCCGTTCGGTAGCGGATGCCCTGGGCCGTGAGTTCTACCGGTTCAGCGTGGGCGGTATGCGCGATGAAGCCGAAATCAAGGGTCACCGCCGCACCTACATTGGCGCCATGCCCGGCAAGTTCGTTCAGGCCCTGAAAGACAGCAAGGTGGCCAACCCGGTCATCATGCTGGATGAGATCGACAAGATCGGCAGCTCTTATCAAGGCGACCCGGCCTCTGCCCTGCTGGAAACGCTGGACCCGGAACAGAACCGGGAATTCCTGGACCACTACCTGGACGTGCGCATGGACCTGTCCAAGGTGCTGTTCGTGTGCACTGCCAACCAGTTGGACACCATTCCCCGGCCTCTGCTGGACCGGATGGATGTGATTCGCCTGTCTGGCTACATCGGCGAAGAAAAACTGGCCATCGCCAAGCACCACCTGGTGCCGCGGCTACTGAAACGGGCCGGTCTGCTGAAGAAACAGCTCAACATTACCGATGCCGCGCTCCGGCAGGTGATCGAAGGCTATGCCCGGGAAGCCGGCGTGCGGAACCTGGAAAAGCTGCTGCACAAGATCATTCGCAAAGGCATCGTGAAGCTACTGGAGAACCCGGACAAGCCGGTAAAAGTGGGCGTTGCCGACCTGCCGGACTACCTGGGCCAGCCCGCCTTCCGCAAAGAGAAATCCATGAAGGGCACTGGCGTGGTCACAGGCCTGGCCTGGACTGCCATGGGTGGCGCTACCCTGAGCATCGAAGCCTCCCGCATTCACACCAGCCAACGGGGCTTCAAGCTCACCGGGCAACTGGGGGATGTGATGAAGGAATCGGCAGAGATTGCTTACAGCTTTGTGTCTTCCAACCTGAAGCGTTTCAAGGGAGACCCGACCTTCTTCGATAAATCCTTCGTGCACCTGCACGTACCGGAAGGCGCCACCCCGAAAGACGGCCCGAGCGCCGGCGTCACCATGGCCACCGCCCTGCTCTCCATCGCCCGCAAAGAAGCCCCGCAGCAGAACATCGCCATGACCGGAGAGCTGACACTAACCGGGCAGGTGTTGCCGGTGGGTGGCATTCGGGAGAAGGTGATTGCTGCGCGCAGGCAGAAGATCAACAACCTGATACTGCCGGAAGCAAACCGCGGGGATTATGAAGAGTTGCCGGAGTACTTGAAGGACGGGATATCGGTGAATTTTGCCAAGCACTACAACGATGTGTTTCAGGTGTGTTTTGGGAATAAGCCCAAGCAGGGGTCTAGTGTGCATTAGTAATAGGGTCTGTCCCAGGGGTCTGTCCCCAAAGGGGACTGACCCACTTTTGCCCGTCCATGCCCCCAAACTAGAACCCATTGGTTCCAAGGTGGGTCAGTCCCCGAACGGGGACAGACCCCTAGCCAAACTCGAGCCCATGGGTCCAAAATGGGTCAGTCCCCATTCGGGGACAGACCCCTGAGACAGACCCCTTAGGCCTTCTCCTTCCACCCATCATCCTTCAACACCGATCCAACGGTCAGCACCGGTGAGGCATCAATATCGTCGGCATCCATCATGTTCGCCACCCGCTGTAATGAGGCCAGGATCATGGTCTGCTCCCATTCGGCCAGGCTCTGGAACTTGGCAATAAAGTCTTCCTGCAGCGGGTTGGGGGCGCGGGCGAGTATCTCGGCGCCTTGTTCGGTCAGGTGCGCGTGTACTTTGCGTTTGTCCTGGGTGCTGCGCACCCGGTACACCAGTTTGCGCAGCTCCAGGCGGTCCAGGATGGTGGTTACGGTGGCCTGACTAAGACTGACATTTTCGGCGATGGTGCCAATCGTCACCTCTCCGAGGTCCCGGATAGTGCGCATGATCAACAGCTGTGGCCCTGTCAGCCCGGCGTGCTTGCTCAACCGCTTGGAATGAAGATCGGTCGCCCGGATAACCCGCCGAAGCGCCACCAACACCTGCTCGTAATTGTTCACACCACTGCTCCAGAATCAACGCATTGTTTATACCTCTAATAATTAGAGGTCTTTGCACTGGTAATTGCAAGTGGGCATTATCACCTAGCTTGCGTCCTATATTGCTCAGCATGCCGCGCACCAGGTATGCGGCATTTTTTCTGGTGGCCATTATGCTATGGTCATCAGCTTGCCACTCACCCAGAAACGGATAACGGTTGATGATCAGGTTTTTCCTCACACTCGTTTTTGCTATCACTTTCGCCGGCGCCTCCATGGCCCAACAGCAACCTGCTGAATCGGCCCAGCAAGTGACGGACGAAGACGTTGAAGAGCGAATCGGTGAATTGGAAAGCCCCCTGTACAATCCATTCGTGGAGCGTTATCTGCTGGATGAGGTGAAAGCGTTGCGGCAGGAGATGCAGAACACCCGGGCCGAGTTAATTGAAAAAGTGGTCGACAAGGAGTTGTCGGTTGCCGACAAAACCATGTCCTATGCCACCGATACCGTCACCTACTTCTTTTACCTGATTGCCGGCGCTACCTCCATTCTGGTGGTGATTGGCTGGAACTCGATCCGCGACATGCGCAACCAGCTCACCAGTCTGGCCGAGAAACGGGTAAATGAACTGGTGGTGGAGTACGAGAAGCGCCTGAAATCCATCGAAGAGCAGCTGCAACAGAAATCCGAGATCATCCACCAGAACCAGGCAGAGATTGAACGCACTAACGAGGTGCACGCGCTCTGGTTGAAGGCAAGCCAGGAGACCTCCCAGCAAAACAAGATCTCCGCCTACGACCAGATTCTGGATCTACGCCCTGATGATGTGGAAGCCCTGAGCTACAAAGCCGACGCCGTTCTGGAAATGCGTGAACCCCTGTGGGCCATCAGCTTGTGCCAACGGGCACTGAAGCTGGCCCCGGATAACGGCCACGCCCATTACCAGCTGGCCTGCGCCTACGCGGAGATTGGCCGCTGGGAAGACGCCGTCAGCACTCTGGAGAAAGCCATCGACATCTCCGAAGCCTACCGGGACGATGCCTCCGTCGACCCCAGTTTCGAGCAGTTACACGATCACGAAAGTTTCAGGAATCTGGTCTTCACTGATCAGGACGACAGCACGGACGCATAACATCGCAGAGAACGGCACAGAGCTTGCTAATTCCACCCTGGAAAGCGACGCTGTGTTCCAGAGCAAGCCCTGGCCCGATCTGCTTGACAAGCAGCTGGCTGTGGTGTTTGTTTAAGTCTCTGAGAACATAACAATAACCCTGATCAAACAGGAACATCACGATGAAAATGTCCGTTAAGAAACTCGCTACCGCTGTAGGCGCTTCTGTTGCCCTGATGGCCGCCGGCCAGGCCGCCGCTGAAATCCGAATTGGTATTGCCGGCCCGATGACCGGCCCCGTTGCCCAGTATGGTGATATGCAGTTTTCTGGCGCCCGCATGGCCATTGAACGCATCAATGCTGCCGGCGGCGTTTTGGGCGAACAACTGGTGGGCGTGGAAGTGGATGACGTGTGCGACCCCAAGCAGGCCGTCACCGTTGCCAACCGCCTGGTCAACCAGGGTGTTCAATACGTGGTGGGTCACCTGTGTTCCAGCTCCACCCAGCCGGCGTCTGATATTTATGAAGACGAAGGCATCCTGATGATTACCCCGGCATCAACCAGCCCGGAAATTACCCAGCGTGGTTATGAGTTGGTATTCCGTACCATCGGCCTGGACAGCATGCAGGGACCGGTCGCCGGTGAGTACATCGTCAGCCAGAACCCGAATAAGGTCGCTGTCATCCACGACAAACAGCAGTATGGTGAGGGCATTGCTACTGCGGTACGAGACA
Source organism: Marinobacter sp. THAF197a (assembly GCF_009363275.1). Taxonomy (NCBI): domain Bacteria; kingdom Pseudomonadati; phylum Pseudomonadota; class Gammaproteobacteria; order Pseudomonadales; family Marinobacteraceae; genus Marinobacter; species Marinobacter sp. THAF197a. The sequence continues at coordinate 3,463,345 of NZ_CP045324.1, forward strand.
CCCTGCGCAATGCCGGTGTGGAAGTGGCCATGTTTGAAGGTATCACCGCCGGTGACAAAGACTTCTCGTCACTGGTTACCAAGATCAAACAGGCCAACGTGGATTTCGTCTACTACGGCGGCTACCACCCGGAGCTTGGTTTGATCCTTCGCCAGGCACGCCAGGCAGACGTGAACGCGAAGTTCATGGGGCCTGAAGGCGTTGGCAACAAAGACATCAACACCATTGCCGGCGAAGCCGCCGAAGGCCTGCTGGTTACCCTGCCGCCCAGCTTTGACGAGAAAGAAGAGAACCAGGATCTGGTAGCCGCCTTCGCTGACAAGGGTGAAGACCCATCCGGCCCATTTGTTCTCACCTCCTATACTGCTGTTCAGCTGGTTGCCGACGGCATCGAACAGGCCGGCACCAAAGATCCGTTTGAAGTGGCCAAGGCCCTGCGCTCCGGCACTTTCGAAACGCCCATCGGTACCGTTCAGTACAACCAGGCGGGCGATATGGAGTCCTTCGAGTTTGTCGTCTACGAATGGCACTCTGACGGCAGCAAGACTCCGGTCAACTGAGCCAACATCGTTTACAGACGGTCATTATGAGAACACCTTCCCGCCGTAACCCGGGGGAAGGTGTTTTTCTGGGCTTCTGCTGACCCGCTTTGCGACCAGGCGACCAACCCGTCAAAGGGACAAGGAGTGCGGGCAGCAGGCATTCGGAGTTCCACACAGATGCATGACCTCCTTTATTTCTCACAGCAGCTCATTAACGGGCTGACGATCGGCAGCACCTATGCCCTGATAGCCATCGGCTATACGATGGTTTACGGCATCATCGGCATGATCAACTTCGCCCATGGTGAGATCTACATGATCGGTGCCTACACCGCGCTGATCGCCATCACTGGCCTCGCCACCCTGGGCATCGCCTGGTTACCACTGGTGCTGATCGTCGCGCTGATCTGCGCCATGATCGTATCCAGCTCCATGGGCTGGGCGGTGGAAAGGGTAGCCTACCGGCCAGTGCGCGGCCGGCACCGGCTGATTCCGCTGATCTCCGCCATCGGCATGTCCATCTTCCTGCAAAACTATGTTCACCTGGCGCAGGGCTCACGCAATGTTGGCTTCCCGGCGCTGATTGATGGCAGTTTCCGTTTTGGTACGGGCGAAGGCTTCCAGCTGTCGATTTCCTACATGCAGATCACCATCTTCATCACCACCCTGGTCTGCATGACCATCCTTTCGCTGTTTATTTCCCGTTCGCGCATCGGCCGCGCCTGCCGGGCCGTATCCCAGGATCTGGGCATGGCCAACCTGCTGGGCATTGATACCAACCGCATCATCTCCGCCACCTTCGTGATCGGCGCCGCACTGGCGGCGGTGGCTGGCTTGCTGTTGGGCATGTACTACGGCTCGGTTGACCCGTTGTTCGGTTTTATCGCCGGCCTGAAAGCCTTTACTGCGGCGGTGCTCGGCGGCATCGGCAGCATTCCCGGCGCCATGCTCGGCGGGCTGATTCTGGGCGTTGCCGAAAGCATGACCTCCGGCTATCTGAGCGGGGAGTATAAAGACGTGGTGTCGTTCAGCCTGCTGATTCTGATTCTGCTGTTCAAACCCACCGGACTGCTGGGCAAACCGGAGGTTGAGAAGATCTGATGGCAGCACACAACTTCAAGCACGCTCTGTTCTGCGCGGTGGTCACCATGGTCATCGCCTTCCCCATCCTGGGCCTTAACCTGGTGGCCCGGGGCACCCGGGTCGGCCTTGAAGGCGCTGATGCCAGCACCATTATTTCGGTGTTCGTAGCCGCCGCCATTGTGTTTTTCTTCCAGCTGTATCGCGACACCATCAGGGGAAATCTCGGCAAACTGCCGGCACTGAACCCACTGGCAGGTCGTGAACCCATGCCCCAGGCCAAGCGGGTAAAACTGGAGTCCTGGGCCCTGACCGGCATCATTGTGCTGGCCCTGTTCTGGCCATTCTTCGTGTCCAGGGGCTCGGTGGATCTGGCGACTCTGGTGCTGATCTACGTCATGCTGGCGCTGGGCTTGAACGTGGTCGTTGGCCTGGCCGGGCTACTCGATCTTGGCTACGTCGCTTTCTACGCCGTGGGTGCCTATACCTTTGCCCTGCTGTCCCAGTACATGGGCATTTCGTTCTGGATGGCCCTGCCCATCGGTGCCCTGCTCGCCGCCCTGTTCGGCCTGGTACTGGGTTTTCCCGTACTGCGATTGCGGGGCGATTACCTGGCCATCGTGACCCTTGGTTTCGGGGAAATTATCCGGATTCTGCTGAATAACTGGACCTCCATCACCGGCGGCCCAAATGGTATCGGTGGCATTCCCGAGCCCACTCTGTTCGGTATGGAATTCGGCCGGCGCGTTAAGGAAGAAGGCAATACCTCGTTCCACGAAACCTTTGGCATTGCCTACAGCGGCGAGCACAAGGTGATTTTCCTGTACCTGATAGCCCTGGTACTGGCGGTGATTACCGCTCTGGTGATTCGCCGCCTGATGCGCATGCCAGTGGGCCGGGCCTGGGAAGCCCTGCGGGAAGATGAAATTGCCGCCCGCTCACTGGGCCTGAGCCGCACCGCGGTGAAGCTTTCAGCGTTCACCATCGGCGCGTTCTTTGCCGGCTTTGCCGGCACCGTGTTTGCCTCCAAGCAGGGCTTTATCAGCCCGGAGTCGTTCGTGTTCCTCGAATCCGCCATCATTCTGGCCATTGTGGTGCTCGGCGGTATGGGCTCGCAGATCGGCGTCATACTCGCCGCCATTGCGGTCACCATACTGCCGGAACTGGCCCGTGAGTTTGCCGACTACCGTATGCTGGTGTTCGGTGCAGCCATGGTGTTGATGATGGTGTGGCGGCCACAGGGCCTGATGCCCATGCGTCGGGTTCACATTGAACTGAAACGGCAGGAGTGACAGATATGCTGGATGTAAAAAATCTGTCCATGCGCTTCGGCGGCCTGCTCGCAGTCGATCAGGTCAGCCTGGATGTGCAGGAACACGAAATCGTTTCCATCATCGGGCCAAACGGTGCCGGCAAAACCACGGTGTTTAACTGCATCAGCGGGTTCTACAAACCCAGTGGTGGCAAGATCCTGTTCGAAGGCAAAGAGGTGCAAGGCAAGCCCGACTACAAAATCTCGCGGCTGGGCATGGTGCGGACCTTTCAGCACGTTCGCCTGTTCAACAAAATGACCGTGGTGGAAAACCTGCTGGTGGCCCAGCACCGGCACCTGAACACCAACCTGCTGTCCGGACTGATTAAAACCCCCAACTACCGATCACGGGAGCAGAAATCCCTGGACCGGGCAGCCTACTGGCTGGAGCGGGTGGGTCTGCTTGATCTTGCCAACCGGGATGCCGGCAATCTGGCCTACGGCCAGCAACGGCGCCTGGAGATTGCCCGCTGCATGGTGACCGAACCCAAGCTGCTGATGCTGGACGAACCGGCCGCCGGCCTGAACCCGGCAGAAACCAAAGACCTCAACCAGCTGATTGTCAGCCTGAAGTCCGACTACAACGTCTCGGTACTGCTGATCGAGCACGACATGAGCCTGGTGATGGACATTTCCGACCGGATTACCGTGATCAACCAGGGCCGTCCCCTGGCTGCAGGCACACCGGGCGAAGTGCGCCAGAACGATGACGTTATCAAAGCTTATCTGGGCGAGGCCTGAGGAAACACCATGCTAGTACTGGAAAACGTGCACACCCACTACGGCAAGATCGAGGCCTTGCACGGGGTATCGGTGGAAGTGAACAAAGGCGAGATTGTCTCGCTGATCGGCGCCAACGGCGCGGGCAAAACCACGCTGTTGATGACCGTTTGCGGCAACCCCCAGGCCAGCGCCGGGCGGGTGATCCTGGAAGGCCGGGATATTACCAATGAAGCCACCTCCAATATCATGCGCTCCGGTATCGCTATCGTGCCTGAGGGCCGGAGGGTCTTCTCCGGGCTGACCGTGGAAGAGAACCTGGCCATGGGTGGGTTCTTCAACACCAAGGCCGAGATCCGTAAAAGCCAGGATCACGTGTACGAGCTGTTCCCCCGCCTGAAGGAGCGGGAACACCAGCGGGCCGGCACGATGTCTGGCGGCGAGCAACAAATGCTCGCCATCGGCCGGGCACTGATGAGCAAACCCCGGATGATCATCCTGGACGAGCCTTCACTGGGTCTGGCGCCGATTATCATCAAACAGATCTTCGAGATCATCGGCCACCTTCGGGAGGAAGGCATCACCGTGTTCCTGGTAGAGCAGAACGCCCACCAGGCCCTGAACCTGGCCGACCGGGGTTATGTGCTGGAAACCGGGCGCATTCGGCTGCACGATACCGGCAAGAACCTGTTGGCCAATCCGGAGGTGCGGGAGGCGTATCTGGGTGGATAACATCATTACTTGTCGCCAATGGCGACAGGATAAATGGCGATGGAAGTCAATAACTCTTTGATCCATCTCTTGGAATCCTTCCCTAATACGAGTTTTGATCTATACTCAACCCAACGGTCACACCAATCACCGGTAACCATATCGGGGCCGTTAGCTTGCAGCCGATTCAGGACTTACAGGTTGCAGGGTATGCGACGAAAGCAAAAAACCACATAAAGGAGTGGATAATGAAAAAACTGATCGCAGGTGCAATTCTTCTTGGTGCTTCCTCCATGGCATTCGCTCAGCCTGGCTGTGGCGTAGGCGCCATGATCTGGAAAGGACAGTCCGGCGTTGCGCCGCACGTGCTGGCCGCCACCACCAACGGAACCTTCGGTAACCAGACTTTCGGTATGACTACCGGTACCCTCGGCTGCCAGACTAACCAGTCTGTTCAGTCCATGGCCATGTACATGGACAGCAACATCGACAAGGTTGCCCGTGACATGTCCCGTGGCTCCGGTGAAAACCTGGAAACCCTGGCGGTACTGCTGGGTGTAGACGCGGCTGACCGTGAGGCCTTCCGCAAAGTGCTGCAAGACAACTTCGCCAGCATTTTCCCGAACTCTGACACCACCTCGGGTGAAGCGGTAGATGCTATCGTTTCCCTGCTTGAGCAGAACGAGTCTCTGAGCAAGTACGTGGCTGCGTAATAACGCATTCCCAAAGGATTGACGCGGCGCCACGGATGGCGCCCTCCTGCACCCAATCGCAATCCGGACTCTGATCTCCCCTATGGGTAACATCTTGCGCTCCCGGCAGGCCGCTCTGTGGCTTGCATGCTCACTCTCGGCCCAGGCCGCCTTCGCCGTTGCATCCGATGAACTTCACCAGCACCCGGTATGGCTGACCCTTGGCCATTACCAGCCTGACCGATTTGGCGCCGGCTACACCAGTCAGGCGGACGACTCTGCGTTTTTTCTGAGCGAGAACGGCAAAACCTCACCCAGGGAAGAACTGGAAGCAACGCTTGCCGCTATTCAGGAGCCAGGTGAAGGTAACGATCACGCCCGATGCCGCTTTCCGGCCCGGGATGCCTGGCTTCGGGAACAGCTCGACCTGCCCGCTGATCCTGTCGTTTGCCCCGCTTATGACGAGTGGGCGGCCGAACTGAACACCGAGAAGGTCACACTGGTGTTCGCCGCCTCGTATCTGAACAGCCCATCGTCCATGTTCGGCCACACCTTCCTTCGACTGGACCCACCCCAGGAGGATGAAGAAGCCGACCTTCTGCTGGCCAATACTATTTCTTACGCGGCGGACGCAGCTGAACACGACAGCGAGCTGCTATTTGCCTATCGGGGAATTTTCGGCGGCTATCCCGGAATTACGTCCATCCGGCCCTATTACGAGATGATCCGGCTTTATAACGACATCGAACACCGGGACTTATGGGAATACACCCTGAACCTGACCCAGCCGGAAGTAGACACCATGCTGGCCCACACCTGGGAGATTCAGGACAAAAACTTCGATTACTACTTCTTTGACGAGAACTGCGCCTATCGCTTGCTGGCACTGATTGATGCCGCCCGCCCGGGCACCAACCTGCTGGATGAAGTAAGCACTCACGCAATCCCCTCCGACACGGTACGCTGGGTTCGGGATGCAGACCTTGTCGAGAGCATTCATTACCGGCCTTCGGCCGCCACAGCTGTTAGCCACAGCCTCGATACCCTGCCCCGTGACCATCAAACCCTGGCCGCAGCCATCGCCAATGGTTACGTGCAGGTGAATGGCCCTGAGATGCAACAGCTCTCGACACAGGAAAGAGCCTGGGTACTGGACGCCACCTACGATTACGTGCGCTATCAAAGCGAAGCCCGTGGCTGGCCAAGGGAATTTTCCGCCCCCCTGTCGCATCAGCTACTGATTTCACGCAGCCAGATAGACGACGCGCAGGAGATACCTCCTGTCCCGGAGCCTTTGGTTCGCGACGACCAGGGCCACGACACTTTTCGGGTAAGCCTCGGCAGTGGCCAACTGGACCACGCCGAATTCACCCAGCTCACCCTGCGCCCCGCCTACCATGACGTACTGGACCCGCCGGAGGGTTACCGCTCCGGCGCCCAGTTACAGTTCCTGCGGCTGGACGCCCGGCTCTACCACGACAATGACGAACTGCAGGTGGAACAGATTGTGGGTGTGGAGATCCGATCCCTGAGCCCTCGCAACCAGTTCTTCTCTCCCATTTCCTGGCAGGTAGGCTTCGGCGGGCGGCGCACAGACACCGGCACACAGCGAGTGCTCACGCCCTACCTGGAGGGCGGTGCCGGTGGGAGCTGGAGCCTGAACTACAACACCCAGGCCTTCGCCGTCGCCACCGCTGACCTGGAAATCGACGATGACATCCGCCGCGGCTACGACTTCGCCCCGGGCGCTGACCTGGGCCTGCTGCACCAGAACAACCGGTTCAGCCTTCTGGCCGGCGCCAAAACCAAGGCCTGGATCATCAGCAGCCAACACCGGCAGGACCAGCTGTACCTCAAAGGCAATCTGCATATCGGCCGGGAATTCAGCCTGTTTGCCGAATTCACCCGGGAAGACCACTTCAACAGGTACCAAAGCACATGGCAGGCTGGCATTCACGCGTATTTCTGATGAACTTCAGGCTGAGCAAACGTCCAACACAACTCATCCTGCTGGTCTTTATCGCCCTGCTGCAAACCGGCTGCAGCAGCGTGTTCTTCTACCCGGACAAGGTAACCTACATCACCCCGGACCGCCTGAACCTGGAGTATGAAGACATCTACCTGGATACCGCCGATGGAGAAACCCTCCACGGCTGGTGGCTGCCCGCCCTCACAGAAGAACCCGCCAAAGGCACGGTCTATTACCTGCATGGCAACGCCCAGAACGTCAGCGCCCACATCCTCAACGTCGCCTGGCTGCCGGAGCAAGGCTACAACGTATTTGCCATAGACTACCGGGGCTACGGCCAATCCACCGGCGCGCCAGACATAGAAGGCGCCCTGCACGACACCGAAACCGGCCTGCGCTGGCTTGCCAAGCGGCACCCCGACAAAGACCACCCCCTGTTCCTCCTCGGCCAAAGCCTCGGCGGCGGCCTCGGCATCGCCCTGGCCAGTGAATGGGTACAGCGCAGCGAACAACCCCAACTCAGCGGCGTGATCCTAGACGGCACCTTCTCCGGCTTCCGCCTGATCGCCCGTGAAAAACTCGGAGAATTCTGGCTCACCTGGCCACTCCAGATCCCCCTGAGCTGGAGCATCACCGACGACTACGAAGGTGTAGACCGCATCGCCAATATCGCCCCGGTCCCCGTCAAAATCATCCACAGCGCCCGTGACGGCATTATCCCGTTTCACCACGGCATGCGACTGTATGAAGCCGCAGAACAGCCCAAAGACTTCCTGAGGACCGACACACCCCATGGCGCGACGTTTGTTCTTCCGGCGTATCGGGAGGCGGTACTGGAGTTCATGGAAGGGACGTTTTAGCCACTCTATCCGGGGGTGAACGCCAATAGAAAGCACACTAAGAATGCTGCAGAATGCTTGGCGCGGAGGTTGGGGGAAGTCCTTTCCAAAAGTCTTGAGGGCCAAGGATGGCCCGAACGAAGCGCACATGGATGTGCTCGTAGCGTCTTTTGGAAAGGACTTCCCCCAACCTCTGCACGGCACCCAAACCAAAGCGCCCAGAAACGAGAAAACCCGCCATAAGGCGGGTTTTCTCACTACTGACTAACTGAAAATCAGTCAGCGAAGTCAGTCGGCTGCTCGCCTTCCTTAACTTCCTTCATGGACAGCTTAACGCGACCACGGTTGTCCACATCCAGCACCTTCACCAGAACTTCCTGACCTTCGCTCAGCTCGTCAGTCACGTTCTCGATACGGCGCTCGGAGATCTGGGAAATGTGCACCAGACCATCCTTGCCAGGCAGGATGTTAACGAAGGCACCGAAGTCCACAATGCGCTCAACGCGGCCCTTGTAGATAGCACCCACTTCGATCTCGGCAGTGATTTCCTTCACGCGATTCACGGCGGCTTGTGCAGCTGCTGCGTTGTCGGCGTAGATCTTCACGTTGCCGTCGTCGTCCAGGTCAATAGATGCACCGGTTTCGTCACAGATAGAACGGATCACAGAACCGCCCTTACCGATAACGTCACGGATCTTGTCCGGATGGATCTTGATGGTGGTGATGCTCGGTGCACGCTCAGACAGTTCGGCACGTGGCGTGGAGATCACCTTGTTCATCTCGTCCAGGATGTGCAGACGCGCAGCGTGGGCCTGCTCCAGGGCAATTTCCATGATCTCGTCGGTGATGCCCTGGATCTTGATATCCATCTGCAGGGCGGTAACGCCCTCTTTGGTACCGGCAACCTTGAAGTCCATGTCGCCCAGGTGATCTTCGTCACCCAGGATGTCGGTCAGAACGGCGAACTTGTCACCTTCCTTGACCAGACCCATGGCGATACCAGCCACCGGAGCCTTGATCGGCACACCGGCGTCCATCAGTGCCAGGGAAGAACCGCACACGGAAGCCATGGAACTGGAACCGTTGGATTCGGTGATCTCGGAAACCGCACGAATGGCATACGGGAACTCTTCCAGAGTCGGCATAACCGCCAGAACGCCGCGCTTGGCCAGACGACCATGACCCACTTCACGACGGCCCGGAGTACCAACGCGGCCGGCTTCACCTACGGAATACGGAGGGAAGTTGTAGTGGAACAGGAACGGATCTTTGCGCTCCCCTTCCAGAGCATCGATGATCTGCACATCACGGGTGGTACCCAGAGTGGCGGTTACGATGGCCTGGGTTTCACCACGGGTGAACAGGGCAGAACCGTGAACAGACGGCAGAATGCCAACTTCCACTTCGATCGGGCGCACAGTCTTGTTGTCACGGCCATCAATACGCGGCTTGCCATCGATAACCTGCTGACGCACCACAGACTTCTCAACCTTGCCGAAATACTTCTTCACCAGTTCTTCAGAAGGCTGGCCTTCTTCTTCACCGGCCAGTTTTTCGACGGCGGCAGCCTTGATCTCGCCCAGACGCTCGTAGCGAGCCATCTTGTCGCGCACGGCGTAGGCTTCTTCGATGGCACCACCGAACTCGGATTTGATGGCATTCAGAAGCTCGGTGTTTTCGGCTTCAGGCTGCCATTCCCAGCGCGGCTTGCCGTGTTCAGCGGCAAATTCCTTGATGGCGGTGATGGCCGCCTGCATTTCCTGATGACCAAACAGTACGCCGCCCAGCATCTGGTCTTCGGTCAGGCCTTTGGCCTCGGACTCAACCATCAGTACGGCGTCTTCGGTACCGGCAACCACCATGTCCAGATCAGAGCTGGCCAGCTCTTCAAAGGTGGGGTTCAGGAAGTAGCCTTTATCGTTGGTGAAACCAACACGGGCAGCACCGATAGGACCATCGAACGGAATACCGGAGATCGCCAGCGCAGCAGACGCCGCCAGCATGGCCGCGATGTCAGGATCGTGGTTCTTGCTGGCAGACATGACGGTACAGATCACCTGTACTTCGTTCATGTAGCCATTGGGGAACAGCGGGCGGATCGGACGGTCGATCAGGCGGGAAGTCAGCGTCTCTTTCTCGGACGGACGGCCTTCGCGCTTGAAGAAACCACCGGGGATTTTGCCGGCCGCGTAAGTCTTCTCGAAGTAGTTAACGGTCAGCGGGAAAAACGGCTGACCCGGCTTGGCTTCTTTGGCGCCAACAACGGTACCCAGAACAGCGGTATCGCCGGTAGACACGAGAACGGAACCGGTTGCCTGACGGGCAACACGACCCGTTTCCAGGGTGAAGGTTTCGCCACCCATTTCAAACGTTTTCTTACGTGGTTGCAGATCCACAATAAACTCCTGCTCTTTTCAACGGTTAATACCTGACCGGGTGACACTCACCCTCGCCAGGTTTTCTTTACCACCGCAGCAGTCTGATCTGTGAACCGAAAGGCAACCCGTCTGAAAGCTAACAGGCTGTTGCAAAACCCCGGTTTCGTTTGCAGCCAGTATTTGCTGCACCCGGGCTTTTCAACAACCTGCTATCAATATCGGCTTTCCATTAGACAGAGAAAATCCTTCGGTTTCACTGACAAATCAACTGCAGCATAAACACCGTCTGGCATCCCCTGAGCGGGTACACACAGACAGTGGGAGAGAAGCGCGGCTGACCCGGGCAACCCCGGGCCAGCCTTCAGGTCGCTAAACCGGATTAGCGACGCAGACCCAAGCGCTGGATGAGTTCCAGGTAACGGTCAGCGTTTTTACGCTTGAGGTAGTCCAGCAGCTTACGACGCTGGTTTACCATCCGGATCAGGCCGCGGCGGGAATGGTGATCCTGCTTGTTGGCCTTGAAGTGATCCTGCAGCTTGTTGATGTTGGCGCTCAGCAGTGCAACCTGAACTTCAGGAGAACCGGTATCGCCTTCAACTTGCTGAAAATCCTTAACGATCTGAGCTTTCTCATTGGCAGACAGTGCCATATTACACCTCATAGGTTGCGATGCTGTTAAATCCGGCCGAACCGCGCATCTCTACAGCCCGGCTAATCAGCGGCGGTGTTACCCGCCGCTGTTCTTTACCAGACGGCGTGGCACCAGCTTGGTGTCATCGCCCTCCGGCATAGCTTCTGCCAATCCCACGAAGTTACGATCGCCGTAAACACGCACGAAGCCTTCAAGGGACTGACCCGGTATTCTAACCGGTTGTCCGTTCAATATCGATACCAGTGCCGAGCCTGACAGCCGGTGCTCGGGAAACATCGTCAGCGCGCTTTCCGGCGGCAGCAGCAAGCCGTCGAGGCTCTCACCGCGCTCGCGCATGGCTTCCAGGTCTTTGACATCGTGAGCATTTTCCAGCGTGTAGCCAGAGGCCAGGGTACGCCGCAGGGCACTGACATGGGCACCGCACCCAAGTACCGCACCAATATCTTCAACCAGTGAGCGTATATACGTACCCTTTGTACAGGTCACCGCCAGGTCAAGCTCCTGCTCGCGAACCGCCAACAGGGTCAACTCATAGATCGTAACAGGGCGCGCCGGGCGCTCGATCTCAATGCCTTCACGGGCATACTCGTAAAGTGGCCGGCCTTTGTGCTTCAGCGCGGAATACATCGACGGTACCTGCTGGATATCGCCCCGAAACTGCTCCAGTACCGCTTCCACCTGAGCTTCAGTCAACGCTGGCACCGGCTTTTCTTCAACCACTGCGCCTTCGCTATCACCGGTTTCTGTCCGTATGCCCAACCGAGCGGTAGTGACATAAGCCTTGTCACTGTCGAGCATGGTCTGGGAAAACTTGGTTGCTTCGCCAAAACACAGGGGCAAAACACCAGTAGCAAGCGGATCAAGCGCACCTGTGTGGCCCGCCTTTGCGGCGCCATACAGGCGTTTTACCTGCTGAAGAATCCCGTTGGAGGTGACACCCTGGGGCTTGTCGATCACCAGGATGCCATTTACGTCACGGCCTTTACGTCTTCGGCTCAAGCATCACGCTCCGGATTATCTGAAACCGGATCGTCGTTATCATCGCGAGGAACAGCAGGCTGATCCCCCACGGCTTCGCGAATCAGACGGTCCATCTTGCGACTCTGGTTAAGCAGGCTGTCGAAGTGAAAACGCAGGTGGGGTACCACCCGCAGCTTCATCGCCCGCCCGACCTGGCCTCGCAGGAACCCCGAGGCCTTGTTGAGCACCGCCAGGGAATCCTGAACTTCCGGAGATTGCTCGGTAAGCTCTTCGGTCGACAACAGGGAAACGTAAATATCGGCATAGCCCAGATCGCGGCTGACCTTGACGGCATTCACCGTAACCATACCAACGCGAGGGTCTTTGACCTCGCGCTGGATGAGTTGGGCCAGTTCACGCTGCATCTGATCGCCGATACGATCTATGCGACTGTATTCCCGTGCCATCAGGCCCCCGTTGATTCGAGCTGACGCTCAACGCGAACGCGATCGAACACCTCGATCTGATCGCCCACTTTCACGTCGTAGCCTTTAACACCGATACCACACTCCATACCGTTGCGGACTTCCGGTACGTCATCCTTGAAGCGACGCAGGGATTCCAGCTCGCCCTCGAAGATAACCACGTTGTCACGCAGTACGCGGATCGGCTTGTTACGGTATACGGTACCCTCGGTCACCATGCAGCCGGCCACCTGGCCAAACTTCGGTGAACGGAACACGTCACGCACATCGGCGATACCCACGATGTCTTCCCGGAATTCGGGCTTGAGCATACCAGTCAGGGCCGACTTAACATCATCAATCAGGTTATAGATGATGCTGTAGTAGCGCAGATCCAGACCTTCCTGCTCAACCAGGCGCTTGGAAGCGGTATCCGCACGCACGTTGAAACCGAAGATAACGGCGTTGGTAGCCATGGCCAGGCTCACGTCTGTCTCGGCAATCCCGCCGACACCAGATGAGACAATCTTGACCTGAACTTCCTCGTTACCCAGGTCCTGCAGGGCCTTGGTGATGGCCTCCAGGGAACCACGAACGTCGGTCTTGAGAACAACGTTAAGGGTTTTGACTTCGTCTTTACCCATGTTCTCAAACATATTCTCCAGCTTGGCGGCCTGCTGGCGCTGCAGGCGCTGCTCGCGCTCGCGGGTCTGGCGGAATTCGGCCAGTTCTTTGGCTTTCTTCTCATCAGCCACGGCGAAGAACTCATCGCCAGCGTCCGGCGTGCCGTTCAGGCCAAGAATCTCGACCGGAATGGACGGGCCCGCTTCCTTGACCTGCTTGCCGGCTTCGTCGGTCATCGCCCGAACCTTGCCGTAGAATGAGCCGGCCACCACCATGTCACCCTGGCGCAGAGTGCCGTTCTGAACCAGAACGGTCGCAACAGAACCACGGCCACGCTCCAGGCTGGACTCAACAACCACACCACGGGCGGGGGCATCCGGTGACGCTTCAAGTTCCAGAATCTCGGCCTGCAGCAGGACGGCTTCCAGCAGATCATCAATACCAAGACCGGTATGGGCCGACACAGGCACAAACTGCACGTCGCCGCCCCAGTCTTCCGGAATCACATCCAGAGCAGACAGTTCGTTTTTGATGCGGTCCGGGTCGGCTTCTTCCTTGTCCATCTTGTTGATGGCGACCACCAGCGGCACACCGGCAGAGCGTGCATGCTGAACCGCTTCCTTGGTTTGCGGCATAACACCGTCATCCGCAGCCACAACCAGGATAACGATATCCGTGCACTGGGCACCGCGCGCACGCATGGCGGTAAACGCTGCGTGGCCCGGGGTGTCCAGGAACGACACCATGCCGTGATCGGTTTCTACGTGGTAGGCGCCGATGTGCTGGGTAATACCACCGGACTCACCCGCGGCCACCTTGGTGCGCCGAATGTAGTCCAGCAGGGATGTCTTACCGTGGTCAACGTGACCCATTACGCTCACAACCGGGGCGCGCTTGATCTTTTCCTTGCCTTCATGCTGCACGGTAATCTCGCTCAGCACTTCTTCTTCAAAGGCATCTTCACTGACCGCTTTGGGCTTGTGGCCCAGCTCTTCGGTTACCAGAACGGCGGTTTCCTGATCCAGTGCCTGGTTGATGGTGGCCATAACGCCCATTCCCATCAGGGTTTTAATGACATCAGCGGCTTTGACAGCCATGCGCTGGGCAAGATCACCGACGGTGATGGTTTCCGGAATCTGTACTTCTCTAACCATTGGCTTTGTGGGCCTCTCGAAAGCATGACGCTTTTCTTTCGGTTTCTTTTTAGCCCGCAGCTGCTTGCGAGGAACGGTTTCTTCCTCGTCTTCAGAAATCACCAGAGGTTCTTCAACCGGACGGCTGCGAGGGCCGCGATGGCCAGCCTGCTTCTTCTTCGGCTTGCCTTCTTCGATATCGTCGCCGCGCTCGCGTACCTTTTCTTTCTTTTTCTTTGGCTTGCGATCCCGACCTTCGTCTTCAGGCGGAGGCATGGGAATGTCCTCCGGCGCTGTTTCCAGTTCGGGTTCGGACTTTTCTTCCTGAACAGGCTCAGCCGCTGCCGGCTCTGATGGAGCGGCGGTTTCTGCTGGCTGCTCCTGCTGCTCTGCAGCCACTTTTGGTGCTTCATCGACCACCGGGGATTCAGCCACAGGCTGTTCCGCTACCTCTTCCGGCTTCGGTGCTTCAACCTCTGGTTCCGGCTGCAGTTCCGCACGCTTGATATAGGTGCGGCGCTTGCGCACTTCCACGTTCACGGTCTTGGCCTTGCCGGCCTTGAGCGTGGTGGTGGTTTTACGCTTCAGGGTGATCTTGTTCGGCTCTGCCTGAGCTTCACCGTGGGTCTTTCTCAGATAGGTCAGCAACTGCTGCTTCTCATCACTGGTGACAGCGTCGTTCTCACTGCGGGCTTTCAGGCCCGCTTCCACGATCTGCTTCAGCAAACGATCCACGGGAGCGCCTACATCTGCGGCCAGTTGTTTTACCGTTACATCAGCCATACTGGTCCTCCTCTCCCGAATCAGGCCTGGTCTTCAAACCAGGGGGCACGCGCGGTCATGATCAGCTGACCAGCACGCTCTTCATCCATACCTTCAATTTCGAGCAGTTCGTCAATTGACTGCTCAGCCAGATCTTCCATCGTACGCACGCCCATACCAGCGAGTTTGAACGCCAGTGAACGGTCCATGCCTTCCATGTTGAGAAGATCTTCGGCGGGCTCTGCGCCCTCCAGGGCTTCTTCACTCGCCAGCGCCTGGTTCAACAGGACGTCTTTGGCACGACGGCGCAGCTCTGTGACGGTTTCCTCGTCAAAGCCATCGATGGCCAGCATTTCTTCCATCGGCACGTACGCCACTTCCTCAATCGAGGTAAAGCCTTCGTCGATCAGGACACCGGCAAATTCCTCGTCAACGTCCAGGTGCGCGGTAAAGTGCTCAACCAGGCGAGAGTATTCCTGCTCCTGGCGCTCGCCGGCTTCTTCCTCGGTCATTACGTTCAAAGTCCAGCCGGTCAGCTCAGTGGCCAGACGAACGTTCTGGCCGTTACGGCCGATGGCCTGGGCCAGATTGTCTTCGGCGACGGCAACGTCCATGGTGTGGCGGTCTTCATCCATCACGATGGAGGCAACCTCGGCCGGCGCCATGGCGTTGATGACCAACTGGGCCGGGTTGTCGTCCCACAGCACAATATCAACACGCTCGCCGCCCAGTTCGTTGGACACAGCCTGGACCCGGGAGCCCCGCATGCCCACGCAGGCACCCACGGGATCAATACGGCGATCGTTGGTCTTCACGGCAATCTTGGCACGGGAGCCGGGATCACGGGCTGCACCACGGATCTCAATCAGGTCTTCAGCAATCTCCGGCACTTCAATGCGGAACAGCTCAATCAGCATCTGCGCGTCGGTACGGCTCAGGATCAGCTGCGGGCCCCGATGATCGGTGCGAATCTCCAGCAACAGGGAACGCACGCGGTCGCCCATGCGGAAGGTTTCCCGGGGAATCAGATGCTCACGGGGCAGAAGTGCTTCGGCATTGCCACCCAGATCCACAATAACGTTGTCCCGTGTCACCTTCTTGACCGTTCCGGAAACCAGCTCGCCAACGCGGTCGCGGTAGCTGTCGACGATCTTCATGCGCTCAGCTTCGCGAACCTTCTGGAAAATAATCTGCTTGGCTGCCTGGGCACCGATACGTCCAAAGGCGACTGATTCCACTTTCTCTTCGTGGATGTCACCCGGCTTCAGATCTGGACTGATTTCTTCGGCTTCCTGGAAGGTAAGCTCTGTACCCAGCGCTGGAACGGCGTCGTTGTCTACCACCAACCAGCGGCGGAAGGTCTCGTACTCTCCGGTGCGGCGGTCAATGGCAACCCGGATGTCCGCTTCTTCATCTTCATAACGCTTCTTGGCAGCGGTCGCGAGCGCCAGCTCGATCGCCTCGAAAATCACGTCTTTCTCGACACCTTTCTCGTTCGAGACGGATTCTACTACCAGCAAGATCTCTTTACTCATTGGATTGCCCTGCCCTCAATATAATCGATGCATCCACAGTCTTGTTCGAATGGGTCATTCAAAAACCGGTACGATGTTGGCCTTTTCAATACTGTCAAAAGGCAACAGGTATTCGTGGTCATCAACAACCACGATGACTTCATCGCCCTCTATACCTTTGATCAGGCCTGTAAATTTGCGCCGGCCTTCAAACGCCATGCGCAGCTTGATCTGAACCTGATGGCCAACGAATTCCTGATACTGCTCGAGACGAAACAGCGGCCGGTCCATACCCGGCGACGACACCTCAAGGGTGTATTCACTCTGGATGGGGTCTTCCACATCCATCACGCCGCTTATCTGACGGCTGACTTTCTCGCAGTCTTCAATGCTGATGCCATTTTCCGCATCATCAATAAACACCCGAAGCATGGACTGATAGCCCCGGGAACGATATTCGATACCCCAGAATTCATACCCGAGCCCTTCCACTACCGGGCGCAGAATGTCTTCCAGTTGTTTAAGCTTGGCTGACAAGTGTCGCCGCCTCCGTATTCAGATTTTCGGACTACAAAAACAAAAAAAGGGCTGTTGATCAGCCCTTTTTATGCACCAGGGCCCTTTGCGCCAGGCCCCTTAATCAAAAAGCCCCTATGAATGGGGCCTTTTGTTGCAAGAATTCGCAGAAAGCTAACCCAACTCTGCCCTCTGCCGACAGACACCTGGCCTGCCTGGACACCACAACGCCGTTGCAAGGTCCAATATCCGCCGGAGTATAGAGACGCCGCGCAGACTGGTCAAGGACTGACCAAAAAAAACGGCCTGGAACTTCCAAGCCGTCTTACTCAAATATGGTGCCCGGGGCCGGACTCGAACCGGCACAGCTTTCGCTACCACCCCCTCAAGATGGCGTGTCTACCAGTTTCACCACCCGGGCATCATTCTTTACTCGAGGTCAGGGAGCTGAGACTCCCCACCCTCGCTTTCGCCACCTGCAGATTCTTCGATACCAGGCGCAGCTTCAGCCGGCGCCTGACGGGATTCCTGAACTGTCGGAATACCGGCCTCACCTGCCACTTCAGCACGCTGCTTGGCGAAGATTGCCAGCGAAAAACTCGTCACAAAAAACACAACCGCCATAAACGTGGTCAGACGGGTCAGAAAGCTACCACTGCCCTGACTACCGAACACGGTCTGGGACGCACCGCCACCGAAAGCAGCACCGGCATCTGCACCCTTACCCTGCTGGATAAGGACCAGACCCACCAGAGCCACGGCGATCACGACGTGAACAACGACTACCAGTGTTTCCATCCAATCCATACAGACTCTCGTAAACGTTTTGGCTTACGCACCCACCGGAAACGCACGGCAGATACTTACAAAATCTTCAGCCTTAAGGGAAGCACCACCTATAAGACCGCCATCAATATCGGGCTCTGCAAACAGAGCGGCCGCATTATCCGCTTTTACACTGCCGCCGTAAAGTACTGAAATCGTCTCAGACGGCGCACCCATCTCTGCAAGCACCCGGCGAATATCCGCGTGCATGGCCTGGGCATCTTCTGCAGTCGCCGTCTTTCCAGTGCCTATCGCCCATACCGGCTCGTAGGCAACCACAATTTTCGACCACTGGTCACCAGCCACCGACGCCAGACCTTGCTGAACCTGGCTGGCCACTACCTGCTCAGCCGAACCGGCCTCGCGTTCTTCCAGAGTCTCACCGACGCAAAGTACCGCCGTCAGCCCGGATGCCAGAACACGCTCGATCTTCCTGGCAACCACTTCGTCGGACTCACCAAACAACTGGCGACGCTCGGAATGACCAACCAGAGCGTACTGACACCCCAGATCTTTCGCCATATCAGAGGACACTTCACCAGTGTAGGCACCTGACTGCCACTGACTGACGTTCTGCACGCCAGCAACCAATTCAGAGCCACAAAGCGCAACCACAGAGTCAACATAAAGGGCAGGAGGTATGACAACCACCTCTACCCTGGCATCAAGACTGGCAACCTGCTCGCGGACCTGACCGACCAGCTGCTGCACCAGGTCTTTCGACCCGTTCATCTTCCAGTTTCCAGCTACGATCTTGCGACGCATACCAAATCTCAATCGTCCCGACCTGAGGGAGGGCGAACTATACAGCAGACATTTGTCTCGCACAACCCGCCCTATTCCACAAAATCAGGGTGTTGAACGCTCCACGACGAGGGCCAGCTGCTCGGCAACCCGGGCAATGTCATCGGCATTCTGACCTTCTGCCATCACCCGAATCAGGGGCTCCGTTCCCGACGCCCGCAACAGGATTCTGCCGGCCTCGCCCAGGTCAGCCTCTGCCCTGCGCATCGCCTCAACGATGTCTGACCGGCTGAGCGGATCAAATCGCTGGGCCACCCGCACATTCACCATCGTCTGGGGCAACTTGGCCATACCCTGACGTAGCTCTCCCAGGGTCTTGCCAGACCGGCGAACCGCCAACAGCACCTGCAACGCAGAGACAATACCGTCGCCGGTACTGGTGCAGTCACGAATCACCATATGGCCGGAGCCTTCTCCGCCAATAATCCAGTTGTTGGCCAGCAGCCGCTCCATCACATAACGGTCACCCACATTGGCACGCTCGAATTCGATGCCAATCTCGCGCAGCGCCAGCTCAACCCCCAGATTGGTCATCAGGGTTCCAACCACGCCACCGTTCAACCGACCTTCAGCATGACGCTGGGAGGCCAGAATAAACAGCAATTCGTCTCCATCCACCTCGGAGCCGTCCCGGTCGACCATCAGCACACGGTCGCCATCGCCATCGAAAGCAATGCCCAGATCAGCCTGCTTCTCAGCAACGGTTTGTTTCAGAGCATCCAGGTGGGTCGACCCCACATTGAGATTGATATTCAGCCCGTCCGGTTCTGCGCCAATCACCGAAACCCTGGCTCCGAGCTCTTTAAACACCTTGGGGGCAACGTGGTATGTGGCGCCATGGGCACAGTCGAGCACGATATGCAGTCCATCGAGGGTAAACTCATTGGGCACCGTACTCTTGCAGAACTCCACGTACCGGCCCGGGGCGTCGTCGACACGGCTTGCCTTGCCCAGCTCATTGGGCTCGCACACCTGAATCGGCTGCTCGAGCCAGCGCTCGATCTCAGCCTCCAGGGCGTCATCGAGCTTGGTGCCGTTAGCCGAGAAGAACTTGATGCCGTTGTCGTGGTGCGGGTTATGAGAGGCACTGATCACAATGCCTGCAGATGCCCGAAACGTTCGGGTCAGGTAGGCAATGGCCGGCGTCGGCATCGGGCCAAGCAACTTCACGTCCACCCCCGCAGCAGACAATCCCGCCTCAAGTGCGGATTCAAACATGTAACCTGACAAGCGGGTATCCTTTCCAATCAGCACGCTGTTTCGCTGGCCCTGCCTCTTGAATGCCTGGCCTGCTGCCCACCCAAGGTGCAACATAAACTCCGGGGTAATCGGACTTTCGCCCACTCTCCCCCGGATTCCGTCGGTTCCAAAATACTTGCGCTGGGACATCAGATTGCCTCCTTAACTGCCGTCACGACCTTGACGGCGTCCACCGTCTCCCGCACATCATGCACCCTGAGGATGCTTGCGCCTTTCATGGCGGATATTGTCGCGGCAGCGAGGCTTGCCGGCAACCTTTCGTTGACGTCTCGGCCGGTAATCGCTCCGAGCATGGATTTCCGGGACACCCCGATCAACAACGGATGCCCCAGCAAATGCAACTGCTCCAGAGTCGCCAACAACTGGATGTTGTGCTCAACGGTTTTCCCGAAGCCAAATCCCGGGTCCAGGATGATGTTTTCCGGCCGCACGCCGGCTTTTTCTACCACCCGCATCCGTTCGGTCAGAAACGAACTCACGTCGCGCCGGACGTTATGGTATCGGGGGTTATCCTGCATGGTGTCCGGCTCACCCTGGATGTGCATGATGCAGACGGGTACGCCGGCTTTGGCCGCCACTTCCGGTGCACCCTCTCGCTGGAGCGCCCGCACATCGTTGATCAAACCGGCACCGAGACTGACCACTTCCGCCATCACCACGGGGTTGCTGGTATCCACTGAAATCACCGTATCCAGCTCACGGGCAATGGCCTCCACCACGGGGCAAACCCGGTCCAGTTCTTCCTGGGTTGACACTGGTGCGGCGCCGGGCCGGGTTGATTCACCGCCAACATCAATAAACGAGGCGCCGTCTTCGACCATGGTCCTGGCGCGAACGAGCGCGGCATCGGCGGTATTGAAACGACCACCATCAGAAAAGGAATCGGGCGTAACATTGAGAATCCCCATCACCTGGCAACGGGACAGGTCTACCGAACGGCCAGCAAAATTCATTTTCATAGCAGGTATTCCGAAGTTTTCTGTTCAGGGGTAACAAAAACAAACGCCGCCCGGAGGCCGGGCGGCGCTGTATTTGACTAGGCCTTGCGCGTGCGATCAGTGCTCGCCGGCGGGCCTGCCTACTCCGGGCTGACGCCCGTCATCCGATGACCGGGGCTCCGGAGCTGGCTCTTCAGCTTTCACTCCGCCGGTGGGACCACTATCGCCCCAGTTTTTCGGGGGCCGCGGCTCTTTGCCTGCCATGATGTCATCGATCTGGTAGCGATCAATGGTCTCGTACTTCATCAGGGCCTCAGCCATCAGGTCCAGCTTGTCACGGTTCTCAATCAGGATCTGCTTGGCCGTGGCATAACACTCATCAATGATATTTCGAACTTCCTCATCAATCCGCTGGGCGGTCTCCGGAGAGTGATGGGAGTGCGACTGGCCGGCAGAACGACCCAAGAACGGCTCTTCGCTGTCGGTATCGTACTGCAGGGGACCCAACTTTTCCGACAACCCCCACTTGGTGACCATGTTGCGGGCCAGGCTGGTGGCACGTTCGATGTCGTTGGAGGCGCCAGTCGTCACACCGTCAAAGCCAAGCGTCAGCTCTTCGGCAATTCGGCCACCGAACAGACTGCAGATTGAGCTGGTCAGGTAGCGCTTGGAGTGACTGTACTTGTCCTCTTCCGGCAAGAACATGGTCACACCCAGAGCGCGCCCCCGGGGAATGATACTGACCTTATAGACAGGATCATGTTCAGGCACGAGGCGACCAACAATGGCATGGCCAGACTCGTGATACGCGGTGTTCCGCTTTTCTTTCTCGCTCATCACCATGGATTTGCGCTCGGCGCCCATCATGATTTTATCTTTCGCCAGTTCCAGCTCTTCCATGGAAACCAGACGCTGGTTACGACGCGCCGCGAAAAGGGCCGCCTCGTTCACCAGGTTAGCGAGGTCAGCACCGGAGAAACCAGGCGTACCACGGGCAATAACTGCCGGATCAATACCGTCGGCCAGGGGCACTTTCTTCATGTGCACCTTAAGAATCTGCTCTCGACCAAGAATGTCTGGAAGGCTCACCACCACCTGGCGGTCAAAGCGACCCGGACGCAGCAGCGCAGGGTCCAGAACGTCCGGACGGTTGGTAGCAGCGATCACGATGACGCCTTCGTTGCCTTCAAAGCCGTCCATCTCAACCAACAGCTGGTTCAGGGTCTGTTCACGCTCGTCGTGGCCACCGCCCATACCGGCGCCACGATGGCGACCAACCGCATCAATCTCATCGATAAAAATGATACAAGGGCTTTGCTTCTTGGCCTGCTCGAACATGTCACGAACACGGGAAGCACCCACGCCCACAAACATCTCTACGAAGTCAGAACCGGAGATGGAGAAAAACGGCACTTTCGCTTCACCGGCGATGGCTTTTGCCAGCAGCGTTTTACCAGTACCCGGAGGGCCCACCATCAACACGCCTTTCGGAATGCGGCCACCCAGACGCTGAAACTTGCTCGGGTCACGCAGGAAGTCCACCAGCTCTTTGACGTCTTCCTTGGCTTCGTCGACACCGGCGACGTCGCCAAAGGTAGTTTTGATCTGATCTTCACTGAGCAGGCGTGCCTTGCTCTTGCCAAAGGACATGGGGCCTTTGCCGCCGCCACCGCCCTGCATCTGGCGCATGAAGAATACGAACAACGCGATGATGATCAGAATCGGGAAGGCAGCCACCAAAAGCTGCGTCCACAGGCTCTGGCGCTCAGGCTCCTTGCCGATCACTTCGACGCTATTGGCGAGCAGATCATCCATCAGTTTGTTGTCAGAGACCTGCGGGCGAATGGTCTGGAACTGGGAACCGTCACCACGGACACCCTGCACCTGAAGACCGTCAATGGTCACTTGCCGGACCTGGCCCTGCTGGACCATCTCCACAAACTGGGAATAGTTGACTTGTTGGCCGGTGGTGGTGGGAGAGAAATTCTGAAACACCATCAACAGCACGGCGGCTATGATTAGCCAGAGAACCAGATTTTTTGCCATATCGTTCAAGGATCATCACCTGTGAATTGCGGGGCTGTAGCCATGTGGCCGCCAACCCTTTTCCGACACCTTACACCAATTGTACGCCTGTCCACCAGAAACGGCCCATCCGTATCGACCACAGACCCGCTGACTGACCCCGCAAAAACACAATCTGAGGACTGTAACCAGCACCACTTGAGATTTCTGAAACCTTTGACCCTGACCGCACAGGAAGGTTCCGGCCGACAACCGACAGGGCGCCAGGACCCGTCATCCCGCTGTGCACCGCGCCAGCGGGCGCGATTGTAGGTGATTACGACCATTTTTAGCGGGAATCTATCTGTTACAATTGCGAAATTATACGACGTCGTCAGCCGTTTCGCCGCTGACCTTTTGTTAATTGCACCGATAAAGAGATTACATCATGAGTCTTTCTCCGGAACAGCGCCGGGAATACCGGGCGATTGCCCACAATCTGAAGCCCGTCATTATTGTTGGCGATAAAGGCCTGTCTGAGGGCTTGCAGGATGAGCTTGAGCGCGCCCTGAATGATCATGAGCTGATCAAGATCAAGGTGGCCAGCACTGATCGCGAGGCGCGCCAGGAAGCGATTCAGGCGTTGTGCGAGAGCTCCGGGGCGGAGCTGGTGCAGACGATTGGTAAGATTGCGGTGATTCTGCGGCGGGCCAAGAAACCTAATCCGAAGTTGTCGAATTTGTTACGGAATAAGTAATTTTTCGCCAGGGATGATGTAAAAAGCCGCGCTGGGGAGTGCGGCTTTTTTTGTTTGGCTTGGGAGATCGGCGGGGTAAAAGGGGGTCAGTCCCCGTTCGGGGACAGACCCGTAAGACAGACCCGTAGGACAGACCCTTTGACCCTAGACGTACTCTACTTCGGAGATTTCGTATTCTACGGTGCCGGAGGGGATGCGGATGGCGACTACGTCGCCTTCGTTCTTGCCTATCAGCGCACGGGCAATCGGTGAGGATACAGACAGCTTGCCGGCCTTGATGTCGGCTTCGTCTTCGCCAACGATCTGGTATTTAACCTCTTCGTCGGTGTCCATGTTCACCAGGTGTACCGTGGTGCCAAAGATCACCTTGCCGGTGTTCTCCATGGTGGTCACATCGATCACCTGGGCTACCGACAGCTTGCCTTCGATTTCCTGAATCCGGCCTTCGATGAAGCTTTGCTGCTCACGGGCGGCATGATACTCAGCATTCTCCTTGAGATCACCGTGCTCACGGGCGTCGGCGATTGCCTGAATCACCCGGGGACGATCTTCGGACTTCAGCTTTTTCAGCTCCTCGCGCAGGCGGGCTTCGCCCGCCTTGGTCATGGGTACTCTGTCAGCCATAGTCTTACTTTCCTGCGTGTAGATCCTGGAGGCGACGTACTGTGCGCTCCGGGCCAAATTTGATGGCCCGACAGAAGGCTTCGCCGCCTGCCAGTGTGGTTGTGTAGGTCACCTTGGTCTGCAGGGCGGACTGGCGAATCTGGGCCGAGTCGGAAATCGCCTTGCGACCTTCAGTGGTATTGATAATCAGCTGAACCTGACCATTCTTGATGGCGTCAACAATGTGCGGGCGACCCTCGCGAACCTTGTTTACCCGCTCCACGGCAACACCTTCGGCTTCCAGCGCCTTGGCAGTGCCAGTGGTGGCAATCACTTTGAACCCGGCCTCAACCAGGTCACGAGCCACCTTCGCCGCACCGGGCTTGTCGACATCCCGCACAGACATGAACGCGGTACCCTGGGCAGGCAGGCGCTCACCGATGGCCAGAGCCGCCTTGGCAAAGGCTTCGTCGAAGCTGTCGCCCAGACCCATCACCTCACCGGTGGACTTCATTTCCGGCCCAAGGATCGGATCTACCGCCGGGAACTTGTTGAACGGGAATACCGATTCTTTTACCGCATAGTAAGTCGGCACGATTTCCTGGGTGAAGTTCAGTTCTTTCAGGGTCTTGCCGGACATTACCCGGGCCGCCACTGCCGCCAGGGACACACCAATGGCCTTGGAGACAAAGGGCACGGTACGGGAGGCGCGGGGGTTGACCTCAATCACGTAGATTTCGCCATCCTGCCACGCCAGCTGCACGTTCATCAGGCCGATAACGTCCAGCTCGATGGCCATCTTCCTAACCGCTTCGCGCATTTCATCCTGCACCTCTTTAGGCAGGCTGTATGGCGGCAGCGAACAGGCGGAGTCACCGGAGTGAACACCGGCCTGCTCAATGTGCTGCATGATGCCACCAATGACCACATCTGTGCCGTCGCAGATAGCATCAATGTCTACTTCAACGGCGGCATTCAGGAAGTGGTCCAGCAACACCGGGCTGTCATTGGACACCAGCACCGCGTTACGCATGTAACGCACCAGCTCGGTTTCGTCATAGACGATTTCCATCGCCCGACCACCCAGTACGTAGGACGGGCGCACCACCAGCGGGTAGCCGATTTCGCGGGCCGCCAGGATGCCTTCCTCGTGACTGCGTACGGTGGCGTTTTCCGGCTGTTTCAGCCCCAGGCGCTGGATCATCTGCTGGAAACGTTCACGGTCTTCGGCACGGTCAATGGCATCCGGGCTGGTGCCGATAATGGGCACACCGGCCGCTTCAAGACCACGAGCCAGTTTCAGCGGGGTCTGGCCGCCGTATTGCACGATCACGCCCTTGGGTTTCTCAACGTGGATGATTTCCAGCACGTCTTCCAGGGTGATCGGCTCAAAATACAACCGGTCGGAGGTGTCATAATCGGTGGACACGGTCTCCGGGTTACAGTTGATCATGATGGTTTCATAGCCGTCTTCACGCATGGCCAGGGCCGCGTGCACACAGCAGTAATCGAACTCGATGCCCTGGCCGATCCGGTTCGGGCCACCACCGATCACCACGATTTTCTCGCGATCACTGGCATCTGCCTCGCACTCTTCCTCATAGGTGGAGTACATGTAGGCGGTGTCTGAGGCAAACTCGGCGGCGCAGGTGTCTACGCGCTTGTACACCGGGCGGATGCCCAGATCGTGACGCAGTTTGCGCAGGCTCACCTCGGAAATGCCCAGCAGTTTGGCCAGGCGAGCGTCAGAGAAGCCCTTGCGCTTGAGACGGAACAGGGTGGCCTGATCAATGTCCGCCTTGCCTGCGGATTTCAATGCGGCCTCTTCGCGCACCAGATCTTCAATCTGGACCAGGTACCAGGGATCCACCTTGGTGTGCTGGAACACTTCTTCCACGGTCATGCCGGCACGGAATGCGTCGCCGATGTACCAGACACGGTCAGCGCCCGGCACGTTGAGTTCCCGGGTCAGGGTTTCCCGGGAATTCTCGGAATCCAGGTCATCCAGCTTCTCATCAAAACCTTCAGAACCCACTTCCAGGCCGCGTAGCGCTTTCTGCATGGACTCCTGGAACGTGCGGCCAATGGCCATAACTTCGCCAACAGACTTCATCTGGGTGGTCAGGCGAGCGTCGGCCTGGGGGAACTTCTCAAAGGTAAAGCGCGGGATTTTGGTGACGACATAATCGATGCTCGGCTCGAACGAGGCCGGGGTCACACCACCGGTGATTTCGTTCTGCAGCTCATCGAGGGTATAGCCAATCGCCAGCTTGGCCGCCACTTTGGCAATCGGGAAGCCAGTAGCCTTGGAGGCCAGGGCCGAGGAACGGGACACCCGCGGGTTCATCTCGATCACCACCATGCGGCCGGTGTCCGGGTTGATGCCGAACTGCACGTTGGAACCGCCGGTTTCGACACCGATTTCACGCAGTACCGCCAGCGAGGCGTTCCGCATGATCTGGTATTCCTTGTCAGTGAGGGTCTGGGCCGGTGCCACGGTGATGGAGTCACCGGTATGCACGCCCATGGCATCGAAGTTTTCGATGGAGCAGACGATGATGCAGTTGTCGTTCCTGTCGCGAACAACTTCCATCTCGTACTCTTTCCAACCGATCAGGGACTCGTCAATCAGCAGCTCGTTGGTCGGGGACAAGTCGAGACCACGGGTACAGATTTCCTCGAATTCATCCTTGTTGTAGGCAATACCGCCGCCTGAGCCACCCATGGTGAAGGACGGGCGGATGATACACGGGAAGCCGATGTCTTCGGACGCCGCCCAGGCTTCGGCCATGGAGTGAACGATGGTTGCGCGCGGGCATTCCAGGCCGATTTTTCTCATGGCCTTGTCGAAACGGTCGCGATCTTCGGCTTTGTCGATGGTGTCGGCATTAGCACCGATCATTTCGACGCCATGCTTCTCCAATACACCATGCTTTTCCAGGTCCAGGGCGCAGTTCAGCGCGGTCTGGCCACCCATGGTGGGCAGCAGGGCGTCCGGTTTTTCTTTCTCGATGATCTTTTCGACCGTCTTCCAGGTGATGGGCTCGATGTAGGTGGCATCGGCCATGGCCGGGTCGGTCATGATGGTGGCCGGGTTGGAGTTCACCAGGATAACCCGGTAACCCTCTTCGCGCAGCGCCTTACAGGCCTGGGCCCCGGAGTAATCGAATTCGCACGCCTGCCCGATCACGATGGGACCTGCGCCCAGGATCAGGATGCTTTGGATGTCTGTACGTTTTGGCATGTCTCGGTAAACCTGTCAGCAACTTTTGAATTCTTTCAGCGCGTACGATGCGCCAGTGAGCTATCTATGATGGCCTTGCCCTCAGGCAGATCGCGCTTCCATCAGCTGGATAAACTCGTCGAACAGGGGCGCCACATCATGGGGGCCCGGGCTGGCTTCCGGGTGACCCTGGAAGCTGTAAGCCGGCTTGTCGGTGCGGCGAATACCCTGCAGCGTGCCGTCAAACAGCGACTTGTGGGTGGCTTCCACATTAGCCGGCAGGGTTGCTTCGTCTACCGCAAACCCATGGTTCTGGCTGGTAATCATCACGGTGCCTTTGGCAATATCCTGCACCGGGTGGTTGGCGCCGTGGTGGCCGTGGCCCATTTTCATGGTTTTGGCGCCACTGGCCAGAGCCAGCAACTGGTGACCGAGGCAGATGCCGAACACCGGGATTTCGGTTTCCAGCACTTGCTGGATAGCCGTGATGGCATAGTCGCAAGGCTCGGGGTCGCCGGGGCCGTTGGACAGGAAGATGCCGTCGGGATTCATGGCCAGCACTTCCGAGGCCGGGGTTTGCGCAGGCACCACGGTGATGTCGCAGCCACGGGCGGCGAGCATGCGCAGGATGTTGAACTTCACACCGTAGTCCCAGGCAACGACCTTGAATTTGGCGGCGGCCTGGTCACCGTAACCGTCTGTGATATCCCACTCGGTCTGGCTCCACTGATAGGATTTCTCGCTGGTGACTTCTTTGGCCAGATCCATGCCCTTGAGGCCTGGGAAGGCTTTCGCCAGTTCCAGGGCGCGCTCGGCGGTGGCGTTCTCGCCAGCAATGATGGCACCGTTCTGGGAGCCTTTGTCACGCAGGATGCGGGTCAGGCGGCGGGTGTCGATGTCCGCAATGCCAACAATGTTGTTGCTTCGCAGGTACTCGCCCAGGCTCTGCTGGTTACGCCAGCTGCTGGCGACCAGGGGCAGATCGCGGATGATCAGACCGGATGCGTGGATGCGGTCTGATTCTACGTCTTCTTCGTTTACACCGGTGTTGCCAATGTGGGGATACGTCAGGGTGACGATTTGGCGCGAGTAGGACGGGTCGGTCAGGATTTCCTGGTAGCCGGTCATGGCAGTGTTGAACACTACCTCGCCGCTGGTTTCTCCGTCTGCGCCGATGGCGGTGCCGTAGAAGAGGCTTCCGTCTGCGAGTGCAAGGATTGCTGGTGTGCTCAAGGCTTGTATCCTCATCGAGTGGCGTAAGTTCGTCACGAACAGGAACGCAAGCGCAAATTCAGGTTGCAAAAAAGCGAGACAAGGTAAAAACCCGGTCCCGCTTTCTTATAAACTTTTCAAAGGTACGCTTGGTGCAGTCAAATCGCCTTATTGTAAGCTATTTTGGCGTTTTCTGTCCACGTCGAATTCTTGCCGGGAGTATGGCGGTTGTCCGGCAGGAGGGCTGGATCGCCTTCCCGAAAAACGCTACGAGCACATCCCTGTGCGCTTCGCTCCGGCCATCCATGGCCTCCGAGATTTTCGGGAAGGCGATCCAGCCCTCCTGCCTCAAAGTCCGCTGTTCCACAGCCGTTCACTCGAGGTCAACTTTCCACGAGGACGTTCAGCCCTTCAGATTCAAGACATCCTGCATGTCATATAGCCCAGCGGCCTTCCCTTTCAACCAGAGTGCGGCCCGCATAGCCCCCTTGGCAAAGGTCATCCGGCTACTGGCCTTGTGGGTGATTTCGATGCGCTCGCCTTCGGTGGCGAACAGAACGGTGTGGTCGCCCACCACGTCGCCGGCACGGATGGTTTCGAAGCCGATTTCCTTGCGGGTGCGTTCGCCGGTGAAGCCTTCGCGGCCGTAGACGGCGCATTCTTTGAGGTCGCGGCCGAGGGCGTCAGCTACGACTTCGCCCATGCGCAGGGCGGTGCCGGAGGGGGCGTCTTTTTTGTGGCGATGGTGGGCTTCGATGATTTCTACGTCGTAGTCGTCACCCAAGGTAGCCGCGGCCGTGCGCAGCAGGTTGAGGACGACGTTGACGCCAACGCTCATGTTGGGGGCGAAGACCACGGGGGTGGATTCGGCGGCCAGGGCCAGCTGTTCTTTTTCAGCATCGGTCATGCCGGTGGTGCCAATGACGATCATTTTGCCGTTGGCGCTGCAGAACTTGGCGTTTTCCAGGGTGAGGTCCGGGAAGGTGAAGTCCACCAGTACGTCGAAGTTGTCTTTAACGTCTTCGAGGCTGCCGGCCATTTTGATGCCGGTTTTGCCGATGCCAGTCATTTCGCCGGCGTCGGCGCCAATCAGGCTGCTGCCTGGCTCAACGATGGCGGCGCCGAGCTCGAGGCCTTCGGTGCCGTCTACGGCTTCGATCAGAACTTTGCCCATGCGCCCGGCGGCGCCGATGATTGCTACCCGCATCTGTTATGCCCTCAGAATTTCATTTCGTCGAAGAAGCTTTTCACACCCTCAAACCAGGAGGTTTTCTTCGGAGCATGGTGGGTGCCGTTGTTGCCGCTCAGGGTTTCCTGGAACTCTTCCAGCAGCTCTTTCTGGCGCTTGGTCAGGTTGACTGGCGTTTCCACCATCACGCGGCACAGCAAATCGCCTGCAGGGCCACCGCGAACGGGGCTAACCCCCTTGTTGCGCAGGCGGAAGAGTTTGCCGGTCTGGGTTTCCGGTGGAATCTTGAGTTTGACCCGGCCATCCAGGGTCGGTACTTCGAGCTCACCGCCCAAGGCTGCATCCACGATGCTGATTGGCACTTCGCAGTATAGATTACGGCCATCACGGGTGAAGATGGAATGCTCGCGCACGGCAATCTGCACATACAGGTCACCTGGCGGCCCACCATCAACGCCCATTTCGCCCTCTCCTGAGAGACGAATCCGATCTCCGGTATCCACACCGGGCGGCACTTTCACAGACAGGGTTTTTTCCTGCCTCACGCGGCCCTGGCCGTGGCACACTTTACAGGGATTCTTGATGACCTGACCGGAGCCCCGGCAGGTCGGGCATGCCTGCTGCACGGTGAAGAAGCCCTGCTGCATGCGAACCTGCCCCATACCCTGACAGGTTCCACAGGTTTCCGGACGGGAGCCTTTTTCAGCACCGCTGCCGTCGCAGGCTTCACACTCTTTGTGGCCAGGAATATTGATCTTTACGGTTTTGCCTTTGACGGCTTCTTCCAGATCGATTTCCAGGGTGTAGCGCAGGTCGGAACCGCGAGTGTTGCGGCCCCGGCCACCGCCACCGAAAATGTCACCGAAGACATCACCAAAGATATCGGAGAAGCTGGCACCACCGCCGCCAAAGCCACCGCCGGCCTGGCCATCCACGCCGGCATGACCAAACTGGTCGTAGGCCGCACGCTTGCTGCCATCGGCAAGAATTTCGTAGGCTTCGCTGGCCTCCTTGAACTTGTTCTCGGCGTCTTTGTCGTCCGGGTTACGGTCCGGATGGTATTTCATCGCAAGCTTTCGGTAAGCCCGCTTTATGTCCTTCTCGTCCGCGTCCCGGGAGACCCCGAGTACTTCGTAATAATCGCGCTTGGCCATGCTTAAAACCCTGTTGCTATAACGCGGAAAACGCGGGGCTTACCCCCGCGTTTTCCAACTACCTGATGTACTTAGGATTTACTTCTTGTCGTCGTCTTTGACTTCTTCGAATTCGGCGTCCACCGCATCGTCAGCCGCCTGGGACTGGGCACCTTCCTGCCCGCCAGCCTGCTGAGCTTGGTCTGCCTGATCCGCGTACATCTTCTGTGCCAACTCGGAAGACACTTCGGTCAGTTTCTGAGTCTTGGTTTCGATGGCTTCCTTGTCAGAGCCGGTCAGGGCTTCTTCCAGATCCTTGATAGCCGCCTCGATAGACTCCTTTTCACTGTCAGAAACCTTGTCGCCGGCTTCGGTCAGGGTCTTGCGCACGGCGTGAACCATGGCATCACCCTGGTTACGGACCTGAACCAGCTCTTCGAACTTGCGATCTTCCTCGGCGTTGGCCTCGGCATCGCGAACCATCTTCTCGATCTCATCATCGTTCAGGCCAGAAGAGGCCTTGATCACGATGGACTGCTCTTTACCGGTGGCCTTGTCTTTGGCAGACACGTTCAGGATACCGTTGGCATCGATGTCGAAGGTTACTTCGATCTGCGGCACACCGCGAGCGGCCGGCGGGATGTCAGCCAGGTCGAAACGGCCCAGAGACTTATTCTGGGCAGCCTGCTTGCGCTCACCCTGGACTACGTGAATGGTGACCGCAGTCTGGTTGTCATCCGCTGTCGAGAAAGTCTGCGACTTCTTGGTCGGGATGGTGGTGTTCTTGTCGATCAGAGGAGTCGCCACGCCACCCATGGTTTCGATACCCAGGGTCAGCGGGGTTACGTCCAGCAGCAACACGTCTTTCACGTCACCGGAAAGAACGGCCGCCTGGATGGCAGCACCCATGGCCACGGCTTCGTCCGGGTTCACGTCTTTACGGGCTTCTTTGCCGAAGAACTCTTTAACCTTTTCCTGCACGAGCGGCATACGGGTCTGACCACCAACCAGGATAACCTCGTCGATTTCAGAAGCCTTCATGCCGGCGTCCTGCAGGGCCACTTTACAGGGCTCCAGGCTGCGATTAACCAGGTCTTCCACCAGGCTTTCCAGCTTGGCACGGGTCAGCTTCACGTTCATGTGCTTGGGCCCAGACGCATCTGCAGTAATGTATGGCAGGTTCACGTCTGTCTGCTGGCTGCTGGACAGCTCGATCTTCGCTTTCTCACCGGCTTCCTTCAGGCGCTGCATGGCCAGGGAATCGCCGCGCAGGTCGATGCCACTGTCTTTCTTGAACTGGTCTGCCAGGTACTCGATGACTTTCAGGTCGAAGTCTTCACCACCCAGGAAGGTGTCACCGTTGGTGGCCAGAACCTCGAACTGATGCTCACCGTCGACATCCGCAATTTCAATAATGGAGAGGTCGAAAGTACCACCACCCAGATCGTATACAGCAACTGTGCGGTCACCGCTCTTCT
Source organism: Marinobacter sp. THAF197a (assembly GCF_009363275.1). Taxonomy (NCBI): domain Bacteria; kingdom Pseudomonadati; phylum Pseudomonadota; class Gammaproteobacteria; order Pseudomonadales; family Marinobacteraceae; genus Marinobacter; species Marinobacter sp. THAF197a. The sequence continues at coordinate 3,495,639 of NZ_CP045324.1, forward strand.
TGTCCAGGCCATAGGCCAGGGCAGCCGCGGTCGGCTCGTTGATGATACGCTTCACTTCCAGACCGGCGATCTTACCCGCGTCTTTGGTGGCCTGGCGCTGACTGTCATTGAAGTAAGCCGGCACGGTGATAACTGCTTCCGTTACCTTCTCGCCCAGGTAGTCTTCTGCAGTCTTCTTCATTTTCTTCAGAACTTCTGCAGAGATCTGGGGCGGTGCCATCTTCTGGCCCTTCACTTCAACCCAGGCGTCGCCGTTGTCGGCCTTGGAGATCTTGTAAGGCACCATCTTGATGTCTTTCTGAACCACATCGTCCTCAAAACGACGACCGATCAGACGCTTGATGGCGTAAAGGGTGTTATGGGGGTTGGTGACCGCCTGGCGCTTGGCGGACTGACCAACCAGGGTCTCGTTATCGTCGGTGTACGCGATAATGGAGGGAGTCGTACGATCACCCTCAGCATTTTCAATAACCTTTACCTTGTCGCCATCCATGATGGCCACACAGGAGTTGGTGGTTCCCAGGTCGATACCAATAATCTTGCTCATCGAATCACTCCAAATCTTTCTGAATGCTGTCCCAGGGAGGTTTGCCCTGACTGTCGCTGTTTAATCGCTATATTGGCGCTTTAATCGGCTTTTCAAGCCTGCTCGTCGATTTTTGGTGCATCTTCGGCCTTGGCCACAACCACCATGGCGGGACGAACCACGCGACCGTTCAGCAGGTAGCCCTTCTGCACCACGGCAACCACACTGTTCGGCTCGGCATCTGGCGCGGGCACCATAGACATCGCCTCGTGCTGCTGCGGATCGAACGGTTCACCCACCGGGTTCACCTGTTCAACGTTGAATTTCTTGAGGCCGTTCATGAACAGGCCCAAAGTCATTTCCACACCTTCGCGAATGGAGCCAACCAGCTCCCCGGCGTTTTCATGACCTTCAGTACTTTCCACTGCCTTTTCAAGGCTGTCCGCCACCGGAAGAAGCTCTTTCACGAACTTTTCCAGGGCGAACTTGTGGGCCTTTTCCACATCAATTTCGGCACGACGACGCACATTCTGCATCTCAGCCTGGGCTCTCAGCGCCTGGTCCTGATATTCCTGCAACTGCGCCTTCAGCAATTCCAGTTCGGAACCTTCTTCAGCTCCGGCGGTTTCTGCTTCGCCCTGCTCTTCTGTGGCGTTTACCGCCTCGTTCAGCTCGTCTACCTGTTCGTTGCGCTTATCGTCAGCACTCATGACAACTCCTGATGACTTTCCCTGGGCCCGAAGGCCTGCGGCTAAATGAGCCCCGCCTTGCACAGGCAGGAAAATACGACTTTGCGAACGGATATGGGGCCCGCCCCTCAGGTTTCAACCTCAAACGATGCATTCTTTCAGATTTTCACGATTCGATTGTTTGCAAACAGGAAAAACCCTGTATATATTCACAGCAACTGTATAGATCAACAGTGCCCAGACAATTTTCAGAGAGTCTCCAATCCTGAGCGGAGGTTATCGGCATGCTCACACAACTTATGGTCTCCAACTACGCCATCGCTGAACGGGTCGACCTGCATTTCAGCAAAGGCATGACGGCCCTGACCGGTGAAACCGGCGCTGGCAAATCCATTGTTCTGGATGCGCTCAGCCTGGCCATGGGCGGCCGAGCGGATGCCGGTGCCGTGCGCCACGGCGCAAAACGAGCCGATATCACCGCCAGCTTCGACATCTCACGTATTCCGATTGCCCGGCAATGGCTGGAAGAACACGAACTGGATGACAAAGACGACTGCATCCTGCGCCGGACCATCAACAAAGATGGTCGTTCAAAAGCGTTTATTAATGGCCAGCCCTGCCCACTCTCCCAGCTCAAGGAATTGGGCAGCCTGCTGATGGACATTCACAGCCAGCACCAACATCAGTCACTGCTGCAAAAAGACACCCACCGGAAACTGCTGGACGAATTCTCCGGCGCCGAAGACCTGGCAGAGCAAACCCGGGATGCCTGGAAAGCCTGGCATAGAACCAGCCAGAAACTGGAACAACGGCGCCAGAACGCCGACGAGGCAGAGGCAAAACTGCAACTGCTCCGGTATCAGGTGGAGGAGCTGGACCGGCTCGCACTGGGCGACGGCGAACAGGAAACCCTTGAACAGGAACAAGCGCAGCTGAGCCAGGCCGACGCGGTACTGCATAGCAGCCATCAGGCTGCCCTGCTGTGCACTGAGGACGAAACCAGTGCCGCCGACCTGGTGCGTCAGGCACTTCAGCAACTAGAGCAACTCCCAGTGGATGTGCCGGCACTGGCTGACACCATCCAGATGCTGACCGAGGCACAGATCCAGATTTCAGAAGCCGGAGACAACCTTCGGCACTTTGTTGAAGACTACGAAGCAGACCCCGCACGGCTGGCCGAGGTCGAGGAACGCCTGAGCGCCATTTATCAGATGGCCCGAAAGCACCGCATCACACCGGAGGAATTGCCGGAGCTGCATCAACGCCTGTCGAACGAACTGGCAGAGCTGGACGGCGGAGAAGGCAGCCTCGAGCAACTAGAGGCAGAGCAGCAATCCCTGCGCAAACGGTTTGATGAACTGGCCGGGCAACTAACGGCCAAACGGGAGCAGGCGGCGGCGGAACTGGATCAGCGAATTGCTCAGGAGCTTGCACAGCTGAGCATGCCGGCTGTCCAGTTCGTCACCAAACTGGGCCGCAACAGCAATGACGAACCAGCCCCCCATGGGATGGAAGATGTCGAGTTTCTGGTCAGCGCCAACCCGGGGCAACCCGCACGCCCACTGGCCAAGGTTGCCTCCGGGGGTGAACTGTCTCGGATCAGCCTCGCCATTCAGGTGGTTGTCGCCCAGACCTCTACTACCCCCACCCTCGTATTTGACGAAGTGGACGTCGGTATTGGTGGCGGCACAGCCGAGGTGGTTGGGCGTTTGCTTCGGTCTCTGGGCAGCAACGGCCAGGTACTGTGTGTCACTCATTTGCCCCAGGTAGCAGCCCAGTGTCACCAGCACCTGTTCGTCAGCAAATTCACCGAACAGGACGCAACGTATTCACGCATTGAAACGCTGGATGACCAGGGAAGAATCAGCGAAGTGGCAAGAATGCTGGGCGGCGTAGACATGACAGAGCACACCATTGCCCACGCCCGGGAGATGTTCGTTAAGGGTCAGGCGACCCATCACTGAATCCCCCTCTCGATTCGGAGAGCTGTTGGGGCCGGCGCTTGCTGGCCCCTTTTTTTGACTTATTTCTTGGAAGAACCCAATGGCTTAACGTAGAGGATCAGGCTGTGATCAACAATCTCATAGCCGTGCTCCCTGGCGATCTTCTGCTGGCGCTCCTCGATGATCTCATCCACAAACTCGATCACTTCTCCGGTTTGGGTACATACCATGTGGTCATGGTGATCATCGCCCGCCATTTCGAAGACGGCGTGGCCACCCTCAAAGTTATGGCGCAACACCAGGCCCGCGGCCTCGAACTGAGTCAGCACCCGGTAGACGGTTGCCAGCCCCACGTCATCCCCCTGATCCAGCAGCTTCTTGTAAACATCCTCGGCACTCAGATGGTGCTCTTCGGCGTTCTCCAGAATATTGAAGATTTTGACTCTCGGGAGAGTAACCTTCAAACCGACCTTTCGTAATTCGGCGTTTTCAGATGACATGTTACTATTCACTCTTTGGTGTGCCTCACGGCTTCCGGTATGATGAAGCCGCCGTTCAACGGACTACCCGTTTCACACCTGCTTGATGCAGGCGATTTCAAGATAGAGGATTTCCCCCGGCGATGCAAAAGCTCACCGCTATCGTTCTTATTAGCATTTTATCCTTGTCCGGTTGCGTATTCCCTGGCGTTTACAAAATCAATGTGCAACAGGGGAATATCGTGACCGAAGACGACCTCAAGAGCCTCTCCCAAGGCATGGCCCGCAGTCAGGTTCATGCGGTTCTCGGGTCGCCGCTGATGCTCAATCCGGTGGACCCCTCGCGCGAGTACTACGTGTACACCTTCCAGCGCCGTGGCGGGGATATCCAGGAGCAGCGCATCATCGTCTATTACGAAGGTGACGAGTTCAGCCATTACGACGCGCGACTGCTGGAAGAAACGCCTGCTTACTGATCGTTCAGGCTTTCTTTTTGGCCCGGTTCAGCCGGGCCTGCTTTGGATCTATCTTCAGCGGTCGGTATAGTTCAACCCGGTCTCCCTCGCGCAGCTCATGGCCCGCGGGGTCTTTAATGACTTTCCCAAACACGCCCATATCCGTTGCGTCCGGGTCAATTTCCGGGAAAATATCCGTTATTCCAGACAGCTTCACGGCCTCGATGGCGGTGGTTCCCTCAGGCACTTCAATCGCCACGATTTGCTGCTTGTCTGGCCGGGCATACGCTACCTCTACCTGCATCAAACTACCCCTCCCCGATAAATCTGGTCTGCCCGACGGCAAAAAGCATCCACCATGGTGTTGGCAGCTTGGTTGAATACCGGGCCAAAGGTCATTCGGGACAAGGAGCCCGAAAATTCAAACTCCAGGGTCAGGATCACCTTACAGGCCTGCTCGTTGAGCGCCTTGAAGTGCCACCGACCCCGCAGATTTTTCAGCGGACCATCCACCAGGCTCATCTCGATCGCCTCGGGCATCAACAGCTGATTGCGCGTGGTCAGGCGGTGGCGCACACCGCCCTTGGCAATCTCCAGAGACGCCATGATCTCTGCATCCGTTTGCTCGTGCACCTCTGCCCCGGCGCACCAGGGCAGAAACTCGGGATACCGTGCAATATCATTGACCAGATGGAACATGCGCTCTGCGGAGTGCATGACCAATGCGGTCTTATCAATCTGATGCGCCATGAAAACCGGGGTTCCTGCGTTTTTTGCAACAAAAGAGCCTGACTGGCCTGCGGAGGCCAACTACACACTATGATAAAGGATATCGTCCCCGTTGGGGGCGTTTTCCGCCGGCTGGTTTTCTGCGCCCTGACCAGACGCGTCACCTTCTGGCTCCGCCCCCTCGCTTTGCGGGCTTGCGGGCACGCCGTTACCGTCATCGTTTGCTGTCGCAGGCATCGGGTCTTCCGGCGCGCCATCTTGTGTGCACCAGATGGCTGCGCTGCCGTTATCACACAGGTTTGACAATGAGAACACCGTGTATTGTATGCCAATCCAGGCCACCAGAACCGGCAGAACAAGGCGCATGACCCAATACCAGATCTTGCGAATAGCCACCGGGGTGTTGCCAAGAATCCTTGCGGCATAGCGCCGGGTCAGGCACCAACCGGCAAAGGTGGCAATCAGCAGGGCCACCAGCGGAATCAGGATGCCGCCCGTCGTCAGCTCCAGCCATCGGAACAGGGTGGCACCGGCAAACCGGTAGTCTGCCCAGAGATTGAAAGAGAATAGCGAACCCAGGCCGGCAGCCCACACGGCGACACCGGCAATAACCGCAGACCAACCCCTGGGTGCGCCAGTCCACTCACGGAACCAGCCCACCACAGGCTCCAACAGCGATATGGCGGTCGCCCACACGATCATGAGTACCAGCAAGAACACCGCCGCGATGATCAACTGACTGTGGGGCAACTGGGCCAGCGTGACTGGAAGGGAGACAAACAACAGCCCGAAGCCACGCTCACCATCAAGACTGGCACCATCCAGCGCCACCGAGAACATCATCAGCCCCGCCAGGATGGCCACCAGAGTGTCCATCAACACCACCGCCAGCAATGACCGCTTTAACCGGGTATGTGACGTGCTATAAGCGCCGAAGATCGCCCACACCCCCATCCCAAGGCCAAGGGTATAGAACGCGTGAAAAAAGGCCGCCTTGACGCTATTGAAGCCAACGTCGTCCGGCCGCAACGCCAGGATGTGTTCAATACCCGAATCCAGCCGCCCATGACTGGCCGACAAGCCAAATAACCCCAACATCAACAACAACGCCGCCGGCACCAGAAACCGCAGAGATCGCTCCAGCCCTTTTACCACGCCCTGAGCAGATACCCAGACCACGAGAACCATGAAGAACGCATGCCAGGCCATGAACTCCCGATGCCCACCCGGCCTGGACACCAGGTCCGTCAGGATACCGGTGGCCGCCTCGGGCGTCGCTGCCCTGAAACTGTCTGCTGCCCCAAAGAAGACATAGGCCAGCACGATGCCACCGAACACCGCGGTGAATGACAACACCAGGAATGCGGCAAGCACACTCAACGGGCCCGCCAGGCGCCACAGCGGCGAACAGCCTGCGTCTTTCACCATGCCGTCCATCGCCAGTACAATGCCATGGCGTGAGTGCCGCCCAAGCACCGCCTCAGTCACCATCAGCGGTAGGGTTACCAGCAGCAGGCAGGCGAGATACAGAAAGATGAACAACCCGCCACCGTGAATACTGGCAAGGTATGGAAACTGCCACAGATTGGCCAGGCCCACGGTTGCGCCCACCGAGGCCCAGAAAAACGTGGATTTTCGGGTAAATGACCCGATGGACGTGTGATACTTGCTCGCCATGGCGATCCCTGACAGTCAAATGCGCCCCATTGTAGCCGAAGGCGGCATCCCGGAACGACTGGATCTACAAGCCCGGCGGTGAAATCGTGACCCGTCTGGCAGTCCTGGGCTACAATGCCCGATTTACCGGCCAACAGTCACCCGGCCGGCACACACATTCTTCCGATCCCGGACAGGATTCATGAGCAAGAAGAAAGCAAACGGACCAACCAGCAATACCATTGCCCTGAACAAAAAGGCAAAGCACGAATATCACATTGAAGAGCGCTTTGAAGCCGGCCTTGCCCTGCTGGGCTGGGAAGTGAAATCACTGCGAGCCGGCAAGGCCCAACTGGTGGACGCCTACGTACTTCTGAAAAATGGCGAAGCCTGGTTGTTGGGCGCTCATATCACGCCGCTCAACACCGCATCCACCCATGTCATCGCCGACCCGACCCGTACCCGCAAATTGCTGCTGCACGCAAAGGAAATTGCCAAGATCATCGGCCAGGTCAACCAGGCCGGGCATACCTGTATTCCACTCGCCCTGTACTGGAAAGGCAATAAAGTGAAATGCGAGATTGCCCTGGTGAAAGGCAAGAAGCTGTTCGACAAGCGTGCCACCGAAAAAGAGCGTGACTGGAATCGCCAGAAACAGAGAATCATGCGCGAGGCCAATACCTGAGCCTCGCTGGCACTGTCGCTTTTACCGCCTCTTTCCCGGCCTCGGAATCCCTCCTATACTCAGGTGTTCACACCTGCTCCGATCCCACAGGCAGTACCTGGAGCCCCTGTTAGTTGGCAAACAGCAAAGGGAGGGCTTATGTCATCTGAACGGACTGCAATGACGTCAGTCGACCGATCCTGGCTGCGTATGGACACCCCGGAGAATCCCATGATGATCTCCGCGGTGCTGATGTTTGAGCAACCGATTCCGATCAAACGGCTAAAACGCACACTCGAAGAACGATTTCTGAGATTCAGGCGCTTTCGCCAACGGGTGATTGAGAAGGGCGACAAATGCTACTGGGAAGACGATCCCAACTTTGATCTCGACAACCACCTGCACCGCATTGCACTGCCAGGACAAGCCAGCAAGAAGGAGTTGCAGGAACTGGCCAGCGACTTCAACAGCACGGCACTCGACTTTCGCCGACCACTCTGGCAAATCCACTACATCGATAACTTCAACGGCGGCTGCGCCCTGCTGATCCGCATTCACCACTGCATTGCCGATGGCATTTCACTGGTTCGGGTTCTGCTATCGCTCACCGACCGGACACCAGAACCCAAACTGGAACGCATCGCCAAGAAGGTCGCCATTCCCAAACCCCAGGGCAACGCTGCCACCCGGTTTTTGCACCGTTTGGTGAACAGCAGCCAGGCCGGCTGGCAACAGGCGCAACTGTTCCTGGATTCCGTTCGGCAAGAGCCCAATTACCCCCTGAAACTGGCGCGGACCGCCGGCGGCATCGCCATGGACCTGGCGAAACTCGGGCTGGCCCCGTTTGAGCCGAAAACCAGCCTGAAGAGCCAGTTGGTAGGCCGCAAGAAAGTGGCCTGGGCGGAGCCCCTGGCCCTGGATGACGTAAAACACTGCGCCAGGACCCTGGGTGGAACGGTCAACGACGTATTGCTGTGCGCGGCTACAGGCGCACTGAGCCGGCACTTTACCGAACACAAGCAAACCATACCCGATTGCGGTATTCGCGTTGCAGTGCCGTTCAACCTTCGGCCCCTGGACCAACCCATTGAATCATTGGGCAACCAGTTTGGCCTGGTTCTGGTATGCCTGCCCGTGGAAGTCCATGACCCGTTGATGTGCTTCCGCCAGGTGCAGGAAAACATGAATAGGCTCAAACAGTCCTACCAGGCTCAGGTAACCTACAGCCTGTTGGACCTGTTTGGCCGGGGCCCGGATATTCTTGAGCGCCGGGCCCTGGACCTGCTCAGCAATAAGGCCTCTGCAGTACTGACCAACGTGCCCGGCCCGAGGCATCCGGTTTACCTGGCCGGCAGCAAACTGGTGCAACCCATGTTCTGGGTGCCCCAGAGCGGCAACATCGGCATTGGCATGAGCATTTTCAGTTACGCCGACACCGTGCAGTTCGGCATCACCGTCGACAAGGGCATACAAGCCGACCCGCAAGCAGTGATGAACTACTTCCGGGACAGCTTCCAGCACCTGTACGACGCGGCCATGTCTCACGCCCATGGCCTGCACATTGCACAGGCCTCGTGAACAGGATAAGTACAAATAGTGACAAACAAGCCTTGAAGTCCGGCAAACCGGACACATATACTGATCATAAGGGGACGACATGGCTTCGACGCTGGTGGCGAACCCTTGGGTGCATGTCGAGATGGCAGCCAATCTCGTTAATCCAAAGCTGCAACGCAATAGTCGCAAACGACGAAAACTACGCACTAGCAGCGTAAGCTGCTAGTCGTCCTGACCGGGTCGCCCGTAGCCCGGAAGCAACATCTCAGGACGTCATCGCTTACGGGATGCTCCTTTATCCAGAGCTCACTGGCTAAAGGCTAAGATTTAAAGAGCTCGCCTCTCGCACCCTGGCCTTCGGGTCGCAAGAGGTTAAATTAATAGAAGGACACTAAACATGTAGATCTCAAGGCCTAGTGCTGGCGGACGCGGGTTCAATTCCCGCCGTCTCCACCAACTTCCAAGAGAAAAGCCCCTAAAATCAGGGGCTTTTTTCGTTTCTGCAGCCAGACAATTACACCCAAGCGTCAACCAGGTGTCGACGACAAAGACAAAGCAGCTTGCCTCAGAGCTCCCAACCGCTACCTTCTAAGTAATGTAATTAACAATGAGAAGATCATGGCTCGACGTATCCCAAAATTCATAATGGGGATTTGGTTCATCTATGGCGCAGGAATAGCCAACGGCGGCGTTACCATTACGATAACCCAAACTCCGCCCGAGCCTATCAGCTTCGCTTCTGCCGTAGACTCCTGTAACGATAGCTGGAACAGAATAACTAAGGGAGACAAAGATCTTGAGGGCGTGTTCATATCTAGATTCGGTTCGAAGAATGCCTATCTTAGAAGATGCTCAGAGGATTTAGTCGAGGCTGATCAGCAGAAATTGCGATTTCCGGTAAAAGAAGTTTATTGCGAACTAGAGGCTTACCAGAAAACCATCGAAGCCTACTATGACCAACTTGAGGGACATTCTATCGATTGGAAGAAGTTCCGACTCCTAACAGTTACGTACTCCAGCTCCGGCGATTGCATGAATAAAAGAATTCCAAATTCATGATCATGTACAGAGCCGCTTGGAGTCGCGGAGCAAATTCAAGAGCTTTCTCTAAGTGACCCGAGGCCAAATGGACGTGTAACGCTTGCGCGCCCTTCCGTGAGACCTGTCCGTTGCGCAAAGCGCTCCTGCGTAATAACCGGCGTTGCTAACAAGATGATCTGTTTTTGCTCGTCCACTGTTTTGCACTCTGCTACACTGGATTGCACATATTCACTCAGTAACCCTGACTGAGTACATATTACTTGCTCTATCGGAGTGAGTATGTTTTACTATTTTAAGTTAACTATGATCAGAGAACGGATAATAGAAATCTTCGATGTGCTCGACTTGACCTCTAAGCGGATGGAAGAGCTGACAGGGATCGACCGGTACAAGTGGGGCAATATCAGAGGAAGAAAACAGAAGGTGAACGAGGACTACCTGGAAGCACTAAACCAGGCGTTTCCTCAGTTTTCATATTGGATAATGACAGGACAAACGATTCCGGAAGCTGGCCAAATCAGCCCGGAAATGGAGAAGGCCCGATCAGAAAACAGCCTGAAAATAGGATAGGTTTCTGCCTGGCAGCACGTATCGCCCAGGCTTGGTATGGAGACCGACGAGGGGAACCACAAGAATAAAAGGGCTGGCCGTCGTAGTGTGTGGTGGCGGTTTCAGACAGAGCAAAAACACGGACACCCGTTTAGATAGACCGGAAACTATTGTGATTGACATTGACAGCCTAAACACCAGACAAAAATGGGGAAACAGATTAGTAAAACTGTCGACTTGGGTTTTGCCATTTGTCGGTGCAATATTATCAGTTTCCACTGATATATCAGCCAAAGAATATCCAATAGCGAATGGATTCATTAAAAACATTCAGAATCATGCCATATGGGGTTTCGTGGCATTTTTTATTCTCATATCTATTGGGAAAGCTATGCAACGCCCAGGTAACGTAACTTCCTGGAAAGCTATGCAGATGCATCTAGACGCGATGCAGAAGCTTGCCTGCCGTGAACAAGATGGGGATATAAACGACAACCATCGTGTAACTTTATTCAAATACAAAAAGTGGTGTTGGCGCAAATTCAGAAACTCACCGACAGCTTGGATAAAGTTAATAAAATCCGGACAACACCCAGGGAGTGGCTGGCTAGTCCCAGTGCTAAGATCCGGACAAACAAGCAAGAAAACGAAAACAGTATTCTGGGCTCCAGATGACGGCCGAGACGCGGAAGGCATAGCAGGGTACTGTTGGGCTTCAGATGGAGTTGAACTCGCAGAAAACCTACCAACCTTGAGCCCATCCTCAAGCGATCGTAACAAGACAAAGTACGCCGATAGGACTAGGATGTCGGAAGAGCTAGTTGAAGAATACCTACGCCGCAGAAGACCGCTACCAAGAAGCTTACTTGGTTTACCATTAAAAACATCAGCTTACAAAACTTGGGGAGTTATAGTAATCGACAGCAGCGTAGAAGAAGGCATCAACTTCAACGCAGCAGACCAGGCATTTAGAGCGATAGCAGCACCTGTAGGGGTGCTTCTGGAGGATTTATGAATACTCAATGGCTGAAAATCAATCCTTCTGAATTTGCTGAACGAGCCGAAAAAGGTAACCAAGGTAGAAAACGTTTCATCTCGCCGTATGATTTGCCTGAGGCCGTTCGCGCCTACGAAAGCCGCGATGGTAACCATATAGTTTTTGAGTTTCGTTATATTCCTATCAAAGAAAGTATATTGAAAAAAGAATTAAACGAAGACGTCAACTTCGAAATAGGCAAGGCATCAAAAAGGATCTACAAGATAACCGCCAGAAAGGAGGCCCTTGAAAAAGGACAAAGCAAGAACGAAGGTTCAGTCGAGAAAATGGAAAACGCATTAGAAAGCCTCATAAAAAGACAAAAAACAAAGGAACTTAATGTGGACGCGTATTCCGCTAACAAAAAAATAATACACCAGTTTAAGGGCCCACTAACAGAGGAGCTATCTTGAACGCTCAGTCAGCTACACGAAATTTAGGGAACAATAAATTGAAGAATTCTACCTAAAAACGAATCAAATAAACTCTATCTCCTATGAGATAAGAGGGCTGCTAATCGAAAGAGCCGTCAAAATGACCACGGTCAATGAGCTCAAGTAGCTGACGAGTAACCTTCAGATGTTTTCGAAGAGTTAACCGGCGATTCTTGAAAACCTCATCACAATATTCAACATCTCTGCCAACAAGTTTTGGTGGAAAAGCGTGAGGATCCTCACGAACATGAGCTAACAAGTTACGCTCTTTAACCAACTCATTTTGGAAACTTAAAATTTCTTCTTTCATCTGGGCTACCGTTTCGCACCCTTTTCTCCTTTTTAAAACACTTAAAACAACACTTATTCTTCCATATGATGTCAGATTATGGTCTATTAGAGCCTCCTCTAAATTCTCAAGGCTCTTAAAATACTCGACAGCTTTTCTCTGCGATTCATATGAACTCTCAACTTTCTCTTTCACCTTTTTCAGAATTAAATCATGAATTCCATGACGATCAGAGGCCGCCAAAAGAAATTCATTTAAAGCACCATCATAATCAGCCAAAGCAGCCATCACAAGGCCACGCATATTGTTTAGGTCTTGAACTTTTTTAACTGTGGTCTGAATAACATTCATAACCTCCGTTTCAAAATCGTCCCTATCAATACAATACACCCCATCTACATGACTACCGTCCTCAATCATTTTTTTCCTGACGGCTTGCGGTCCTGATGAAGAATAAAAAACCACCTCTGTAAAAACGCCATGAGCTCTGAAATCAGCTATAATATCATGACCTTTACTTCCGTTATCTAACTTGAGATCGACAGCAATAAGATCAAACCGCCTATCTTGGATCAAATCCTTTACATTTGAGGAGTCTAGCTCTCGCTTCACAACCAGATCAAAACCAATGTCATCAAGTTCGCCATGAAGAATACGTTCATGGACATTGAACCAGCGATCATTATCCTCAAACCACAATATATTATACTTTAAGTTCATTTGGTAAACCTTAACACAAGCTTGAAACCATCATCTTCTAATCGCTCCACGCTTGCAGCTCCGCCAAGCTGCTCCATAGTCTGCCTGACATAATAGAGCCCCAGCCCAGAACCATCTGTAGTGGTGAACCCTTTGTTAAATATCGAATCAATATTGCCAGAGAAGCCTCTGAAGCCATGCCCTTTGTCCGTAAATTCTACGTTAAGAGTTCTTGGGGCATCACGACTGATTACCACGTTAACAACACGAGAGCCCGCTTTCCGAGCATTATTAACTATATTATCACAAACAATACCAACCTCTATCGGCTTAAAAGTTTTATTAAACTCCCCAGCCTGATTGTTAACACTGACTTGCACTCCGTCCGCGGAAAACGCAGGACATACCTCAGACAAGTATTGCTCCATATACCCTGCAAGATCTGCTTCTATGTGTTGAGCGTCAAGAGTAAAATTTGCCCTCGTAGCAAATTTCGTGATCGTATCAATCTGGTTACTAACCACGTCTATATTTTCCAGCCAATCTAGAAGCTCCTCCCGATCAATTTCTCGAGGCTTATTGATTATCTTTCTCAACTGCTTAACACACGATTTAATGGTACTGGAACCAATCCTAATCTCATGATGAAAAGATAAAAGTCGATCCTCATCCAGCGTTGAAAGAGAACGTAAGAAAAGAACTTCTTTCTCTTTTTGATCAAGCGCTTGCTTAATCTCAACTGACTGCTCTTCAGCGTACTTTCGTTTACGCTCTGACTCTTGAAACGCCTTCTCTGTTTTCTCTGCGTACTCAAGCGCATCAGCTTCAGCACGCCGCATCTCCTCAAACTGCTTTTCCGCTCGCTCGATTCTCTCAAGCAACTCTGTGTCACCGGATACTTGAGCAATATTCCGGAGTTTTCCAAGGGAAGGTCGGTACTGCTCTGACTTTTGGTCCAGAATATCGAAAAACCTTGGTGAATAAGACAGAACCTCTACATCTCTGGATCCAATTATCTTAGAAACGACATCAATTACTCTCGACCTGCCGGCATCCCTTAAAACCCGGCTTGGATCAGAGACATCTTTATCAAACTTGTCGGCCCATGTAACACCGACAACATATTTTTCTAGGCGCTTGATACAGTATTCCCAAACACACTCATGCATATCTTGAACAGCTGGAGTTTCAACTAATCCTCCATTACGACTGGATACTTCCCTAAAGTCCTTCTCATTTCCAACAACATCGACCCGACCAATGATGTCACGGGTACCAAGATAACGTGATTGGCCTTGTTGTTTTCTCCGGTCTAGGCCCCAAGTATCATCAACCTCCTCACCAATTGGATATACCCTAAAGCCATTCCTAAATAAAAATAAGGACCCAAAACGAACTGAAGGTATACCGACTCTAAGAGCAAATGTTTGCTTTGCGGCTCGGTTTAAGTAGTAAATGTTGCAACTAAAATCACTACCTAGAAGGGAAGGGAAAGGCATCTCCTCTCGGATATGAAAAACAACCTCACCACGATCAACAAGTTCAGTATCTAGCCATTTACCTTCAATCAAGTTCACGGCTATACGCGTTGTTTTTTCTGTCAGCGTTTTAAATACAAAATTGCTGATTGGGCCATTGATCACTCCTTTTTTCGGGTCAAACGAATCTTGCGCATCCGGACTTTCCGCTAGACGTTTCTCATCCTGCTCTAAATACTGTGGAGCATACAAATAAATTGTGAACTTAGACTGATCAGAAAATGGGTTGATTAGCTTTGCCAGTTCTCTCTTAAGCTTAATAAGCTTCGCATCGCTCCATTCCCCCCTTGGATGCTTTATTTGGAGAACAGTGCCGTGTTCACCGAGGGAAAGAGGAGTTGGAACAAGCTTAGGATGTATTTCTTCGTATCCGACAGGGATCTCGACAAAATGCTTCTTAGAGCTCTTCTCAAAATGCTCCCAATTTACATCTAGTCGACTAACAAGATCCTCCCCAGCCTTACGCGTAAAAATAGTCAGGTTTTGACCGAGACGATCTGCTGAGAACCGCCCAACCCCTTTACTCCCCGCGTATGGTTTTAAATCTCCTTGATCTTCCGTCCCGTCACTCTTGGCAGAATAAGCTACAAATAGCCACTTATCTTTGATGTCGGCATAGGACATCCCCTTACCATCATCCCTGATTATGATTCCTTCATCAGTGAACTCGACATCAACCCTAGTAGCGCCAGCATCGTAGGAATTCTTTACAAGTTCGAATACAGCAACGAAATCGTCAGTAATTAGATCCTGGCCAATTACCGATTTTAGGTAGGAGCTAACAGTGAAGTTAAGTTCTTTTGGCTTTTGAGACATAAATATCCATGCAGATCAAGCATTATGCTACGTCTTCCTCATTGAGGAGAATCCCTAGATCATCGAAGTAGCTTTTCAACATTTCCGCTAAAGCGTTAGCCAATAATGGTGGAACCGCGTTTCCAATTTGAGTGTAACGTGGACACGTCACTTTACGACGCTTACCGCCTGTTGTATACGGCCCACAAAATGCAAACCAATCTGGAAAGGACTGTATTCGAGCCATCTCCCTGGCTGTAAGGATTCGGGGCTCATTGTAGTGAAGGATATCATCCGGCAATGTGGTAACAGTCGCCGACGGTCGATTGGGATCAAGCGGCGTTATTGCATGTTTCTTGATGCCATAGCGTTCTCGATCCTCCAAACTTAGGCTTACCCCCCTCCGGCACTCCCTCAATATGGCAGAAAACCTATCGATAATTTCAGTGCGGTGCCTGGGAAGCCTGAGGCAGTTGGGCATATGGCCACCACCACTGCCTTTCCTCATTAACCTTGTGAATGATGAAGACTGCTTACTTCCTGAGTTGTAATCAATTTGTTTGAACCCCTTTATTGAGCTATCCGTAGCGTCAATCAACTCCTTACCGCTAGTCTCCAAGTCACAAATAGCTTGCCGAACAGTTACCGGCTTGGTTGTAGGAAGCCCCTTAGACTTTAAAAAACCAAATCGGCGGTTTTTGAGTCGTACAAATGGGTTTTCGTGAATATCCAGATCGGTGCGACATGCAATTAGAATAAACCTTGGGCGGAGTTGGGGGACGCCAAACTCCGCACTTTTAACCACCTCAAACTCAACGTCGTACCCTATTCCTTGAAGCCGCTCCTTCACAATTTTGGAATACGGTTCGGAAAGCCCCTTTCCATTCGCTTTTGAAAACGGAGAATTAAAGCCCCTTACATTTTCCATGAGAAGGAATTTAGGCCTTACAAGGTCTACAACCTCTATGTATTTCTCAGCAAGGCGGTTTCTGGGGTCGTTGGGATCGCGTTTTCCTGCAGGAGAAAAGCCCTGGCATGGAGGGCCACCAGCAATGAGATCAACCTTGCCCCCGAGTGCCGCTAGATCATCGCGGTGTTGTTGCAGGAATACTTCGATGTCGTGATCAGTCTTAGGCAACCAATCTGGCCAGTCATACTCGAATCGAGTGCCATCCACCAAATTGTGACAAAGTGTTGAGAAGGCATCAGGACTGCGCTCTATGGCGAAAAGTCCCTTCCAGCCCGCCTGGAGCAATCCTAAAGAAAGGCCGCCGCAACCGGCGAAAAGGTCTATGAATACAGGCTTATTAGACATGGGCCTTCCTTGGAAGCGGAATTTCAGTAATTTGCACGTATTCTACAGATTTCTAACGAATTGCTCAGGACCTTTTGCGCAAAATCATTTAGCATACCAGCAAACTAAAGGTGTGGCCCTGGATCACAGAGCCAAAAGCTCCCTGAGCGCATGGGTTAGAGCCTCAGGATCTAATGTTTGGCACTCCCAGATGGCTTCTACCCTCCATCCACCTTCTTCCAGAGCGATCTGATTTTTCTTATCCCTCAATCGGTTAGCGTCAAACTTTGCCTTCCAGAAATCCTCACGGGTCTTTGGTCTGGATGCGAGATAACACCCAGAGTGTTGGTGCCAAAAACAACCATGTACAAAGATCACCAGTTTGTACTTGGGAAGTACAACATCCGGTTTCCCCGGTAGATCCTTACGATGAATTCGGAACCGGTATCCCAGGGCGTGGAGGGCCTTCCTAACCCGAATTTCAGGGCGGGTATTGGCGGGTTTATTGGCTTGCATTATTTTTCTGCGATTTTCGGAGGTCATTTTTCCCAGCTTTTCGCATTAGAAAAAGTCTGTTATAGGAATACACCACAATGGGATGAAAAATGAACTGCCTTGAACTCACAATCGGTTTCCTGACTCTATCCTGCATGCTCCTGATAATCGGTCCGGTCAAAATAAGCATCTCGGTTAATATACGACTAGGCTAGGTTTGGAAGGGAGGCTTAGGCCTCCCTTCCAAAGCGGATTTCAGTTCTGAGACGGAATAAGGAGGATTTCGTCGATGCAACATCGCATGGCAATTCGGGCACATCGGAACCAAGTCCTCTATGGGATCGACGGTATATTCCTCGCCTAGCCTACTGACGGGGACAGTGTGATGAACGTGAATGAACCCCCTCCCGATTTCTCCATACCTTGCCTCGAACTCCAGGGCACAAACCGTGCAACGGGGACCATAGTGTTGGATACAGGCGTCCCTGGCATTGCGGTCACGTTCATACCGGTTCACTAGCACCTGGGTACGCTGGCCTTCCCTGTAGCTCGCACCGGGGAGTATTCATGAGTGAACACAGGAGCCTAGTCGGTGCTATCGGAACCAAATATCCAATCGCCCCTCGCTGGGCGCTGTATTTGAGTATGGGGTATTGGAGTACCTACACCCGCATAGGTAAAGGGAGCCCGGTCTTGCTCCCTGTAGAAGATAAAAACCCGGTACTCGCCTGAGACCAGGTTTTGGATAGCAGGCCGCGAGAAGTGAGATTGGTTCTTCCCATGCCAAATTAGCTTCTCACCTTCCCAGTAGTTGTCATAGTCGTGCCCAGTCCTTCCAGAAACACCGACATTGCAGAAGATGTAATAATCGGAACCGTGACGGTGGTAACCGTTAAGCCAGTCACCACCCCTTTGTTCAGGTGACAGGCCGAGGATGTCGTAGAGGTCGTTTCAGATGTATGTGGAGCCGACGGTATACATTTGAGCCTTCAATTTGGTGTGTAGGCCCAATAAACCTTAGCCTCCCTGTAGTGTCAACAAAGTGTCCACGGGATTGTGTTTTTGTGTGTTCGTCAGTGGTGATCCACTTTCGAAAGCCGCGGTTTTTATGGGAATTGTGGTTTTCTGTGTTGCTTAAAGAAGGTGCGGCATCGGGTTCAATTCCCGCCGTCTCCACCAACTTCCAAGAGAAAAGCCCCTGATTCCAGGGGCTTTTTTCGTTCTGCCCCCCCATTTCTCTGAAGGTGTCCACAAAGTGTCAACGCAGCTGGGATTTTGAGTGGTTATGTGTGGAATGCCGTTTTTGCAGGCGGCTGATTTGTCGGCCCTGTCACCAATTGATACAAACCAGTGAAACCCTGCATCACAGCAAAGCTGCTACTATTGCTACAGATGAATTCCAACTTCTACAGAATGGCTCCTTACCGAAGGGGCTTTTGTGTTTGCAAGGATCCTTTTGTATGTCCAGCAAAGCGAAGCAGTCCCAGAAACTCCTACTGTTCCGCCTTTTCGGATCACGCCTTTTTGGTCTGGGTACGCTCAAGATTCGGGAAATCCTGCCCTTTCAACGTCTGACCAAGCTGCCCCACAGTCACCACGCGGTTATTGGCACTGCGACGTTCCGGGGTTCAGCGGTTCCTGTTATTGATATGTCGGCTGCCGTTGGTTATCCGGCACTGACAAAGGAAGAGCAGGCCAAGGGCTCCATCATCGTGACCGACATTCAGCGCCAGGAGATCGGCTTTCTGGTGCGCAGCGTTCAGCAGATTATCGAGACCGACTGGAAGAGTGTGATGCCGCCACCCAAGGCGCTGGGCACCAATGCCTTCATCACGGGGCTACTGGATGTGGAGGGCGACATCATTCAGCTGTTGGATGTGGAGCTGTTGCTGGCGAAGGTGTACCCGGAGTCCCTGGACGCCGGCGAGGTGGTGCTGTCAGATGTTCAGAGCGAAACCCTGCGGTCCCTGAACATTCTGCTGGTGGATGATTCACAGGTGGCCCGCAAGCAGCTCAGCGATGTGCTGGACAACAAGGACATTACCTACCATGTAACCACCAACGGTGACGATGCCCTGCAGGTGCTGCTCAGTCAGCATGAGCGCGGCACGCCGATCGACATTCTGGTCAGCGATATCGAGATGCCTGGGCTGGATGGCTACGAACTGACGTTCAATGTTCGCGACAATAACGCCCTGAAGCAGCCATACATCATCCTGCACACCTCGCTGAACAGTGAGATGAGCCTGAGCTACGCCAACCAGGTGGGTGCCAACGAGGCGCTCACCAAGTTTGATGCCGAGGAACTGATGGAGGCGATGCTCAGGGGGGCCGAGCAAGCCAGTTAAGGCCGAATGTCTTCGATGAAGGCTTCGGCGTCGGCCCGCATTTCGGCAAGCTTTTCGTTCAGCTCTTCCTGATGCCGGTTTAGCGTTTCCCGGCTGAGCCGGCTGAAGCGCTCAGCGGTTTCCGCAACGGTGCGGCTGGCGCTCGCCAGGGCTTCCATGGTGGGCTGGCTCAGTTCATCTGCCTGGCGCTCAAGATCCCGGGCGGCCTGTTCCATGATGGCCTGATCTTCGGCGGATTCAGGTTGACCATCCTTGAGTGCTTCGTCAAGCGAGCGCTCAAGGGCGCGCATGGATTCCTGCAATCGCCGGGCAAAATCCTCCATCGCGCTCTCAGCCCTTCGGCTCATCTCGTCAGAGTAGGTTTCCAGGTCTCTGGCTAACTGCGCCATTTTGTCTTCAAGCTCGCTACTTGAAGAGGAAAAGGTGTCACCGAGTCTCTGCCCCAACCGACTCAGTTCACCCATGATGTTACTGAATGGCGATGGGTTCAGTATGGCCTCTCCAGTGCGTTGATAGTCCACCAGCCACTGGCCCTGCTCCCGCACCAGATAGGTGGTCAGTTCCAGGCGCTCGCCGCCGGAGCGTTCCTCCGCCGGCAGCCGGGTGACAATCGTTGCCTCGCGCTCATCAATAACAACCCGGCCAAAGGAGGGAACGGCGTTGGCCCAGCTTCGTTGGTAGCCGTCAACGTCACGGGTGTCGTCCAGGGTGGAGAATCTCACCACGTCACCTGCGTGGTTGTCGGCCATGGCCTGCCAAAAAGCTGCGGCCACTTCCTGGGGCGTTTCAGGCTTGCTGCAGCCGGTTATCGCCAGCACAACGAGCGCCATCACAAATCCACGAACACCAAGACGAATCATTCATCAGCACCTTGCATACAATACTTTCTCGCATCATACACGCGTCACAGCCGACAGGTCAGTTCCGCCAGTTCCTCATCAAACACCCGGCGGTTCTCACTGTAATCCACCGGCACTTCCACCAGGTGGACACCGCCTTCGGCCAGGGCACTTTCCAGGGTGGGGCGAAGATCTTCTGTCCGGGTAACGCGGTGGCCTCTGGCGCCATACGATTGTGCATAGGTTACAAAGTCCGGGTTGCGGTAATCCAGACCATAATCGGCATAGCCTTCCTGTGCCTGCTTCCACTTGATCATGCCGTAGGCGCTGTCATTAATGATCAGTACCACCAGGTTAAGTTTGAGGCGAGCCGCGGTCTCCAGTTCCTGGCTGTTCATCATGAAACCACCATCACCGCAGACGGCCATCACTTTCAGGTGCGGGTAGAGCATCGCCGCCATCATGCCGCTGGGCAGGCCGGCCCCCATGGATGCCAGGGCGTTGTCCAGCAGCACCGTGTTGTTGTCGTAGGCCGGGTAGTTGCGGGCAAACCACAGCTTGTACATGCCATTGTCCAGAGCAATGATGCCGTCGTCCGGCATCACCTGGCGCACATCGTGGACAATCCGCTGGGGGATCACCGGGAACCGGCCATCTTCCGCCCGTTCCTGAAGATGTGCATCCACGGCCTTTTTGACTTCCATCAGCCCGGAGAAGTCGTGGTTCGCACACTGGCCACAGTGCTCGGCCAGATACTCGACGCTGTTGGCGATATCGCCGACCACCTCATGCTGGGGAAAGTACACTGGGTCGACATCCGCAGCACTGAAATTCACGTGGATGACTTTTTTGCCGCCGGGGGTCATAAAAAATGGCGGCTTTTCTACCACA
Source organism: Marinobacter sp. THAF197a (assembly GCF_009363275.1). Taxonomy (NCBI): domain Bacteria; kingdom Pseudomonadati; phylum Pseudomonadota; class Gammaproteobacteria; order Pseudomonadales; family Marinobacteraceae; genus Marinobacter; species Marinobacter sp. THAF197a. The sequence continues at coordinate 3,516,585 of NZ_CP045324.1, forward strand.
TCGTGGCCCACGTTGATCACCAGGTCCGCCCGGTCTATGGCGCAGTGCACAAAGTCACCTGCAGACAGCGCAGCGTTGCCCAGGTATCCGGGGTGGCGTTCGTCGACCACGCCCTTGCCCATCTGGGTGGTGAAGAAGGGAATGCCGGTTACGTTCACCAGGTGCAGCAAAGCCTGGGATACCCGTTTGCGGTTGGCGCCGGCACCGATCATGATCAGTGGGTGTCTTGCCTCGCGCAGCATGTCGCAGGCCATTTCCAGGCTCTTCCGGCTGGCCGAGGGCCGGCGGGCGTCACTGGGCTGGAAGATGTGGGTGTCGCGGGCCGGTTGCTCCGCGGCGATGTCCTCGGGTAACTCGAGATGAACGGCCCCTGGGCGCTCTTCAGAAGCAAGACGGAAGGCCTCCCGGACTTTCGCGGGAATGGTATTGGCATTGCTGATCTGCCGGGTGTACTTGGTCAGGGGGCGCATCAAGTCCACCACGTCCAGAATCTGGAACAGGCCCTGTTTCGAGGATTTGATCGGCTTCTGCCCTGAGATCATCATCATTGGCATGCCACCCAACTGGGCATAAGCAGCGGCGGTCACCAGGTTAGTGGCGCCTGGGCCAAGTGTGGACAGGCAAACGCCCACTTGCCCGGTAAGCCGCCCGTAGGTGGCCGCCATAAAGCCTGCGGCCTGTTCATGGCGGTTGAGCACCAGTTCGATGCTGGAGTTCCTGAGGGCATCCAGAAAGGCCAGGTTTTCCTCACCTGGCACGGCGAAAATGTACTTAACGCCCTCGTTTTCCAGCGCGCGGATGAACAATTCAGCGCCATTACCGACGGGTTGTTGCTCTTTAGCCATGCTCGCCCTCGTGATCAATGAGTTTCTGGATCAATCGGTTCTCGGTGGTTCCGCTTGCAGGGTGTCTGCGGGCACCCGGTCTACTCCCCAACTACGGTACACTCCGTCTATTACGCGACCAAGCTCGTCGTCGTTCACTTCGGCAGGCTCACCGCGCTCCAGTGGGTCGTAATGGTAGATGTACAGGCGAGAAGTGAACTGCTCAAAAGGCAGAGAAGATTCCCCGAAGCGCTCACCAAAGCCAGAAGTGCTGACCTGCACACCGTCGCCCCAGTTCTGGCCGCTGTCGTTGTTCGGGTTAAAGAAATACACCCGCATCTCACTGTCCGGGTCCAGCGCAACCCGGAGAATGGTGATCGCATGCCAGCCAATAAAGCGGGCTGCGCTGTCGGTAACGGCGATACCGGCCGGCTGAGGGTGTATCAGCGGCTGGTTGCCGTTGTAATATGGGTGGTAGCTGGCGTAGAAATGGCGGATAAAGTCTTCCAGATCGATCAGGTTGCCAGTGGCCACATCCACATTAATGGCAAAACCCCGGCCGGCGGACCAGCCATGGAACTCCGGGTTGACCCATTTATGCGGGTCGCCCTCGCGATCGACACACAGCCGCCCCATCTCTGCATAGATCCGGTCCAGATGTGGCACCACGATCAGGGAGACAGGATCAAGGTCCAGAGTCACTTCCGCGGCCAAGCCACCAGCACTCTGCGCCGAAGACACGGGCCGCCCCTCAAAATGCATGACAATCTCATTGTCCCGGGCAGCCCAGGCCACCATTTGCAGCAGGTAATCCGGATCATTATAAGCCCACATGGACAAGGCCCGGGCAGACTGGCAGGTGGGGTTGTTACCCTGCCCTACCCCCAGTGGCTGGCCCAGCATGTTCAACACCCCCTGAATCAGCCAGGCGGAGGGATTAGGCTGATAGCCATAGGCAAACTGCAAACGTTCAAGGGCTTGCGGGCACAGTGTCAGCCGTACCTGGCGCCATAGCGCCGGTGCCACCGGGGGCTGATAAAGAATTCCCCTTTCCAGCAACAGGGCCAGGCCGTAAAGGCCCTGGGCGGTTTCTGGGAACAGGGATTCCTGGATCAGCGTGTGCACCAGATCCCGGTAACACAACAGACAGTCGCGCCCCGTACTGGACAGCCCCAACGCCTCGCTCAGCAGGGAATCCTTGCCCTCCAGAACATGGCGGATAAAAACGGCGTGGTAGGGAGAAACCAATCCCGTATCGTGCATTGAACGGGCAAACCCGGTCGCTTCGTTCTGCAAGGCAGCGCCATCCATGGAATCCAGACGCTGCTGGTAGATTGCAATGCCTGGGTCTTCGCCACACGCCCGCGTTGGCCCGTACAAGCTGGAAATCAGTCGGTCTGCCCCTCGGCCGGCCGTGCCGAGATCAACCGTCGGATCGGCCCGGCAAATGGCAATCTGGGTAATCATCCTTCGCACATCACTGACACGGATCGGCCGCTGCTCCAGTATGCGCCAGATTTCCTCAATCAGGCTGTCGATCACGTGCTCGTAACCGATGTGCCGGGCCACATACTGGACCAGTTCCTGTGCAATGATCGCCAGTTTGCCTTGCTCTCGCTCGGCTTCGCCGGTCATGCCGAACAGCAACCCCAGGTTAATGGCCAGCACCTGGGTCAGGTAATGATGCGCCTGCTCAGCTGACACGCTGGGGTGTTGGTATTCGCCGCGCGCCACAGCCAACAGGCGCAGCTCACTCAGCGCCTCGATCACCACCGTATCGGCATTCGGGCTTTGCAGGGAATAGGTGGTCAAAGAAGGCAGAAGAATGGAGGGGTCGGCCCAGTCGGTGCCCACAAAGACACCGGCCTCTTCCAATGGCCGGGAGCGGGCTTCAATCACCTCACAGCCTCCAGGCTGAAGTAGCACCCGTCGTGCAAGATCGAACAGTTTCGGGAGCTTGCCGGCCTTTGCAAAGGGCCGGCTCTCCTCAAGAGCCACAATGGACTCGTCCAGTTTTTGCACCAGCCTGTCGATGTTTACAGCTGACGCCTGGCTGGCCGGTTGGTGATCACTCAAACGAGGTTCCTCAGGGCCTGCATCAAACCCTTTCCGTTAATGCATACCTCGATTATACATAGAAATCGAGTTCTTCCTGATGTTTGAGCAGGTCCCGTAGAACATAAGGATCCTCACCGAAGAAATACACCAAGCCCCAATGGGTACCAAACGCAGTTCGCTTGGTCACCGTTTCCTCCACAGGCGGCGTCAGCTCATGGGATTCAAAGTAATCGTGGTTCTCGGTCTCTTCCGGGATCTCCAGGCGGCTGACCACACGGCGGCGCGGGTACACCCCGAAACAGCCGGCGTAGCCCTTGGCATCTACCACCTCTTTCGGGAAGAAAGACTTTATTTCCTCGTCGGTGGTTTTCGGGTCAAACGCCAGAATCAGTCCCTGATAGGCATTGAAGCCGTAAGCACGCTCAAGCAACTCGAACACTTTGAAGCCCGGCGGACGATACGCTACCTCACCGAAGTACATGGTGCCGTCGCTGGTTACAAAATACTCGGGATGGACAAAGCCGAAGTCGATATCAAAGGTTTTGATCAGTTTCTCAATTTCCGTGGTGATCTGTGCCCGGTATTTCTCCAGGTCCGGGGTGGCCGGAACGAACACGGAATAACCAAGAGTGACATATTCGGAAATATTGAGGAAACAGATCTTGCCATTATGGATCCAGGCCTCCACGGCAAACTCCCAGCCATCCAGGTGGGATTCCATCAACACCGGAAATTCTTCGTCAGGAATGGTGTCCACTTCATCCGGGGTACGAATAACCCGATGGCCCAGACACCCGGCCTTATCGAAGGCCTTGAGGTGGATTGGGTCGTTGGGATCGCCGTCCAGCTTCAGCAGGGTCTGGTTGACTCGCTTCAGGAAGCGAACCACATCTTCCCGGTCGTGGGCTTCCTCAAAGATACCAACACGAATGCCACCGAGCTGGGCGCGCCGCTTCATCAGGGCCTTGTCACGCAACAGCATGGCCTGCCCGAACAGTCTTGGATTAGCCATCAATACAGAATTAATGGCGCCGGCCCACTCTACGGTTTCTTCAAACAGGGGAATGGCAACATCTACCCCCATATCTTTTAGCGTCTGGGCGATCTCAAACGAACGATCGTTGAGGCGTTCAAAGTTCCAGGGAACGTAAGGAATGTTATGTTCCTGGCAGTAGGGTTCTGCCCAATCCGGAGCGACCACCACATAGCGGCGGTCAAATTTGTCCGCCGCTTCAACGGCATTCAGGCTCCAGCCCAGCAGGGCGACATACCCTTTGTCGGGATTATAGTTCTGTTCGGTCACAGCGCTCTCCTCGTCAGGGTTGTCTTCTTACACTGAACCGATTGACTGTAAACTGCAACTTTTCAGAACACCTCTGCCAGAACGAAAAACGGGCACCAGCTTGTCGCACAGTGCCCGCAGAACCACGAACCCGTTTAGCGGAAGTGTCCGCTCAGCCGAGTTTTAGGGTTGCCAGGGTTCGCTCCCGAACCCGATCGAGCAGTTGCTCGTCGTTCACCAGAGACTGTCCGTAGGAAGGGACCAGCTCTTTCATACGCCCCAGCCACTGTTCCGACTTCATTTTCTCAGGGAAACACCGCTCAAGTACGTTCAGCATGGCGTTGGCCGCTGTTGATGCTCCGGGGGAGGCGCCCAGCAATGCGGCCAGCGTGCCGTCTTTGGCGGCAACGATCTCGGTACCGAACTCCAGCTTGCCCCCGCCCTCAGGCGTTTGCTTAATGATCTGTACCCGCTGGCCCGCCATCTGCAGCTTCCAGTCATCTTCCCGGGCATCCGGGAAAAAATTGCGCAAAGATTCAACCCGGTCGCCATGGGACTGGAACACTTCACCAATGAGGTAACGCGTCAAATCCATATTGCTTTTGCTCACCGAGAGCATCGGACGAAGATTGGTCGCGCGAACGGAACCGAACAGATCAAACACCGAACCCTGCTTCAGGAAGCGGGTGGTAAAACCAGCGAACGGCCCGAACAGAAGTGCAGGTTCACCGTTGATGATCCGGGTATCCAGGTGCGGAACGGACATCGGCGGTGCGCCAATGGGCGCTTTGCCGTATACCTTGGAATCATGTTGCTCAACAATATCCGGCTTCTGGCACACCAGCCACTGGCCACTGACCGGGAAGCCGCCGTAACCGCGGGCTTCATCAATGCCGGATTTCTGCAACAGCGGCAGCGCACCGCCACCGGCACCCAGGAACACAAAGCCGGCTTCCAGCTTGGTCAGTTCGCCGGTTTTCTGGTTTTTCACCCGCAGTTTCCAGCGGCCATTGTCGCGCTGATCGATGTAGTGCACCGGGCTACTGAGCATCAACTCAAAGTTGGGCTGGGTTTCCAGCCATTTCACCATGCTTCGGGTCAGTGAACCGAAATCCACGTCAGAACCATGTTTGACCCGGGTCGCGGCCACACGCTGCATAGGGTCGCGATGCTTGACCACCAGCGGCATCCACTCGGACAGGTCGTCTGGGCTCTCGGTATATTCCATCTCGCGAAACAGATGGTGTTCTTTCAGGCGCTCGTAACGGCGCTTTAGGAAAGCGACGTCTTTCTCGCCCCAGACAAAGCTCTGGTGTGGCGTGCGGTTAATAAAAGTAGAAGGCTCTGGCAGAATGCCCTGCTCTACCAGGTACGACCAGAACTGCAGCGACACCTCAAACTGCGCATTGATTTGCAGCGCTCTGGCAATTTCAACGTCGCCATCTTCGGTTTCGGGGGTGTAGTTGAGTTCGCAGTAGCCGGCGTGCCCGGTACCTGCGTTATTCCATCCGTCTGTGCTTTCATGGGCAACGTGGTCTAAACGCTCCACCATGACGATATCCAGTGACGGGTCCAGCTGCCTGAGCATCATGCCGAGGGTTGCGCTCATGACGCCCCCACCGACCAGCACTACGTCTGCCTGTCTAACGGCCATTGGTTTTCACCCTAGCTAGTGTTGAGCCTGTTGCCACTCCACGATCAGCGAAAGCGGCCTGTCGGAAGCCAGCGGGGCGCGAGGTAGACGGCGCTGCTGTGTGCCTCCGGTCTGAAATTGGGCGCATTATCCCGATTTTTGCCGGAATAATAAATTGCGATTGTCAATCGATGTGTGTCGGGCTAACTATTATGGTTTGCCACGATTTTCGCGCGTTTTGTTAACAATATCAGCGCCACTTTAGTCTGATACCCCTTTCCTGATAGTGCGGATCAGTGCCGGAATCAAAAAGTTCGTCTCCGTCGGGGCTGACCTGAAACCTTGACTTGAGGTATCTTGTGCGCCACCTACTCCGCCGGCCGCCCAGTGCGGAGTTACACCACATTCTGATAGAGGTCTGATCTATGCTGATGGCAATCGCCGCCATTCTTGCCGGTCTTGTCTTGCTGGTCTGGAGCGCTGATAAATTCGTTGACGGCGCTGCCGCCACCGCCAAGCATCTGGGCATGCCGTCACTGCTGATTGGCATGGTGATTATTGGCTTTGGCACTTCAGCCCCGGAACTGGCGGTATCGGCCATGGCCGCTGTGGACGGCAATCCCGGCCTGGCCCTGGGGAACGGTTATGGTTCCAACATCACCAACATCGCCCTGATTGTGGGCCTGACTGCCCTTATTGCGCCTATTACCATGCATTCCCAGGTTATCCGCAAGGAACTGCCACTGCTGGTGGTATTGACCCTGATCGCCGGGGCCCAATTAATAGATGGTGAACTAACGCGACTGGATGGCTGGGTGTTACTGGGTGTTTTTGCGGCAGTAATGGGCTGGTCAATCTACCAGGGCATCAAGAACAAGGACGACCCGCTGGGCAACGCTGCCGACGCAGAGCTGATCGAACATCCCATGCCGCTAAAGCACGCCATCATCTGGCTGATCATCGGGCTGGTTCTGCTTATTGTCAGTTCCAGGTTGCTGGTTTGGGGAGCCGTCACCGTGGCCCAGACCCTTGGCGTCAGCGATCTGATTATCGGGCTGACCATTGTGGCCATTGGCACGTCGCTACCGGAACTGGCCTCGGCCATCGCAGCGGTACGCAAGAATGAACACGATCTGATACTGGGCAACATCCTTGGCTCGGGCATCTTCAACACCCTAGCGGTGGTTGGCCTGGCCGCTGCCATTCAGCCCTTGTCTGTGGATCCGGAAGTGCTTTACCGGGACTGGACCCTGATGCTGGCGCTCACCGTAGGCCTGCTGTTGATGGGCTTCGGCCTGACCGGCTGGCGCAAGCTGGTCTCGCGGGTGGATGGCGCATTACTGGTGACGGTTTACTTTGCGTACACCGGCTACCTTTTCTACACCGTGGTGGCCGCCAGCTCAGGTGGCTGACACAGGCAGGGCCCGGTTACTCAGGCTCTCCGTCACCCAACAATTGTTCCAGGCTCTGGCGTACATCTGACATGATCTGCGCCAGATCTTCCTTGCTTTTCCCCGCTGTATCAATGGGTGTCCCAACCCGCACGTCTACCGGCTGACCAAGATTGATCTGCAAGCTCCGGGCAGGTAGCACCTGGTGTATACCGCGAATGGCTATCGGCACAATCACCGCCTCAGTGTCCAGTGCCAGGTGAAAACAGCCCTTCTTGAATGGCAACAATGCACCATCCGGGGAGCGGGTGCCCTCCGGAGCCGCCCAGAGCACAATACCGTCTTCCATCATCTGTTTTGCCCGCTCCAGGTCCCGGACGGCGCGGGTGCGATTTGACCGGTCGATAGCGGGAAACTCCGCTGCCGCCATCGCCTGCCCCAGCAGGGGAATCCGGAAAAGTTCCTTCTTTGCCAGCATCCGGATGGAGCCTGGCAAAGACACAAAACTCACCGGAATATCGTAGTGGCTGGCATGGGTACTCATGATGATGTAGCGACGCCCGTCATTGAAGTCCGGAACCTCGCCCCGCACCGTCAGGCTTGCCCGAACCAGCTTCAACAACGCGGCAGACCACTCCCGGCAGTATTTGTCGACAATCGGCCGGTTCAGACGACCAAACAAAGCCCTCAGTAGCACCAGCAAAGAGTAGATGGCGGTAAGCCCCACCGAGCCCAGCACAACAGCAGCACGTCTGAGCAGGGTTGCAGACTCCGTCAGAGGGCTCAAGTTCAATCGTTTCATGCACACGTCCTTTCCGCTATGGGCCGGGCGCCGTGCCCCCGGAACAATAGGAAAGGATTATAGCGGTTCGATCGCCCCCTGAATAACCGCCAAAAGGAGAACAAGGAACATGACTGAGTGTTAGCCCTGCGCCTCAAACACCATGGCAATGGAATTCAGGCAATACCTCTGACCGGTGGGCGCCGGGCCGTCCGGGAACACATGCCCGAGATGACTGTCGCAGCGGGGGCAACGGATCTCGGTGCGGCTCATACCCAGGCTGTGATCTTCAAGGTAGCGAATATGCTCCGGGTCGAACGGCTGGAAAAAGCTTGGCCAGCCGGTACCGGAATCGAATTTGGCGTCCGAGCTGAACAACGGGAGATCACACAGCCGGCACAGGTAAACCCCGGCTTTTTTGTTATCCAGCAAGGTGCCACAGAACGGGTGCTCGGTGCCGTGATCCAGCAGTACCCGTTTTTCCTCAGCGGTCAATCCCGCTGCCCTTTCCTCAACCTCTGCTTTCGTCAGAGGGGTCAGGTCATAGCCTTTTGCCGATACTGTCATTGGGAAACTCCTCAGGCCAGGTCAGGATCATCGTCACTGAATTCAGGTTTCAGGTGGTCTGGCCAGGTGCTGACCAGCTTGGCCATCTTGGGTGCTGCCACCGCCAGAATGTAGGGCTGCCTGGGATTACGAGCCGCAAAATTCTGATGGTATGCCTCCGCAGGGTAGAACGCGGTGAGCGGCTCCAGTCGGGTGACAATCGGATCGGAATACACCCCGGCGGCATCAAGCTGGCGAATGTAGGCCTCAGCCACCTGCCTCTGATCATCCGTTTCGTAGAACACCGCTGAGCGATACTGGCTCCCAATATCGTTACCCTGGCGGTTCAGTTGGGTGGGGTCGTGAGCCACCGAAAAAAACACTCTTAGCAATTCGCCAAAGCTGACCTTCGCCGGGTCGTAGTGAACATCCACCACCTCCGCATGGCCGGTGGTCCCGCTGCAGACAGCCTCATAGTTGGCCGCTTCAGCCGCACCGCCGGCGTATCCGGATTCCGCACGGATGACACCGTCAATCGCCACCAACACCGCTTCAACACACCAGAAACAACCTCCAGCCAGAACAATTCGGGATTCACCCGCGGGCTCGTGCAGGTCTTTCTCAGGTGCCGGGAACCGGCCACGAGGCACGGTCAGTCCTGGAATGTTGCATGCGTCACTCATCAGATTGCTCCAGTGGGTTCTGTTTATTCGATTGTGGCGGTTCTGGTTCGGAATTCCAAACGGGGAGTTCACGCTGTTATACGTTCGGGTGTTACAAAAAGACCGCTCCAAGCAGCGCACTGGCAGGTGCCAGCAGCCATACCGGCACCCGAACGATGACCAGTGCCAGCCAGAACACCAATGCCAGAGCGAAATAGCCGGCACCGTGAATAGCCGACGTCCAGACCGGGTCGTACAGCGCTGCCAGGAGCAAGCCCACCACCCCGGCATTGACGCCCGCCAGTGCCGCTCGTGCTTTCTCATGCTCACGCAACCACTGCCATAACGGTAGACCGGCGAACACCAACAGGGTTCCAGGCAGAAATACCGCAACCACGGCAATCAGAACCCCCGCGATGCCACCCTCGGTACCCCCGAGAAACGCAGAGAAACTGAACAGCGGCCCCGGCACCGCCTGCGCGACACCGTAGCCAGCCAGGAAGGTATCGGCCGACATATTACCGGAGACCACAAACCCCTCCTGGAGCCATGGCAACACCACGTGACCGCCGCCAAATACCAGGGCGCCGGCGCGATAAAGCTCCGCACCGATCCAGGCCAGGGATCCCGTTACCTGGGGAACAAAGGACAGTGCCAGCAACACCAAAAACAGCAGGGCAAACATTCCCAGCTTTCGCGATTGCAACGGCACCTGCAAGGATTCTTGCTTATTTTGCGAGGGCAATCCCAATGCCGCTCCTGCAACGGCTGCCAACGCCAGAACCAGTACCTGCATCCACACGGCACCAGCCAACAGCAGAACAACCGCCACCAACATGGCAATGACGATGCGAGGCCGATCAGGGCACAGCGACTGCCCCATCTGCCAGACGGCCTGTGCCACCACCGCCACCACAAAAAGCTTGAGGCCGCTGACCCAGCCACCCTCACCCAGGTCCGGCCAGAGCGTAAGCCCGAAGGCAAACAGCGCCATGACCAGTACCGAGGGCAAGGTAAAACCCACCCAGGCCGCCAAGGCACCGCCATAATGCCCCCGAAGGAAACCGATGGTCAGCCCGACCTGGCTGGACGCGGGGCCCGGTAACAGCTGGCAAAGGGCCACTACCTCACCGTAGGCGCTGTCTGACAGCCACTTCCGGCGCTTGACAAACTCATCATGGAAATACGCCAGGTGAGCTGCCGGGCCACCAAAAGACGTCAGCCCCAGCCGCAGAAAGATCAGGAATACCTGCCAGCTGCCTAATCGCACCGGCTTGTCGGATTCAGTCATTACTCGTTGTCTCTCCTGGATTTGCGGTGCATCAGTAAAACATGAACATTGTGTCTATCCGGTTGCACTACCCCGCTGACCATCCATAATGAGTGAAGGAATCAAACATAAGATTCCGCTCGGCATCAGGACGATTCACATGACCGCAAGGGTTCGCGCACCAGAAGATCAGAACGAACTTCTCCAGTACCGACTCAGCCTTCGGCTTGGCCCGGTGCATGCCCGCCAGCGACTGGGCATCGAACAGGAAGCCGAGGCCCGGGTGTTCGGGCGCGATCGTCGCTCGTTCCACCTTGAGAATGTCGCCAACGCGCCAAGGCTGATTCGGTTTTGCCTGCAAGCCATTGGCTTGTTTGGCCGGGCCCGGGAGAACAGCCGCAAGCTGACCACTGCCCGGAACACTTTTACCCTGCCCGATTTGCCCGAGGCGTTCGAGGGTTTTCGCATCCTGCACCTGACCGACCTTCACGTTGATATGGATGAACAGAACCTGAATGCAGTGATCGATCAGATCACGCCTCTGGACTATGACCTGTGTGTATTGACCGGCGATTACCGGAAGCTCACCTGGGGGCCGATTGACGCAGCCCTTGAGGGCATGGCCCGCCTGCGCCAGGCCATCCGGGGCGATGCCTACGCGGTACTGGGCAACCACGACAGCGTGCGCATGGTACCTGCCCTCGAAGACATGGGCTACCGGCTGCTGATGAACGAAATGGCACCCATTGCCCGCGGAGCAAGCAAGCTCTACCTGTCCGGCGTGGACGATGCCCATTACTACAAGGTTCACAACCTGCACCGGGCCGGCGATGATATTCCTCCCGGCGGCATCAGCCTGCTGCTGAGCCACACGCCCGAGATCTGGCGGGAAGCTGCCCATGCCGGATACGACGTGTTTCTGTGCGGACACACCCACGGCGGACAACTTTGCTTGCCCGGGGGCGTTCCGGTCACCCTCGACTCCGACTGCCCTCGCCGGCTTGGCCGCGGTTTCTGGCAGGTTAACGGCATGCAAGGCTACACCTCGCCAGGCGCTGGCACATCTGTGCTGAATGTCCGCCTGAACTGCCCGCCGGAGGTTACCTTGCACACCTTGTCCCGGGGGCCGGGATAGCTTACTCAATGGGGCTGTTTGCGGATACCCAGACGATAAAGCACCGGAGAGAACAGCATATTGCTCAGCGCAAACAGCAGCGCCACGGCAACCGCTTCCCACAACGGCAAGGATAACCAGAGCCACGCCATGGCCATGGGTAGCAAGGCCTCGGGCAACTGGTCCAGCCATAATGCCCGGGCACTGGACGCTAGCCCCATCCGGCGTTTGATAAAACTGCTGACAAGGTCCCCCAGCAGGGCTAGCAAACCGAACAACGCGCCAAACAACCAGCCCAGCCCAACCCAGGCCGAAAACAGCAGACAAGACACCGTGCCCGCGACCAACCCTCGCCAGGTCTTGCTGGGGCCTAGCACCGGGCGACCATCCCGCCAAACCCGACCGCCATCCACAGGCCGGTTGCCGGTCTGATGCAACAGCCTGGCCACGACCACCGGGGAGCCATTGGCCAGAACCAGCATGACAAACAGCTCCAGGGACAGCAGCAAGAATGACTCCTCCGGTCTTGCCCGCTCAGGTCAACCCGCCACGGGTGAGCTTGAGCGGATCCATCAGTTTTTCCAGGTGTTGACGGCTGAGACCGCTGCGCTCCTCGGCCACATCAATCACCGGCCGACCAGTGCGGTAGGCTTCCTTGGCGATATCCGCCGCCAAGGTGTAGCCAATCTCTGGATTCAACGCCGTCACCAGTACCGGATTACGCCCGACACCGGCATTCAGATTATCGGCGTTCACCGTAAAGCCTTTCATCGCTTTGTCCGCGAGGATAGCGGAGGCCCCGGTTAACAGACCGATCATGTCCAGCAGGTTGCCCCCCACCAGAGGCAGCATCACATTGAGCTGAAAGTTTCCGGACTGGCCGGCAATGGCCACCGCATTGTCCAGCCCCATCACCTGGGCGCCCACCATGGAGACCGACTCCGGAATAACCGGGTTCACCTTGCCCGGCATGATGCTGCTGCCGGGCTGCAATGCCGGCAGGCTGATTTCTGCCAGCCCGTGAATCGGACCGCTGTTCATCCAGCGCAGATCGTTGGCAATTTTGGTGAGCACCACCGCCACACCCCGCAGTTGGCCTGACAGGGCGACAGGCGCATCCACAGCACTTTGACCAACAAACTTGTGCTCCATGGAACGGAACGGGTAGCCAGTGTTGCTGCGCAGGAACTTGATGAACTGACCAGAGAATTCAGACGCCGCATTCACACCGGTGCCCACTGCGGTGCCGCCCTGGGGCACATCCGCCAGTTCATCCATTGCCTGCTCAAGACGTTTCTCAGCCAGGGCCAGCTGTTCCCGCCAGGTCCGTAATTCCTGCCCCAGGGTCACCGGCATGGCGTCCATCAGGTGAGTACGACCGGTTTTGACCTGGGCATTCAGTTCCGCTTCCCGCTCGTAAATGACACCCCGAAGGTGCGACAGGGCCGGCAGCAATTGCTCTTTTACGGCCAAAAGCGAACTGACGTGTATAGCCGTTGGTATCACATCGTTGGAGCTCTGGCTCATATTAACGTGATCATTAGGGTGGACATCGACACCCTGTCTCCGGGCAATGGCCGCAATCACTTCGTTCACATTCATGTTGGTGCTGGTGCCGGAGCCGGTCTGATACCGATCCACCGGAAACTGGTCCGCGTGTTCGCCCTGGATCAGTTGATCACAGGCTTCGGCAATAGCGTCCCGCAAACGGGCATCCAGCAACCCCAAAGACGCGTTGGCCTGGGCTGCCGCCCACTTGATTTGCGCCACCGCCACAATGAACCGGGCCGGCATCGGCTGACCACTGACCGGAAAGTTATCGATGGCCCGTTGGGTTTGCGCGCCCCACAGGGCATTCGCGGGCACCTTCACGTCACCCAGGCTGTCTTTTTCCGTTCTGAACTCACTCATTGCGTCCTCCCTTTTTGCTTGCCAGGCGGGACACTAAGCCCCTCGGTCCTGCGATCTTAGCCTGACATGGTCGCAAATGCCGGTGACTTGCTCAAAATTGAGAATCAGTGTGTGGACGGTGTTGGTGTAGGTGTCATGCAGATGAAATTTGTAACGGCGCTGTTTCTCACCCTGCAGGAAGGCGTCGTATTCGCGGACAAGCTCCCGCACGTCCCCGCCTTCATCCTGGCTCCAAGTGGCATTGAAAGGGCCCAGCACGGCGCCGCCGGCCAGGCAAACGGTGACTTCATGGTTGGTAAGGGAATGCTCGGTGTGGCTCATGACGGTCTCCTGAATCAAGGACTGGTTCAGGAATAAGTGTAGTCGTAAAGCGCAAGCGCGTGGGGTCAGGTTGACTGCGCGGCAAGACTCGCCAGCAGCGCCCGTAAGCGGTTGGGCTTAACCGGTTTGTTAAGGATGGGCAGGTACTGGGCCCTAAGCAGCGTGCGCACTTCATCACTGCGATCAGCAGTGATGATGGCTGCCGGAACATCATGGTCAAGTGCACGGCGAACGGCGTAGACAGCCTCACAACCGGTTGCGTTATTGTCCAGGTGGAAATCCGCCAGAATCACGTCGGGGAGCAGGCCCTCGCTCAGCATGTCCAGGGCACTGGATTCGCCGTCGGCGGGAAACACCTCACAACCCCAACCTTCGAGCAACGCTGCCATGCTTTCAAGCACCGCCGGCTCGTTGTCTACGACTAACACCGCCAGTCCGTCAAAGTTTCCGTGGATGGCACCTCCGGCTGAAGATTGGCTTCGCCAGGCCTCATTTACCCTGTGTTCAAGCGGGATCGACACCTCAAATCTCGAACCGCGGCCGGGCCGTGAGGTCACCCGGATTCCGTAACCCAGAACCCGTACCATGCGCTCCACAATGGCCAGTCCCAATCCGACGCCCTGGCGACCGCCGGTGCCCTGGGGCAGTAGCTGGTGGAACTCAGTGAAAATATCCTGCAGCTTGTGGGCCTCGATCCCCACACCGGTGTCCCAGATTTCAATGGCCAGCCGATCCCGACGTTGCCTGACAGAGAGCATTACGCCGCCCTCACGGGTATAGCGGAAGGCATTACTCAACAGGTTACGGACAATCCGTGCCAGCATTCGGGGGTCGGTCCGAAGTGATACCGGTGGCACCCGGAGCCGGAACTGCAATCCGGCATTGGTAGCCACCGCCTCAAATTCTTCGCCCAATCCTTTCAGCATGGCAGCCAGATTGAGACAGGTCAGATCCGGCTTCATTGCCTGCTGGTCAAGTTTGGAAATATCCAACAGATCGGCCAACAAATCCTCGGCACCTTCCAGGGCGCGGTGCACCTGATGCACCATCCGGTTTTCCGCCTCGGGTAACTGACTGTCCTGCAGGGCCGAAATCATCAGCCTGGCAGCATTCAGGGGTTGCAGCAGGTCATGACTGGCCGCCGCAAGATACTTGTCTTTACTGCGATTGGCTTCTTTGGCGGCGTTCACCGCCACTTTCAACTCCTGCTCAACCTTTTCCCGCTCCTCAATCTGATAACGCAGGTCCACGTTGACGTTTTGCAACGCCTCGGTGCGTTCCTCCACGCGTTTTTCCAGTTCGGCGTTCAGCTGCTCAAGTTTCTGCCGGGCCTGCACCCGCTCGGTAATGTCGGCAACGAAGGTTTCCACCACTTCCGGCCCAAGATCCGGCCGGCGGAGCATGGTTAGTGCCACATACACGGGGGTCTGGTCTGCTCGCCGAAGACGGGTCTCGCGAGCGCTCAGGCTGCCATGGTCGAGCAGTTCCTGGCGAAGCTGATCAAACTCTGCGGCGCTGCAGAACAGCTGCTCCCTGAGTCGAATCACTTTTTTCTGCAATTGCTCCGGGTTGTCATAGCCGCAGATTCGGGCCATGGCAGGATTGCAGGCCAGAAAACCACCACGCAGGTTGGCCTGGAAGATGCCGTGCAGAGCGTTCTCAAACAGCCATTTGTAGCGGTTGCGCTCCTGCTCCAGTTCCTCCAGGCGCTCCTGCAACGCGGGGTAATAGCTTTTTCGGGCTGACTGGCTGCTGAGCCCCAACAGATCGCCGATGTCGTAACCGGTGCTGGTTGGGTCAGAGGGCTTCTTCATAGACCACCTGAACATCCCGAAGTGACGACTTCCTTGGGTTGGTCAGTATGCAGGGGTCCTTCAATGCATAGCCGGAAAGGTAGGGAATGTCAGAGGTGGTGACGCCGAGCTCCTTGAGCCGCGCCTCCAGGCCAACGGTCTTCTTGAGTTCAATAATGCGGGTCATCAACCGTGCCTTGACCTGTGCCCCGTTCATACTCCGGGTATCAATCGCCATGGCCTCAGCAACCCGGCGGAACCGGTCCTCGGCGGAAGGGAAATTGTAGGCCACCACATGCTCCAGCAGCAGCGCATTGCAGAGGCCATGGGGCAGATCCAGAAAACCGCCCAGGCTGTGGGACATCGCATGGACAGCCCCCAGAATGGCATTGGAGAAGGCCAGCCCCGCCTGCATGGACGCCAGCATTATCTGCTCTCGCAACACCGGGTTTGACGGGTTTGCCACCAGCGCTTCCAGGTTGCCGTTGATCAGTCGTATCGCTTCCAGTGCATGGGTATCGGTCAAAGGCCCGCTGCCGGTAGAAACAAAAGCCTCGATGGCGTGCACCAGTGCATCCACCCCGGTACAGGCGGTGAGGTAGGCGTCCATGGTTTCGGTGACTTCCGGGTCGATCAACGAGACATCCGGCACCACCGCTTTGCTGATGATGGAAAACTTGAAGCGCCGGTTGGGGTCCGAAATGATGGCAAACTGCGAGACGTCTGCTGACGTACCGGCGGTGGTTGGAATCAGGATCAGTGGTGGCGAAGGATTACGGATGGTATCCACACCCTCAAATTCCAGGATGCTGCGGCCATGGCTGGCCACAATGCCGATACCCTTGGCGCAATCCATGGGGCTGCCGCCGCCGATCGCCACGATGACATCGCATTCGCTGGCCCGGTAGAGCTCGGCACCGGCCATCACCTCATCTACTTTGGGATTGGGCGACACCGCTGTAAACGTGGTACAGCGCAACCCCGCCTCAACCAGTAGGGTTTCAACTTCTGCAACCCATCCGGCGGCGACAACACCAGGATCAGACACCAGGAACACATGGCGGGCACCAAAATTACTGGCAAAGTTAGCCACCGACCGGCGGGACCCGGCACCGAAGACAATCTCGGGAGAGACAAACTTGCGCAGCGCAGAAATATCGTAGCTCATGACGCTCAGGGACAACCGTTTTGTTGTTATAGGAATAGTTGAGAGTTTAACTCAGTTTGTGCGCTGGTTCATTGTCCTTTTGGCGTATCTCAGGGTCGTCTGAGGCCAGGCTTCCATAAAACCGGTACAGCGATTCGAGCATGTGCGCCTGATTATCTGCCCTCTGAAACCCGTGGCCTTCATCCTCATACCAGTGCAGTTCCACCGGTTGGCCCCGGGCCTGTAGCGCGGCCACCATCCGCCGGGTTTGCTCAGGCACCACGACGGCATCTTTCCCGCCCTGAAAAAAAATCGCTGGGCAGCGTATCCGGTCAGCGTGCAGCGCCGGCGCACGTGCCTGCCAGCGGGCATAATGTGATTGCGGATCTCCCAGTAGCCAGTCCAGGTAACCGGATTCAAACCGGTGGGTAGCAGTACGAAGGCGCCATGGATCAGTCACGCCAAACAGGCTGCCAACGGCTTTGAAGCGGTCAGTCTGCACCGCCGCCATCAGTGCCGTATAGCCTCCGGAGCTTCGGCCCTGAATGAATACATTGTTGGTGCAGACCAGCCCTTGTGCCGTCAGATAATCCGCGCAGCGCACCATGTCCTGTGCATCCGCTTCGCCCCACCGGCCGGCCAGACGAAGGCGGAAATCCCGACCCGCACCGGTGCTGCCGGTATAGTTCACCTCCGCTACGGCAAAGCCCCGCTGACACCAGAACTGGACCTGGGGGTTGTAGACCGCATAGGCGGCTGACGTGGGGCCGCCGTGGGCGATCAGGATGACCGGTGGTGCAGCGGTGGGTGCTGATATTGGAGGGTATAGAAACCCCTGAACAGAGGGCGTGTCGGGCGTTTCCGCATCCACTACAAAAGTGACGGGCGCCACCGGCGCCATGATTGAGCGATCCGGCACTTGTCCGCCAGCCAGGATGGTTGCCGAGCCGGAGTCCGCACACACCTTCAGAACCGCATCGTGCCGCTCGGCAGCCCGCCCTATGCACACAAGGCCATCGGCTGACGGACTCAGATCCCGGAAATCCGTCCAGCCCTCAGCCACTCTCTGACACTGGCCAGCCCTTTCGAGCCAAAGTTCACCGATGCCCTGACGGTATTGCACTCTGGCCCAACCACCCTCACGCAACGGGCAACTATGCCGCTCACCCAGTTGCCAGGGGGCGTTGGCATGATCGAGCATGGGCGCCGTGCTTTTCAGCCACTGGTCGCGGCCATCCCGGCGCGTTACCCGCCAGGGCTGCCACCAGCCCTCATGGTCGGATATGACCCACAGATGCTCACCGACAAACTGCGGTTGCTGAACCGAACCAGAAACCGGCGGGGACTGCCCTGACGCACCTGCAACATCACCGTCAGCCGTGACCGTTGCCTGCCAGAGCGTTGACTGCAACCAGGGCATATCCGGCCGTTGCCAGCTGCACCAGGCCACGCGGGTGCCGTCCTCGCTGACCGCCGGTGCACCGTAGAAGTCCAGCCCCTGGTGCAACACCCGGACGTGCCCCGTAGCTTCCAGGGCCATCAACGCCTGCTGTTCATGCCGTTCACGCACCGCCAACACCCGGTCATGTTGCGGGTCTGCCACCAGGCCTCCCCAGGTAGCGTCAACCTCCGGCACCAATAAGGTTCGTCTACCTGTCACTCGGTTGAGCTGCCAGACCCGCTGATCCTCCGTTACCCAGACCACTCGCCCCGGTAGTACCGCATAAGCACCACCACCGTAGCCGTTGAGGCGACTTCGGATACTGCCCGGGCCGGTGTTGACCCGACAGATGCCGGAGTTGTCCGCCTGCCAAAGGGCAACAGAACCGGTTTCCGGCTCAGACGCAAGCCAGAAAATGCTATCGCCGCAAACTCTCAGCTGCGCATACTGGGAAAAACCGGCGCAGGCAGCATGCGCCGAAATCGGCTCAGCCACGGTAGAGTAACTTGGAATTCCGGGCATTGCGGTAGACAAGGTCACCCAGCCCCGCTGTAGCGTGATCCGCAGCGGTGCGGGCGGCCAGAATCCGATCGTGATGGGGCGATTTGGAGCAGACCGGATCGGCGTTATCGGCATCACCGGTCAGCAGATAGGCCTGGCAACGGCAACCACCGAAATCCTTGCCTTTTTCATCGCAGGAGCGGCAGGGTTCGGGCATCCAGCTGTCACCACGGTAATGGTTAAAGCCGGGGCTGTGATACCAGATGTCGTTCAGGGACTGGGTTTGCACGTTGGGAAAATCGATGGGTAACAGGCGGGCGCTGTGGCAAGGCAAGGCGGTGCCATCGGGTGCCACGGTCAGGAACAGGTTGCCCCAGCCATTCATGCAGGCCTTCGGGCGCTCCTCGTAGTAGTCCGGGGTTACGAAGATCACCTTCATGGGGCGACCACGGTTACGGAGATCGTGCCGGTAGTCATTTACCTCCTGTTCTGCCTGGACCAGTTGGGCTTTGGAGGGCATCAGTCCTTCCCGATTTTTAAATGCCCAGCCATAGTACTGGCAGGTGGCCAACTCCACGTAATCGGCATCCAGGTTTTCACACAGGGCCAGAATGTCGTTCATCTGGTGAATGTTATGGCGGTGGATCACAAAGTTGAGCACCATCGGGTAGCCGGCCGCCTTGACCGCCCGGGCCATGGCCAGCTTCTGTTCGAAGGCTTTGCGGGAACCGGCCACGGCGTTGTTGAGTTCCGGGTCTGAGGCCTGAAAGCTGACCTGAATGTGGTCCAGCCCCGCCTCGGCAAACGCCTGCACTTTTGCTTCAGTCAGCCCGATGCCGGAGGTAATCAGATTGGTGTAATACCCCAGATCCCGGGCCCCGGCAATCAGCTCCGGCAGGTCCTGGCGCACCAGCGGCTCGCCGCCGGAGAAGCCCAGTTGGGCCGCCCCCATGGCTCGCCCCTGGCGCAACACATCCAGCCATTGCTCCGTGGACAGTTCCTGTTGCTGGCTGGCGTAGTCCAACGGGTTGGAGCAATAGGGGCATTGCAGCGGGCAGCGATAGGTGAGCTCCGCCAGCAACCACAGCGGCGGCCCTACCCGTGCTTCTGCGGCCGCCGTCATGACCACTCAATCCACTGTTGCTGAACCGCGTCTGCCAGAAACGCTTCCACATCTGCCGCCAGCGGACCTGCATCCGGGAACTGCTGTTCCAGGGACTGGATAATATCGTGTACCGGGCGAACGCCATCCACTTCCGCCAGGATGGCACCGGCGCTGCCGTTGAGCTTGACCATACCCTCCGGGTACAGCAACACATGGCTTTGTTGCACCGGCTCCCACTGGAACCGGAAACCACGGCGGAGCCTGGGTGTTTTCTCCAAAGTCATGGTATCGCTCCTTACAGGCCCCGATGCCAGACCGGCTGATCGGTGACCGTATGGTACGGCGGTGTCTGGTGAACGTACGCCATGGTCAGGGCATCCAGCAACGACCAGAGAATGTCCAGTTTGAACTGCAGGATTTCAAACGCCCGCTGTTGCTGGGCTTCAGTGGTGAAATGGTCGAGAGTAATGGCCAGGCCATGCTCCACATCCCGTCGGGCTTCCGATAAACGCTTCCGGAAGTAGCGATAGCCATTCTCCTCAATCCACGGGTAATGCTGTGGCCAGCTGTCGAGCCGCGACTGGTGGATTTCCGGCGCAAAAAGCTCGGTCAGTGACGAGCAGGCCGCCTCTTGCCAGGTTGCCCGGCGGGCAAAGTTGAAATAGGCATCTACTGCAAAACGCACACCTGGGAGAACGTGGCGCTCATCGATCACCTCTTCCCGGCTCAGGCCCACGGCTTCGGCGAGCGTCAGCCAGGCCTCGATGCCACCCACATCTCCCTCATGACCATCGTGGTCCAGAATGCGCTGCAGCCACAGGCGGCGCACCGAGGCATCCGGGCAGTTCGACATGATGGCGGCATCCTTCTGTGGAATCCGCACCTGGTAGTAGTATCGGTTGGCGACCCACCCACGGATCTGTTCCGGCGTACACCGGCCGCTGTACATGGCTCGATGATAAGGGTGGTGAATATGGTAGTAGGCGCCTTTATCTCTGAGGGCCCGTTCGAAATCCTGCCGGTTCATGGCGGTGTTGGCTTTGGCGTTCATGGTTGCCCCGTCAGTTCAAAATGCATTCCGTCCCGGGCGACTTCGATGCCATGGGCCGTGAGCTCTGCCCGTTCCGGCGAGTCTTCGTCGAGTATCGGATTGGTGTTGTTGATGTGGATCAGCACCTTGCGCTGGGCCGGCATGCTGTCCAGTAACTCGATCATGCCACCGGCGCCGTACTGGGCGAGATGCCCCATGGCCTGGCCGGTTTTGGTGCCCACTTCCTGACGGATCATCTCGTCGTCGTGCCAGACGGTGCCATCTACCAGAAGCAAATCCGCCCGCTGCATCCAGCCGCGAATGCGGGCATCGGGTTGCCCCAGGCCGGGCGCATAGAGCACGGTCTGCCCGGTGCGGGTATCTCGAATGAAAAGACCGATGTTGTCACCCGGATGGGGATTATCCCGGCGCGGGGAGTATGGCGGGGCGTTACTGAGCAAGGGAATGGCCGTCAATTCAAGGGAGGGCGCGCAGGGCAGACTGAATGGTTGCTGCTCATCGGCCGGAATCTCGCGCCAGTTAAGCCCGCCATTCCAGTGGCTAAGCATTGTGAACAACGGAAACCCGGAACTCAGGTCGTCGTGCACCTGGCGAGTACACCAGACATCCATCGGTAACCCCTCACGCAGAGACAGAAGCCCCGTGGTGTGGTCAACCTGGCTATCCATCAAGACAACCGCGGCGATGCCCGTATCCCGGAGCGCCCGCGCCGGCTGCATGGCAGGAAAAGCAGCGAGTTGAGCACGAATATCCGGAGAGGCATTGAACAGAATCCAGCGTTCGCCATCCTCAGAGATGGCAATCGACGACTGGGTGCGGGTATGAGCATTCAGCGTTCCGGCGCGGAAGCCGGCACAGTTTCGACAGTTGCAGTTCCATTGAGGGAACCCGCCGCCAGCGGCCGACCCCAGAATGTGCAGGTGCATCAGCAGATCTCCCGAGCGGGAACGACCAGCCAAAGGGCTGGCCGGCCAGGGCTCACCGGTTGGCGAAGTACATGGTTACTTCAAAACCGATCCGCAGGTCTTCATAAGCTGGCTTGGTCCACATGATGCTCACCTCTTGTCGTGATTACTAGTGCGTTGCATGTTGGTGCGAACGGGCGTTTGCCAGATGCACACAATCATCGTAATCACAGACGCTGGCACCCCATATGGTACTTTGGAACTGTTTTCCGCCGGCTGAAAGTAGCAATCGTTTGCCCCCGAGGTTGAATTGAGCCCAACCCCCAGCGGCCTAGCATGGGAGAAGGACAATAATAACTTCAGGAGACCACCATGGCCGGGCGCTTTCTGCTCTCGCTACTGCTTTTTAGTTGTTTGGCCGCAACGCCCTTGCGGGCAGAGCTTTCCGACGACACCCGGCAGATCATCCAGGAACTGTTTCCCTCCGCGACCGTTATCCAAGAGCAACTGGCGGATTTCCCGGTGTATCCGGTATACCAGCTCCAGGAACTGCTGGGTTACGCCTATGTTTCAACGGACTTCAGCAAGATGCCGGGCTTTGCCGGCAAGCCGATTACCATGATGATCGGCCTGGATACACGGGGCCGGTTCACCGGCGTGCGGGTACTGCATCACCACGAGCCGGTATTCCTTCATGGCCTGGGTGAAGAATCACTCTACGAATTTGTCGATCAGTACGAGGGGCGCGCACTGACGGAACAGATTGTGGTGAGTTCCTCGGGCCGTTCGGGCCGGACTTCCTCCGGCAATGTGGTGTACTTTGATGGCGTCAGCAAGGCCACGGTGTCGGTTCTGATCATCAACGATTCGGTGCTCTCCTCGGCCTTGCAGGTGGCCCGCAACAAGCTCGAGGGCTTCGCCCAGGCTGCACCCACCCGGGCCCGCCAAGACCTGTTCGAACCGCTCACCTGGGAGCAACTGCTGGAGCGGGGTTACGTCACCCGCATCGAGGTAACGGCCGCGGATGTGGAACAGCAATTTGGCCGACCGCTGTCGGACTATCCTGGCAACCTTGAGCCCGATCCTGGCGAGGCTTTCTCGGAACTCTACCTGGCTTATATGAACTCCCCCATGGTCGGTCGCAACCTGCTGGGCGACGATCGATACCAGGCCTTCAGGGAGCGCCTTGGCGACAACGGCAAGGTGATGTTGGTGATGTCTCGGGGCCGTTACCCCCACATTGGCGCGGACTTTGTGCCGGGCAGCACTCCGGACCGGTTTGGTCTGAGCCAGAATCAGCTGTCTGTCGAGATGCGAGACCTGAACTGGCTGGAAACCGGCCAGAGCTTCGCCGCTGCCGGTGTGCCGGAGATGACAGCGGTTAACCTGTTCCGGGTGGGCGGCAACGCCGGTTTTAACCCCGGGGTCGAATCCACACTGACCCTCAATACCGTGTTGGCCCGCAACCATCTGGTGGTGGACACCGCCCGCTTCGAGCTGCCCGTTGCCTTCCCGGAGGAACTGTTTGAGACGTTAGACATTGCCGCCGGGCCGGAGCAGTCACGGGCGCCCATGTGGGTCGGGCTCTGGAAGGAGCGCTGGTGGCAGATTACCTTGCTGGTGCTGAGCCTCACGGTGCTGACAATCTTCTTCGCCCGCCAGAAAACCCTGACCCGGCACCCGAAGCTGGTTCACCGGTTCCGCTGGGGTTTCCTGTTCTTCACCCTGTTCTTTATCGGCTTCTACGCCCAGGGCCAGTTGTCGGTGGTGAACATCTATACCTTGCTGCTGGCCATCAAGGATGGTTTCAGCCTGAACATGTTCCTGCTGGACCCGGTGATCTTTATCCTCTGGACCTACACGTTCGTCACCCTTTTCATCTGGGGTCGGGGGCTGTTCTGTGGCTGGCTGTGCCCGTTTGGCGTGCTGCAGGAGATGGCCGCCTGGCTGGGCCAGAAACTCCGGTTCCGGCAGATCAGGGTACCGGAGCGCTGGCACCGGAAGCTGATTCTGATCAAGTACCCGGTGCTGCTGGCCATCGTTATTGCATCGTTTTATTCGCTGACGCTGGCGGAACAGCTATCTGAAGTGGAACCCTTCAAAACCAGCATCACGCTGTTCTTCGTGCGCTACTGGCCGTTTGTGGTCTATGCGGTGGCACTGCTGGCGGTGGGGATGTTTATCCACAAGTTCTACTGCCGTTACCTGTGCCCCCTGGGGGCAGGCCTGGCGGTATTGGGCAAGTTCCGGGTCTTCAGCTGGCTGGAGCGGGTTGACCGTTGCGGACAGCCCTGCCAGCACTGCAAGAATGCCTGTGGCATCAACGCCATTCGCAAGGATGGCCGGATTGATTACGACGAGTGTATCCAGTGCCTGGAGTGCGTGGTGATTCTCCGCGACCAGAATCAGTGCGTGGATGCTATTGTCCGCAACAAGCAGCAACAAAAACAGGCACGGATTCTGGCCACGGACGCGGCCGGGGCCTGAATCAGCCCGCTACGGGGATAACGATACGGCCGCGGATCTTGCCGTCCATGAGACGGCTGGCCGCATCGATGGCATCATCGAAGGCCACTTCGGTGATCATACTGTCGAGCAGCTCCGGGGACAGGTCCTCGGCCAGTCGTTTCCACGCGTAAAGGCGGTCTTCTTTCGGGGCCATCACACTGTCGATGCCACACAGGGTCACGCCGCGCAGGATGAACGGTGCCACGGTGGACGGGAAGTCCATGCCGGCGGCCAAACCGCAGGCCGCGACCACACCCTGGTATTTCATACCGGCGCAGACATTCGCCAGCACCTGACCACCAGCCACATCTATGGCCCCGGCCCAGGTCTCGCGTGCGAGGGGTTTACCCGGTTCACTCAGCTCAGCGCGATCCATGATCTGTTTTGCGCCCAGCGACTTCAGATAGGCTTCTTCTTCCTTTCGGCCAGTCACCGCGGTCACGGAGTAACCCAGCTTGGCCAGAATGGCGACGGCCACACTGCCAACACCACCGGTGGCACCAGTCACCAGAATATCGCCAGACCCAGGCTTCACGCCGTGCTTCTCCAGGGCGATGACACACAGCATGGCGGTGTAACCGGCGGTACCAATGGCCATGGCCTGACGAGCCGTGAACGGAGCTTGTAAGGGGATCAGCCAGTCGCCGGACAACCGGGCTTTCTGGGCCAAGCCGCCCCAGTGTTTCTCACCCACACCCCAGCCGTTCAGCACCACTTCGTCTCCGGCCTTGAAGTCGGGATTGGACGATTCAGTGACGACACCGGCCAGATCAATGCCCGGGACCATCGGATAGGTTTTGGCGATGGGCGCGCGGCCGGTAATGGCCAGGGCGTCCTTATAGTTCAGAGTGCTGTAGGCGACATCAATGGTGACATCGCCCTCAGGCAGTTGGGCTTCGTCAACAGACTTCAACGACACCTGTTGGTCGCTACGGCTGCCTTCAATCAGGATTGCTTTGAACATGTTGCCTCCAGAAATTCTGGTAACGTGAATTGATCTGCGTGAATCAGCAACCGCGAACCAGCGCCATAAAACCTTCGGCAAACTGATCCAGCGGTTGCGGGGACTGCTCGAGCTTGGCGCGCAGAATCGCGCCTTCCCAACCAATCCAGAAAAACTGCGCCATCTGCTCCGGCACAAGTTGGCTTGGTACATCTCCGGCCTGCCGTGCCTCTTCCAGAACTCGGCCTATCCGCTTCTCCCAGTCCCGGAACACCTCCTTCAGCAGGCTGCGAAACCCTTCCGGCAGCGCGGCCATCTCCTGGCCCAGGTTGCCGATCAAACACCCCCGGCGGTAATCAAACCTGCGCATTCCGTCCTTGGCGTCGTCCACAAAGGCCTGAATGCGCGCCAGCGGGCCAAGGGAGCTGTCGGACAACGACCGCTCCAGCTTGTTGGCGAAAAACAGCCCATAGGCCTCAATCAAAGCCCTACCAAAGGCCTCTTTGTTGTCGAAATAATGATAAAACGAGCCCTTCGGCACACCTGCCTGGCGAAGAATTTCATCAAGCCCGGTATAGGAGTAGCCCTTTTCCGTTAATGCCGCCAGCCCAACTGCGATCAACGCCTGCCGGGTGTCCTGATAACCGGCGTTCTGGCCCTTCGGAGGGCGACCCCGTTTACGTTTGGCTGATGCTGATTTCACAAACCTTCCCCTTTTAGACCGGTCGTCTAACTAATAATGAGATAATACGACCGATCGTCTATTAAAATCAAACAGAAATAAAAAAGGCCCTGGGAAGGGCCTAAGGAGAGTGTAGAAGATCCCGCGCTCCGCGAAGGAGCTACCTGACAAATGCCAGGCCAACAATGTGCACCGTCCCTGTGCGGTCACACGAAACGGGGCCCGTGTGGATGGGCCCCAACTGCCACTTGCAGATCAGAAGAACCCGAGCGGGTTGGTGTCGTAGCTGGTCAACATACACTTGGTCTGCTGGTAGTGCTCCAGCGCCATCTTGTGGGTTTCGCGGCCAACACCGGATTTCTTGTAACCACCGAACGCGGCGTGAGCCGGGTACGCGTGGTAACAGTTCATCCATACCCGACCGGCCTGAATGTTACGGCCCATCCGGTAAGCCAGGTTGGTGTCGCGGGTCCAGACGCCGGCACCCAGGCCAAACTCGGTGTCGTTGGCGATCGCCAGGGCTTCTTCCTCGGTCTTGAAGGTGGTCACACCGACCACTGGCCCGAAGATTTCTTCCTGGAATACGCGCATCTTGTTGTCGCCCTTGAACAGGGTCGGCTGGATGTAGAAGCCGTTGTTGAACTCGCCTTCCAGATGCTCACGGTCACCACCGGTCAGCACAACCGCGCCTTCCTGACGGCCGATTTCCATGTACGACATGATCTTGTCGAACTGTTCCTTGGACGCCTGGGCACCCACCTGAACGTCGGTATCCAGCGGGTTGCCGCGCTTGATGGCCTTGGTGCGTTCAACCACTTTCTGCATGAACTCTTCAAACATGTCTTCCTGAACCAGTGCCCGTGACGGACAGGTGCACACTTCACCCTGGTTGAAGAACGCCAGCACCAGACCTTCCACGCACTTGTCGATGAACTCCGGCTCAGCCTTCATCACGTCAGAGAAGTAGATGTTCGGGGACTTGCCGCCCAATTCAACAGTGGACGGGATAATGTTTTCCGCCGCGCACTTGAGGATATGCGAGCCCACCGGGGTGGAGCCGGTAAAGGCGATCTTGGCAATGCGCTTGCTGGTGGCCAGGGCCTGGCCGGCTTCAATGCCGTAGCCGTTAACAATGTTGAGCACGCCCGGCGGCAGCAGGTCGCCGATGATTTCCATCAGCACCAGGATGCTGGCAGGGGTCTGCTCGGCAGGCTTGAGCACGGTGCAGTTACCGGCGGCCAAACAAGGACCCAGCTTCCAGGCCGCCATTAGCAGCGGGAAGTTC
Organism: Marinobacter sp. THAF197a; assembly: GCF_009363275.1. Classification (NCBI taxonomy): domain Bacteria; kingdom Pseudomonadati; phylum Pseudomonadota; class Gammaproteobacteria; order Pseudomonadales; family Marinobacteraceae; genus Marinobacter; species Marinobacter sp. THAF197a. The sequence continues at coordinate 3,543,739 of NZ_CP045324.1, forward strand.
CAGGGGATAATCTGGCCAACCACACCCAGCGGCTCGTGGAAATGATACGCCACCGTGTTGTGGTCGATTTCACCCATATGGCCTTCCTGGGCCCGCAGGCAGCCCGCGAAGTAACGGAAGTGATCCGCCGCCAGGGGAATGTCAGCGTTCAGGGTTTCCCGAACGGCCTTGCCGTTGTCCCAGGTTTCCGCCACCGCGAGTTTCTCGAGGTTGGCCTCAATGCGATCAGCGATTTTCAGCAGGATGTTGGAACGCTCGGTGGGAGAAGTCTTGCCCCAGGCCGGCGCTGCTTTGTGGGCGGCGTCCAGCGCCAGCTCGATGTCTTCAGCGGTGGAGCGAGGAATCTCACAGAAAGCCTCGCCGGTCACCGGCGTAATGTTCTCAAAATACTGGCCCTTAACCGGCGCTACCCATTCACCGCCAATGTAGTTCTCATAGCGGGATTTAAAAGAAACAACGGAGCCGTCCTTTCCTGGTTGTGCGTAGATCATGATATCGACCTCTTTGTTGTGTTTGTCGCATGGCAACGCGGCCTTTCGCGTTTACTCATTCAATGTAGACCCCATGCCGATTTCCGTGAATGCGTCGTTGGGGGCGAAAAACTCGTTCCTTGGTAGTAGGTGGCCCCGCACCAAAACAGGGCAGGTGCACGATGGCGAATCACGCCATTTCCTGACGCAAGAAAAATAACCCGTAAAAACGGGCAGTTAGGTTTTGGCACAAACTCTGCAAAGTACGATGTACGCAACGAGAAGTCGGTGATTGAAGCCACCATCGAAGCGCAACAATCTGACCAATGGTCAACTAGGGTTCCGGTCTGTACGCCATCAAAACAGATGCCTGGTCCGAGAGTTGACGACCTTTTCCAAGGTTACACGGCGGGACAAAAGCCCGGGAGAATCGTTCAGTGACTGACGTCTCTCGTTTTTTGACACCTGACCCAGAAGGAAAAGGTTATGCTCGAAACAGCAGCCCCCCTCTACGACGATCTGATTCCCGGCGGATCCCACTGGTCGTTCATCATGCGTCGCGGCCACGTGCTGCGGCTGATTGACGAAACCGGCGGTGCCAACGTCGGCATGTTGATGTACAACCCCGAGAATCCCCTCGAGCGCTACAACATGCCGGACACCCTGAAAAACCAGCACACGTTCCTGCTCACCAAAGGCCATGTGTTGCTGTCCGATATGGGACGGGTATTTGCTTCCATCATTCGCGATGATCTGGGTTGGCACGACACCGTCAGTGGCACCTGCAACGCCGATCTGGTGGAACAGCGCTGGGGCAAAAAGACCTACCAGGAAGCCCATAACCATTATCACCGCAATGGCTTTACCAGCTTTCTGAACGAACTGGCCAAGTATGGCCTGGGCAAGAAAGATCTGACCGCCAACCTGAACTGGTTCAGCAAGGTAAAAACCGATGACGAGGGCAACATGGCGTTTGTCAGCGACCACTCACACGCAGGTGCCACCCTCGATCTGCGCTTTGAAATGGATACCCTGGTGGTGCTGCACACCTGCCCGCACCCAATGAACCCTGCCACCGAGTATCCACGCAACCCGGTGCGCTACCAGCTGTTCAAGGCCGCATCGGTGACCGATGCCGACCCGTGCAAGACCTCGTCGCCGGAGGCCACCCGCGCCTTCGCCAATAACGCCCTGTATCACCTGTTTAAGTAACGGAGGCCGGACATGATCAAGCAAAGCGCATTGAAGCCCGAACACGCCGCCTTCCGCGAAACCGTACCGGCAGGCGAATACTTTCTGAAAGTGGTCAAGGCCGGTGAAACCGTCCGGATTCTGGATCTGGAAGGCAACCAGGCCGCAGATACCCTGTTCTACAACGCCCACAACCCCACCGAGCGTTACAGCGCCGTGGACACCATCCGCGAGCAGGGCAACGTGTACCTGACCGCCGGTTCGAAGCTGATGTCTTCGGAAAACAACGTGATGCTGGAAATCACCGCCGACACCTGCGGCCGCCACGACACCCTGGGCGGCGCCTGCGCGGCGGAAAGCAACACCACCCGTTATGCCCTCGAGAAAAAGTGCATGCACGCCTGCCGGGACAGCTGGCTGGTGGCCGTCACCGAGCATGAAGAGCTGGGCATGACCAAGCGCGACATCACCCACAACATCAACTTCTTCATGAACGTGCCGGTGACCGCCGACGGTGGCCTGACCTTCGCTGACGGCATTTCCGATGCTGGCAAGTACGTCGAGCTGGAAGCAAAGATGGACGTGCTAGTGATGATCTCCAATTGCCCGCAGCTGAACAATCCCTGCAACGGCTGGAACCCGACACCGATCGAGGTGCTGGTATGGAGCTGAACGGTACATTCGACAAGGTTCTCATTGCCAACCGTGGCGCCATCGCCTGCCGGGTCATCCGCACCCTGCGGGACATGGGCATTACCTCGGTGGCAGTCTACGCCGAGGCGGATGCGGATTCGCTACACGTGCGCCAGGCGGATGAGGCGTATTCCCTCGGTGAAGGCCCGGCGGCCACCACCTATCTCGACCAGGACAAGCTGTTTGCCGTCATCCGCGAGAGCGGAGCCGGCGCCATCCACCCCGGTTACGGCTTCCTCAGCGAGAACGCCGACTTTGCCCGCCGCTGCGATGCCGAGGGCGTGGTGTTTCTTGGCCCTACTCCGGAGCAGATGGAGCAGTTCGGCCTCAAACACACCGCCCGGGCCCTGGCCGAGAGCGCCGGCGTACCCCTGCTGCCCGGCACCGGGCTGCTGACCGATCTGGACGATGCCCTGCAAGCCGCCGAAGCCATCGGCTACCCGGTGATGCTGAAAAGCACCGCCGGCGGGGGTGGAATCGGCATGTCCCGCTGCTATGGCCCGGACGACCTGAGCAAAAGCTTCGAGTCAGTACAGCGCCTGAGCCAGAATAACTTCAGCAACAACGGCGTATTCCTGGAAAAGTTTGTCGAACACGCACGCCATGTGGAAGTGCAGCTGTTCGGAGACGGCCGGGGCCAGGTACTGGCCCTTGGCGAGCGGGACTGTTCAGCCCAGCGCCGTAACCAGAAAGTAATTGAGGAGGCCCCCGCACCGGGGCTGTCCGATGACGTTCGAAGCGGTATGCACACCACCGCCCGCCAGCTGGGTGAGCGCATTGGATACCGCAGTGCCGGCACGGTCGAGTTTATCTACGACCCGGATACCACCGAGTTCTACTTTCTGGAAGTAAACACCCGCTTACAGGTTGAGCATGGTGTTACCGAGCAAGTGTTTGGCATCGACCTGGTACGCTGGATGGTGGAACTGGGCGCAGGCACCCTTCCAAGCCTGGCCGAACTGGGCGGCAACCTGAGCCCTTCCGGCCATGCCATTCAGGCCCGGATCTATGCGGAAGATCCCAACAAGGACTTCCAGCCCGGCGCCGGACTGCTCACCAGCGTGGCCTGGCCCCAGGACGGCGGCCTTCGCATCGACACCTGGATTCAGCCGGGCACGGAAGTGTCGCCACTGTACGACCCCATGCTGGCCAAGGTCATCGTGCACGAACAGGATCGGGAGTCCGCCCGCCAGCGGCTGATGCAGGCACTGGATAACAGCCAGCTTTACGGCATTGAGACCAACCTCAAGTATGTGCGCCAGGTTCTGGACGACCCACGCTTTGCCGAAGGTCGTCTGTTTACCCGCACCCTCAATGAATTTGATTACCGGCCCGCCACCGTGGATGTGCTCAGTGGTGGCACGCTGACCACGATTCAGGACTATCCGGGCCGAATCGGCTACTGGGAAATCGGTGTTCCGCCCTCCGGGCCGTTCGACAGCTATTCTTTCCGGCTAGGCAACCGCTTGCTCGGCAATCCAGAGGGAACACCGGGGCTGGAGATTACCCTCAAGGGCCCGGTGCTTACTTTCAATCGTGCCACCCAGATTGCTCTTACCGGTGCGCCGATGGACGCCACACTCAACGATGAGCCGGTTGAGTTCTGGCAGGTGATTGATGTGCCCGCTGGTGCCACCCTGAAAATGGGCGCCACCACCGCGGACGGCGCACGGGCCTACGTTCTATTCCGCGGTGGGCTGGATTGCCCGCAATACCTGACCTCGTGCAGTACCTTTACCCTCGGGCAGTTTGGTGGCCACTGCGGCCGGGCCCTGCGGGCCGGCGATGTGCTGGCACTGGCAGACGCTGACCCCACCAGCCCGTCTACACTGCCCACAGACCTGAAACCGACCATCGGCAAAACCTGGAAGCTGCACGTCACCTATGGTCCCCACGGTGCGCCGGACTATTTCACCGGTCAGGACATCGACACCTTCTTCGCCAGCGAGTGGGAAATTCACTACAACTCCAGCCGCACCGGCGTGCGCCTGATTGGCCCGAAACCGGAATGGGCTCGCAGCGACGGCGGTGAGGCGGGCATGCACCCGTCCAATATCCATGACAATGCGTACGCCGTGGGCACCGTGGATTTCACCGGTGATATGCCGGTGATCCTGGGGCCGGATGGCCCAAGCCTGGGCGGTTTTGTCTGCCCGGTCACAGTGATCAGCGCCGACCTCTGGAAACTGGGCCAACTCAAGGCCGGCGACAAGGTGCAGTTTGTCCCGGTCAGTCAGGACCAGGCCGTGGCCCTGCGGGAAGCCCTGGACGAATCGGTCGCCACACTGACCGCGGCCACCGTGCATATCACGCCCATCAACCCGGAAACTCCGATTCTGGAGAGCCTGGGCACGGACGTGCATGAAACCGGCGTGGTGTACCGGGCTGCCGGCGACAACTATGTGCTGGTGGAATACGGCCCGATGGAGCTGGATATCCGCCTGCGTTTTCGCGCCCATGCCCTGATGCTGTGGCTGCGTGACCAGAACCATAAGGCCATTCAGGAACTGACGCCGGGCATCCGCTCCCTGCAGGTGCACTACGACAGCCAGAAGCTGAACCAGCGTGCCCTGCTGGACCTGCTGATCCGCGCCGAAAAAGAACTGGAAAAGCAGCCGGAATGGGACGTTCCCGCCCGCATCGTGCACCTGCCCCTGTCCTGGGACGACGAGGCCTGCCAGACCGCCATCGCCAAGTACATGCAGTCGGTACGCAAGGATGCCCCCTGGTGCCCGAGCAATCTGGAATTCATTCGCCGCATCAATGGCCTGGACAGCATCGACGAGGTCAAGAAGACCGTGTTCGACGCCAGTTACCTGGTGATGGGCCTGGGCGATGTCTACCTCGGCGCCCCGGTAGCCACACCCCTGGACCCGCGCCATCGACTGGTGACCACCAAGTACAACCCGGCCCGTACCTGGACGGCAGAGAACTCCGTGGGCATCGGCGGCGCCTATCTGTGCATCTACGGCATGGAAGGCCCCGGCGGCTACCAGTTTGTTGGCCGCACCCTGCAGATGTGGAACCGCTACCGCACCACGGACTTCTTCGAGGAAGGCAAACCCTGGCTGCTGAGGTTCTTCGACCAGGTACGCTTCTACGAAGTCAGCGCCGAAGAACTGCAACAGATTCGCCGGGACTTCCCCAACGGTGACTACCCGATCCGCATCGAGGAAACCCGGTTCAACCTGAAGGACTACGAACAGTTCCTGGCGGACAACAACGACGATATCGAAGCCTTCACAGGCAAACGCAAGCAGGCCTTCGACGAGGAACTGCAGCGCTGGATCGAGTCTGGCCAGATCAACTTCAGCTCTGAAGCACCGATCGAGGAAACCGGGGAGGACGACATCGCCAACCTGCCTGCAGGCCAGCATGCGGTGGAAAGCCACATTGCCGGCAACGTTTGGGAGTGCCTGGTCAAACCCGGCGATGTGATCAGCGCCCAACGCCCGGTGGCGGTGGTGGAGTCGATGAAAATGGAGATTGAACTGCTGAGCCCGATTGCCGGCAAGGTCATTGAAGTGCGGCGAGAGCCGGGCCAGGCGGTCGCCCCGGGCACCCCCGTGGTGATCGTGGAAGAAATCACCGAGTAATCAGGAAACGTGACAAATCGAAATAATATCAAACCCGAAAACACGGGCATGGCCCGAGGAGAGACACCATGAAAACACGCACTTTCAAAAAACGTCTTGCGGCCGGTCTGATGACCGCCTCCCTGTCCATGGGCGCCCTGGCCCAGGAAAAGGATTCCTTCAGTATTGCCTGGACCATCTACGCCGGCTGGGTGCCCTGGCAGTATGCCGAGGACTTCGGAATCATGAAGAAGTGGGCAGACAAGTACGATATCGAGGTGGATATCGTGCAGGTGAACGACTACATCGAATCCATCAACCAATTCACCGCCGGTCAGTTTGATGCTGTGGTAGCCACCAGCATGGATGGCCTGTCGATTCCTGCTGCATCGGGCATTGATACCACGGCGCTGATCGTAGGCGACTATTCCAATGCCAACGATGGCCTGGTGTCCAAGGACGCCAAATCCATTGAGGACCTGAAAGGCGAAACAGTGCACCTGGTGGAGCTGTCGGTGTCCCATTACCTGCTGGTACGGGCGCTGGATACCGTGGGGCTGGAAGAGCGTGACATCCGGGTGGTGAACATTTCCGATGCCGACCTGGTGTCTGCCTTCCAGACCAACGACGTGCGCCATGTGGCTACCTGGAACCCGCTGCTGACCGAGGTAGCCAATTACCCCGGTGCCACGCCCTTGTTCGATTCCAGCCAGATTCCGGGCCACATCAAGGATCTGACGTTGGTGAATACCAAGACGTTGGAGGACAACCCGAAGCTGGGTAAGGCGATGGTCGGTGCCTGGTATGAAACCATGAGCATTCTGGCGTCTGATTCTGAGCAGGGCCAGGAGGCACGGGCGTTTCTGGGTGAGATTTCCGGGACGGATCAGGCCGGTTATGAGGCGCAGTTGGCGGGTATGAAGATGTTCTGGAAGCCGGAGAATTCGGTGGAGTTTATTCGCAGCGAAGAGGCTCGGGAGGCGATGGATAGCGTTCGTCAGTTCTCGTTTGATAAGGGCTTGCTGGGCCAGGGAGCGATGAGTCCGGACTTTGTCGGCATCGAGTTTCCGGATGGCTCGATCATGGGTGATTCCAGCAATGTGAAGCTGCGGTTTAACGACAGCTACATGCAGATGGCAGCGGATGGCGAAATCTAACGCCACTCAAACTTAACCAATACAACCACCGGGCACGAACATTCGTGCCCGTTTTTGTTTAAACTTCGCAGGTGGGTTGGTGTGGGAATGCCTTTCCAAAACACGCTCCTTCGGCACATCCATGTGACGCTTGGGCTCCGCCATCCCTGGCTCCGCACAGTTTTGGAAAGGCATTCCCACACCAACCTTCCAACTGCACTGTAAGCCGTCGAGAAAAAGCCCTTTATGCGTCGCACCAAAGAAGATGCCGAAAAAACCCGCCAGACCGTCCTGGAAGCCGCACTCACCCTGTTCAGCCGGGACGGTTACTCCCTGACAACCCTGAGCCGGATTGCCAAGGAAGCCGGTTGCAGTCGCGGGCCGATTTACTGGCATTTTCAGACCAAGGACGACCTGTACGAGGCGGTGCTGGGTTACTCCCAGGAACCGTTGGAGGTGCTGGTTGCCGAGTGTGCGGCGATGCGGGATACGCCGATTGAGGCAATGGACCGGTTTATCGAGCAGTGGCTGAGTCTGTTGGCCAACAACCGGCAGTATCGGCAATCGTTCGAGATTCTGCTGAACAAAACCGAACTGACGGACGCCATGAGCCGGACGTTGAAGCGTGAACGGGCTTTGACGAAGTCGATCATCGGGTTGTTTCAGGACCTGGTCGGGCGGGCTGTTGAGGAAGGGATGATCTCGACGCAGGAGGATCCGAAGGATCTGGGGTTGCTGTGTTACACCTATCTGATGGGTATTACCCAAACCTGGCTGTTTGCGCCGAAGTTGTTCTCGCTGAAGAAGGAAATGCCGTTTTTTCAACGGCAGTTCTGGACGCTACTCGGTAAGCCTTAATCCCGAACGGGCGTGAGCCGCGGAACGGCAATGCATGAAGTAGCGCTGGTGAGCGGGAAGGGGTTCAGGGACCGTCAAAAACATGGATGTTTTTGTCGAGCGTACAGGGACGTATTCACAGCGTGTCCCTGAACCCCTTCCCGCTTGCCAGCGCGGTCGTCAAACTCACATGCTCAGAACATTTTCAGGTAGCGCTTCACCTCCCACTCTGACACGTGGTTCTGGTAGCTCTCCCACTCCCCTTTCTTGTAGTCAACGAAGCTCTTGAACATGGCTTCGCCGAAGACTTCCTTGGCCAGCGGGTCGGCCTCGAAGGCTTCGACCGCTTCCCCCAAGTTGCGGGGGAGGTACTCAATGCCCTGCTCGGCGATCTCGGCATCGCTGTAGTTGTACATGTTCTCGTGGTGCGGGGCGCCGGCGTCCAGGCCCTCGCGAATGCCCTCCAGGCCAGCGGCCAGGATCAGGGCACTGCCAAGATAGGGGTTGCAGGCAATGTCCGCTGCGCGGCATTCGATACGGCCACCCACACCGGGAATTCGAACCATGTTGGTGCGGTTGTTGGAGCCGTAGCACATGAACACCGGGGCCCAGGTGGAGCCAGACATACTGCCCTGGCGTACCAGGCGTTTGTAGCTGTTGACCGTGGGGGCAATGACGGCGCTGATGGCCGCACCGTGTTTCAGCACGCCGGCGATGAAGTGATAGGCGATCTTGCTGATGCCGCAACTGTGCAGATCATCACCGTTGGGCTCGAACAGGTTCTCGCCGGTTTTGATGTCCGCCAGCGACATGTTGTAGTGGGCCCCGCTGCCGGTGCGGTCGGCAAAGGGTTTGGGCATAAAGCTGGCGAAGGCACCGTGTTTGCGGGCGATTTCGTTGGCCATCATGCGGAAGAACACCAGGCGGTCGGCCATGGTCAGGCCATCGGCGTATTTGAAGTCGGTCTCGAACTGGCCGTTGGCGTCTTCATGGTCGAAGGAATACACATCCCAGCCCAGCTCGTTCATGGCATCCACCAGCTCGTCCATGATGGTGAAATTGTCCATCAGGGTACGCGGGTCGTAACAGGGTTTGCCAAGGGTGTCGCGGTCGCTCAGCGGGGCAAAGCCACCGTCTTCGGTGTCCTTGAACAGGAAGAACTCGGTTTCAATACCCAGATTAAATCGGTAGCCCATCCCGGCTGCGGCGTCGAGCTGCCGGCGGAAGATGTTGCGGGAGCAGGCCTCAAACGGCTTGCCATTCAGATACAGGTTGCCGGGAAACCACGCCAGCTGTCGGTTCCAGGGGCAGATGGCGACGCCGTTGGCGTCTGGCATGGCGGCCACTTCGTCGTCGGAGATGTCTTGGGGCACGCCGTCCAGTGCGGCGCCGGTATATAGCTCCGAGCCCTCCATCATTTGGCCGAGGTGGGCCACCGGCACGAATTTGCCCTTGGTGATACCGTGGATATCCACATAGCTGGCAATGGCGTATTTCACGCCGGCATCAGTCAGTTGCTGCTTCAGGGCCTGGGTGTTGGTCAGGTCAGTCATCTTGATTCCTCTGGTACCCGTTAACACGGGCTGTCGTTGTGTGTTCTGGCACGTTTCTTTCTACGTCTTCCCCATTCAACTTACATGCCAGCATGTATATATAAACTGAAGAGGCGGCATTCCGGAACCTGAAAACGTCTGGAAGCAGGAGAACTAAAATGACCAAAAACCAATGGTTTAAAGATGACTTCGAAGCAGGAGACCTGCCGTTATCCAGTGGAGAGACCCTTCGCTCGGCTCGCCTGCACTATCATCAGATCGGGCACCTCAATGCACCAAAAGACAACCTGATCCTGCTGCCCACGTACTATGGTGGTGCAGCGGCGGGCAACCATCCGTGGGTGGGGCCAAACAGCCCGCTCAATCCCGATAAGTACTGCATTGTCATCCCCTCCATGCTTGGGGCTGGCGAATCTTCTTCACCCGCCAACACGCCGGGGTCGCAATCGGGCAGCCGCTTCCCGGCCATCAGCCTTTACGACAACGTGATGCTGCAAAAACGACTGGTCGACAAGGTATTCGGTGGTGCCAGCCTGGCGCTGGTAATGGGCTGGTCCATGGGGGGCATGCAGGCATTGCAGTGGGGCTGCCTGTTCCCGGAGCAGGTCCGTTCCGTGCTCGCCACCTGCTGCACCGCCCGATGCTACCCGCACAACCAGGTATTCCTGGAGGGCGTTAAATCCGCCCTGTCTTGCGACCAGGCTTTTCAGGACGGCCGGTATCAACAGCCGCCGGAACGTGGGCTGCGTGCGTTTGGCCGGGTCTATGCGGGCTGGGCGTACTCCCAGGCATTTTTCCGGCATGAGCGCTGGCGCGAACTGGGGTTCCAGTCGATTGAAGGCTTACTGCAATTCTGGGAACAGGACCACCTGGCGCAGGATGCCAACAACCTGCTGGCAACACTCAACACCTGGCAGCAGGGAGATATCAGCAACAACCCGGTGTTTGAGGGCAACTATCAGGCGGCACTTGCCGCGTTAACCATGCCAACGCGCGTTATACCGAGCTCTACCGACCTCTACTTTACCGCCAACGATGCGGAACAGGATGCCCTGCTTATGCCGGGAGCCAGGCTCGAGGTGCTGGCGTCGGACTGGGGCCACATTGCCGGGGGCCCCGGGCGAGAATCACAAAGCCAGCAAAAGATTCTGGCTGCCGCCGAAGAACTGCTGTCGGAGCAGGCGTCATAACGGTGCACCCTGTGCGGCCATGCACCGGGATAGCGCAGCTCAGCAGCAATCACAAAGCCGGACAACACCTCGAGCACGGCATTACGGGAACTGGCACGCCATCTGCAAAGGCTTGTTACCAAACCGACAAGCAAACGCTGTTTTCTGAAAGCAGTCCGTTCGCAGCAACACCGCAACACGTGCGGCAATACAACGAAGACAAATGGGTGACTAGGGTTCCGGTCCTGGCTGTGATCAGCAACAGCAGGATGACTGGTCCGAGAGTTACCGACCTCTGGGAGGTTACACGGCGGGACAAAAGCCCGGGAGACCGAATCGCAAGGGATGCCAACCCGCGATCACCTTGCCGTGTTGTGTGACCAGAGGAGACCGACTATGCGATTGATCAACCGCCACCCCGGGCGGGTTTCAGCCACCTTGCTGGGGTTATTGCCCTTTCTGCTGATCATGCTGATATACAGCCTGGCCTCCCAGGAGCGCCTGGCCGACAACCCCAATGACAAACTCCTACCTGGTCTCGAGCAGATGACCGCAGCGGTTGACCGTATGGCCTTTCAGGAAGACAGGCGCAGCGGTAACTACCTGATGTGGGAGGACACTGCCGCCAGCTTGAAGCGCCTCGGTATGGGGGTGGGTATTGCTGCGTCGCTGGCGCTGGTGGTGGGCTTGCTGAACGGAATTCTGCCCCTGATCCGGGCCAACCTCGCCCCCCTGGTTTCCGCCCTGTCGATGGTGCCACCGCTGGCGATACTGCCCATTCTGTTCATAGTGTTTGGCCTTGGCGAACTGTCCAAAGTGATGCTGATTGTCATTGGCACGGCGCCGGTCATGATGCGGGATGTGGCACAGCGGGTCCGGGAACTGCCCGGCGAACAGCTGATCAAGATTCAGACCCTGGGTGCCAATTCGTGGCAGGTGATCACTCGCATGGCCCTGCCCCAAACCCTACCACGCCTGATTGATTCGGTTCGGCTCAGCCTGGGGCCTGCCTGGCTGTTCCTGATTGCCGCTGAAGCCATCGCTTCAACCGAAGGCCTTGGTTATCGGATCTTCCTGGTGCGGCGCTACCTGGCCATGGATGTGATCCTGCCCTACGTTATCTGGATCACCATCCTTGCTATCGTCATCGACCAACTGCTGCGCCTTGCCAATCGCAAATTGTTCCCGTGGTACAACGCCGGAGGCCACTGATGAGCTTTATTACTGTTAACAATCTCTGGAAAGAGTACGGTGACCAGGTAGTTCTGGAAAACCTCAACCTGTCCGTCAAACAGGGTGAGTTCTGCACGCTGGTGGGGGCTTCCGGGTGCGGAAAATCCACATTCCTGAAAATGCTGCTGGGGCAGGAAACCCAGACCCGTGGCGAACTGCTGCTTGATGGTGCCGCCTTTCCCGCCGAACCCGATCGTAACCGTGGCATTGTATTTCAGCGCTACTCGGTTTTCCCCCACCTCACCGTACGACAGAACGTACTGATGGGGCTGGAACTGGAACAGAAGCCGTTGCTCGGGAAGTTGTTCGGCCGTGCCCGCAAAGATGCACTGGCGCGGGTCGACGCCATGCTGGAGTCCGTCGGCCTGAGCCCATCCGCCAACAAGTGGCCCCATGAGCTTTCCGGCGGCATGCAACAGCGCCTGGCCATTGCCCAGTCCCTGATCATGAGGCCCCGTGTGCTTCTGCTGGACGAACCCTTCGGCGCCCTGGACCCCGGCATTCGCAGCGACATGCATAACCTGCTGTTGAAGCTATGGCGGGAAACAGGCACCACCATTTTCATGGTGACCCACGACCTCAAGGAAGGTTTCTATCTGGGCACCCGGTTGCTGGTCTTCGACAAAACCCGACACGACCCACACAGTCCCAACGCCTATGGCGCCACCATCACCTATGACTTACCAATCGGCAAAACCGACCGGGCGGTGCTTGAGGACATTGACCACTCTGTGGCAAAAACCGCGCGTTACCAGGCAGCCTGAAGCAAAAAGGGCTGCCCGAAGGCAGCCCAAAGGTCGATCGACAACTTACTTGCCAGCCACCCGGTCTTTCGGCAGTTTGAAGGTCCAGACCATACCGCCCTGGTTGAAGTCTTTAACCACCCTGGCCACTTCACCGCCCCACAGAGGCACCGCACCACCCCAACCGGAGGCAACGGAGACGAATTGCTCGCCGTCCATTTCCCAGGTCACCGGGGTACCAACCACGCCGGAGCCAGTGTTGAACTTCCAGAGTTCTTTGCCGGTTTTGGCGTCAAAGGCCTTGAGGAAACCTTCCGGTGTGCCGGTGAACACCAGGCCGCCAGCGGTCGTCATTACACCACCCCAGAGCGGAGCCGGGTTATTCTGGCGCCACACTTCTTTACCGGTTTTCGGGTCCATGGCCCGCAGAACGCCGATAAAGTCGTCGTTAGCCGGCTTGATGGTGAAACCTGCACCCAGATAGGCAGCGCCTTTCTTGTAGGAAACCGGCTCGTTCCAAATGTCCATGGACCACTCGTTGGAGGGCACATAGAACAGTTCGGTATCCGGGCTGTAAGCCATCGGCATCCAGTTCTTGCCGCCCAGGAAGGCCGGGAAGGCGACAACGGTTTCACCCTTCTCTCCATCCAGGTCCGCCGGGTTACCCGGGCGACCGCCTTCTTTCAGGATCGGGCGACCGGTTTTCGGGTCAAGGCCGGTTGCCCAACTGATGGTGTCAACAAATGGGAAACCGCGAATGAACGAGCCATCCTCACGGTTAAGCACATAAAAGAACCCGTTACGGTCCGCCGTGGCAGCCGCTTTGATGGTTTTTCCTTTTTCTTTCAGATCAAAGGAAATCAGCTCATTGACACCATCGTAATCCCAGCCATCATTCGGGGTAGTCTGGAAATGCCACTTGATGCTGCCGTCGTTCGGATCGATCGCAACCCGGGACGCGGAGTACAGGTTATCCCCTGGACGCAGGTGCGAATTCCAGGGCGCCGGGTTACCGGTGCCGAAGAACAGGGTATCGGTTTCCGGATCGTAGGTGCCGCCCAGCCAGGTTGCCGCGCCGCCGGTCTTCCACATATCACCAGGCCAGGTCTTGCCGGCCTCACCACCGGAAATACCGTTCTCGATCTTCTTGCCGTTCTTGTAGACATAGCCCATGTGGCCTTCTACTGTCGGGCGGGTCCACAGCAGATCACCGGTGTTGGCGTCGTAGGCTTCAACCTTACCCACGATACCGAATTCACCACCAGACACGCCGGTAATCAACTTGCCGTTGACCACGATGGGCGCGGCTGTGATGGCGTAGCCCTCCTGATAATCGGCAACCTTCTTGATCCAGACCACCTTACCGGTGTCTTTATTGAGCGCGACCAGCTTGGCATCCAGAGTACCGAAGTAAACCTTGTCACCATAAATGGCAGCGCCCCGGTTGATCACGTCACAGCAGGGCATAATGCCGTCTGGCAGGCGGGCATCGTACTGCCACAGTTCCTCACCGGTGCGGGCGTCTACTGCCCACATGCGGGAGTAGGAACCGGTCACGTACATCACACCGTCTTTGATCAGCGGCTGCGATTCCTGGCCACGCTGTTTCTCTCCACCGAAGGAGAACGCCCACGCTGGCTGGAGATATTTAACGTTTTTGGTGTTCAGGGTTTTCATAGGGCTGTAGCGCTGGCCCTGATAGCCCATGCCGTAGGTCACGACACTGTCGATGCTTTTATGGTCGTTCAGCAGGTCTTGGTCGGTGACCGCGTGGGCCCCGAAGGAAACGGCTAGTGCCAGGGCACTGGCCGCAAAGGTCTTGCCGATCGCGATTGATCTCATGGTTGCGTTCTCCAATTCTCTTGTTTTCAGATTCGATGGCGAACCGGGAACTTTTCCCGCCTCTGTACCCATTCTTGTTGGCACCCGCATTTGCAACAATTAACCCCACGCACAGGTTTTCTCATCACTTGGTAGTAAGACTCCGCCAGAAACGAAAAAGCCCGCACTGGGGCGGGCTGGATTCGGTCCACAAAGGCTACTCGGCTTCTTCCGGCCCGAGAATCGCGTCATAGTATCCAGGGCGGCCAAAGGAGAGCCCATGCCGCTGATACAGTTGGGCCACTTCGCCATTGCGGATCATCCGGTCGACAGCGGCTTCAACGGCGTAGCCAAGGGCACGGTGGGTATGCCGTATGGCGATGCCGACATCCCAAACCGGTTTACTGATACCAGGAAAGCCATTGCTGGCCTTTACGAAGGGACGGTCCGGATAAGACTTCAGACTGTGTTCCAGCTCCGCGCGCATGCCCATGACGGCGCTCACTTCACCACTTGCCATGGCCTCGAACGCCTTGGCGACACTCATGTAGTGATGCACCTGATCACGCATGCGACCGCCAAACGAGGAGGTCATGTAGGTGGCCGGCAGGGTATCAATCTCCACACCAATCGGGTGGTACTGGAATTTGGCGACGGTATTGATGTCATCCAACTTGCTGGCATCGAACACAATCTGCCAACGCTCCTGCTGATAAGGCGCCACAAACACCACCTGCTCATTAATCATCTCGCCGGTTGAGTCACGCATGTACTTGAACACACTGTCGTAGGGCACTCGCATCATGATGTCCGCCACGCGTGTTTTGGACAGGTAATGGCCTTTCCAGATGTGGTTGCGAAGATCGTCCCCCAGGTTTTCATCCGGAATGATCCAGTAGGGCCGGAACGCCACACCCAGTGCCTCGGCGATCTGCCGACCGAGATCCGCATCCACACCTTTCGCCTCACCATTTTCCTCGTAGGAGTAAGGCGGAAAGTCCTTATACATGCCGACGTTCAGAAAACCCGAATCCTGGATAATATCCAGGGTGCGATCCGGAATGAGCAGGCGCGGCTGTTGGCCATGCGCCACCGCCGCCAGCATCGCAAACACCACAAGCAAAACACGAAACGCAGCTTTCATCACTCACCCTCCTGACGACAAATCGTTTCCAAACCGGATTATTCCGGCTTGGGCAGCGACTCAACGTAGGTGCGAATGGCCCAGATCGCGGTTTGATCCAGATTGTCCTTGAAGGAGGGCATACCGCGGCCGGTGCCGTTGGTGACCCGGCCAATGAAGTATTCGTCGTCCCACTCTTCCAGTTCACGCAGGTCTGGCGTCAGGCCACCAGACATGGCCTCGATGCCGTGGCAAACAGCGCAGTTACCGGCATAGCCACTGCGACCAATTTTGATGGCTTCTTCGTTGAGTGAGCCGTGTTCGTTGCCCTCACGGAACGGATTTTCCGCGCGCAGCTCCTTGCCAAGGTCGGGCAAGGCACCGGTATCAACCGGTTGCGGTGTCACATCCCCGTGGGACCAGGCGGAGGAAGCGCCAACAGACAAAGTGGCAGCGAGCAGGGTTCGAATGAAAACGTGTGTCAGCATGGTTAGACCACCTCTTGTTTTGAATCACGATGGCTGGCGCTGTTTTTGTGTGACGTCAACCAGCAGCTTTCCACAAGTATGGTGAGGCCGTGCTAGCGATAGAATGCCACTTTCGCTTTCAGACACTAGTTCCTTAGTAGTAAACGCTCAGAGTCAACGCCAAAGCATGAGCTTCCGCATTGCCCATAGAGAACGCCCGGTTTTTCATGATGATGGCCATACCCTGGGAACTTTTCCCGATTCCTGTTGGTTTCATCCCATTGATCCGATGCTTTTTTCCGTCGCCACAGCGTCCCCCCAAGCCAATACTCGTGGCGTCGATGCCTTGAGCAAGACGATGGGTACAACAAAAAACAAGGGGAAAGACAATGAACTTCAAGACACGCAAGCGCCCGCTACTGCGGGGGATAGGGCTGGCTCTGGCCCTCGGATCAGCGGTAGGTCTCGCCAGCCAGGCAAATGCCGGAAACGTAACCTGGGAAGATATCGCCAATGATGCACAAACAACCGAGAACGTGCTGGGCTATGGCATAGGCCCCAAGGCCCAACGATACAGCCCGATGACCACCATCAACCGGGACAACGTGGAACGACTGGTTCCGGCCTGGTCATTTTCGTTTGGCGATGAAAAACAACGGGGGCAGGAATCCCAGGCACTGGTTCATGACGGTGTTATCTATGTAACCGGCTCCTACTCTCGCATGTGGGCCCTGGATGCAAAAACCGGAAAACGGCTATGGGAATACAGTCACCGGCTGCCAGAAGGCATTCGCCCCTGTTGCGATGTGGTCAACCGTGGCGCTGCCATTTTTGGTGATAAAGTCTTCTTCGGTACTCTGGATGCGGGCATTGTTGCCCTGAACAAGGATACCGGTAAGGTCGTCTGGCGAAAGAAATTCGGTGACCACGAAGCCGGCTACACCATGACCGGCGCACCCACGCTCGCGAAGGATCAGAAGACCGGCAAAGTTTTGCTGATTCACGGATCCTCAGGTGATGAATTTGGCGTTGTAGGCAAGCTGTTTGCCCGAGACCCGGATACCGGCGAAGAAATCTGGATGCGCCCGTTCGTCGAGGGCCATTATGGCCGTCTCAACGGTAAAAAAAGCACGCCAACCGGTGATCCTCGCGCGCCCAGTTGGCCCGACGACTCCTCCCGTGACACCGGTAAGGTTGAAGCCTGGAGTCATGGCGGCGGAGCCCCTTGGCAAAGCGCCAGCTTCGATGCAGAGACCAACACCATCATCATCGGTGCCGGCAATCCCGCACCCTGGAACACCTGGGCCCGCACATCACCGGGTGGCAACCCTCAGGATTATGACAACCTCTATACGTCGGGACAGGTTGGCGTAGACCCCACAACAGGTGAGGTGAAGTGGTTCTACCAACACACACCGAACGATGCCTGGGATTTTTCCGGTAATAACGAGCTTGTGCTGTTTGAGTACACAGATGACGGACGCGAGGTAAAAGCCACCGCGCACGCTGACCGCAATGGCTTCTTCTATGTGGTCGACCGCACGAACGGTAAGCTCGAGAAAGCGTTCCCATTTGTTGACAACATTACCTGGGCCAGTCACATCGATCTGGAAACAGGCCGCCCCGTGGAAAGAAAAGGCCAGCGCCCACCGCCCGTCCCGAAGGGTGAAACCCGTGGCGAATCCATCGAAGTCTCTCCGCCCTTCCTGGGTGGCAAAAACTGGAATCCTATGGCTTACAGCCAGGACACCGGACTGTTCTATATACCCGCCAACCATTGGAAAGAAGATTACTGGACCGAGGAAGTTACCTACAAGAAAGGGGCCGCCTACCTGGGACAAGGCTTTCGAATCAAGCGAATGTATGACGACCACGTAGGCATCCTTCGAGCCACGAACCCGCTCACCGGCGAGATCGAATGGGAACACAAAGAGCGGTTGCCACTTTGGGCCGGCGTTCTGACCACCAAAGGCGGCCTTGTATTCACAGGCACTGGAGACGGCTACCTGAAAGCGTTCGATGCCAAGACCGGTGAGGAACTTTGGAAATTCCAGACCGGCTCGGGAATCATCTCTTCGCCGATCACCTGGGAGATAGACGGCGAGCAATACATAGGCATCGCCTCCGGCTACGGCGGTGCAGTTCCGCTTTGGGGCGGCGATATGGCCGAACTGACCAAACCTGTCTCCCAGGGAGGTTCGTTCTGGGTATTCAAGATGCCCTCCTGGGCACAGGCCTCCCGCTAACCTTCCTCCGGACTGGGCCTGGCAGTTCGCCGGGCCCCTTTTTCTGCCTATGAGTCAGAGGTGAAATCATGAAACCTGTTATTACCGCCTCATTGTTACTGTTCACCGTATCGGCACTGGCCAGTGACTATATGGCCGATATGGATCAAATCCCCGTCATCAACGGTTGTAAGCTGGAACGCAAAGCTAGTTGCGCCGGCGCTGACCTACAGGGGGCGGATCTGTCCAATATGGACCTGCACTCAGCCAACTTTCGCGGTGCCAACCTGTCTGGCGCAAATATCAGCCATACCAGCCTCCGCGGTGCCAACCTTGATGGGGCGACTCTCGACAATGTTACCGGATATCGGCTCCAGGCCTACCGGGCCAGCATGAGGGGCGCGTCCCTGAAGAATGCCCAGTTACAGGGTATGCAGGGCGAGTATCTGTTCGCCCAGGGAGCGGACTTCAGCGAGGCAGACCTGACCGGAGCCAACTTCGACTTCTCGCGGTTTTCCGGTGCCACTCTGGTGAACGCCACCATGCCCTTCAGCAGCTTCGAGATCTCCTGGATGCCAAAGGCCAACCTGAAGGGCGCCAACCTGCGGGGGGCAAACCTTCAGGAAGCCAAGCTGGGGCTGGCCAACCTGGCCGATGCCGACCTGACCGGAACCCGCATTCACTACGCCACGTTCGAGGGAACCCATATGGAGGGCTGCACAGCCTGCCCCTTCGACTGGTGAACCAGGGCGGGCTCAGACCCGCCTTGCTTCCTCCAGCTGACCATAACGAACAAGGCCAGCATCCACCGCCAGATGAATCAGCTCCACTGACGAGGCAACCTGAAGCTTGCTCTTCAGGCCCGCCAAGTGGTTAGACACCGTCTTGTTGCTGACGCACAATCGACCAGCGATACCTGAAACACTCTCACCCCGGGCATACATCAGAAGAACCTCCATTTCCCTTTGGGTCATATCCCTGAGCCGATGGTCTACCGGCCGCTCCTGGTTCATTGCCAGACGGGTCGCAATCGGATGCTCGATGTAGGGTTGGCCAGCAGCGACCCGTTTCACCGCTTCAGCCAGCTCCTCCGGGGCGCAGCTTTTTGAGACAAACCCCGAACCGCCAATATCCAGAGCCTGCCTGACCATGGGCAGCTCATCGTGCATGGTGAAGAAAAGAATGGCCGCACCGCGCCAGCGCTGGCGCAGTCGGCGCCCAACCTCCAAACCAGAGATATCGGGAAGCCCCATATCGAGCAACACCACATTTGGCCGCAACCCTCCATAGCAAGCGACCGCATCCTCGCCGTTGTCGACCTCGGTGATCGCCACCGCGGGCAGCATTGAACGCAGGAGATTCGCAATCCCCTGGCGAACGACCTGATGATCATCCACAATCATGAGTTTCACACGATGCTCCCCGGGATTGGGCACAGTCGGGTAAGCGGGACGGCAAGCCGGATTCGGGTGCCCTCGCCCATTCGACTGAAGAACTTTACTTCACCACCCAGGCATCTGGCACGCTCACGCATGGACCGCACACCCAGGCCAGCGTTGTCGGGCAGACAATCGTTTCCGACGCCATCATCACGCACTTCAATGCTCAGTTCCGTGGCGTTAAGGGCTACCGCCAATGTCGCGCAGGACGCATTGGCATGACGGGATACGTTGTTCAAGGCCTCCTGGAGAAACCGGTACAGGTGTGTCTGTTGCTCACCGGTAAATTCTGGCAAGCGGTCGTCCATCGCAAGGCGACACTCCAGGCCGCTAAGCTGTTGCCATTGTTCGGTCAGATGCCGGATTGCGCTGCCCAGACCCAACTGCTCCATCACCAGCGGATGCAAATCCTGGAGCAGGTGACGGAAATGCCTCTGGATGGTCTCACAGTTTTCCGCCAGGTCACTGGCCTGTTTCTTCTGCCGATCGTTCAGGCCGGGATCGTAGAGCAGGCTTCGCGCCTGGGCACGAATGCCCGTCAGGTATTGCCCCAGGTCATCATGGAGTACACGGGCGATATGTTCACGCTCCCGGTCCTGCAACCGAAGCAGTTCGTTGAGCAGTCGACTGACGGTCTGCTGTTCCGACTGAAGCGCCTCGGCCATGGAATTGAAACGGCAAATCAGAGAGTCCAGCTCTTGTTCTTGCTGACGCGGTAGCCGGGAAGTGAGTTGACCCGCCGAGATTGCCCCCATGGCTTCAGAGAGGCTGGCGAGGGTACGCATGCCGCGCCTGACCATAACAAACAGCGCGAGGAAGCACAGGCAGGTACCAATCGCGTAGGCACCGGAAACCAGCAGGAACCCTTCCCAGATTTCCTCAACCTCATCGGCGGGATCAACCTGCCAGCCATTAACCACTGGCCGGTGAAATTCTCTAGCAATTAGTGCTGAGAACCAGGCAGGCACATCCCTGCTTACTTCAGTACCGGTATCACCCGCCGGCGTCAGGTGACGCATGCCGCTAACGACAGACTCCGGGAGACCGTCGGGGCTTTCCAAACTCTGTGCAAGGCCGGCAACACCGCCAAGTTCCCGCTGGACATCATGGCGGGCCTGCTGGATGTAAAACAGCGCTCCGAGCAGATAGATGAGCAGAAAAACCGCCAGCATCAATAGAGATATCTTCCGATATACCGTCATTGTTTTTATCCATTGCGGGTAAACAGCCTGTCCACCCTCATGCTAAACCCGCCAGCTTTAACCGGAATAGTTCTTTAGTACTGGCACTTTCCTACTTTCTGAATATTTCACCGGCATTGCCCCTTCTCTAAGCTGGAATCACAACAACAAACCGGAGAATCCAATGTCTTTGTTATCCAGGACAGCGGCAGCCACCCTGCTCACCGTGCTCAGCGCAGGCTCTCTCCAGGCGGAGTCTCTCGACGTTCGCATCGGCTACCTGCAGTGGGTGCCAGACAGGGGCCCTGTGTTATCCAACGTGATAGCAGACCCCGAAGACGCCGGCTTGCGTGGCGCTGAACTGGGGCTGGCCGACAATCAGACCACCGGGCGATTCCTTGGGCAAAACTATGAGCTGGACAGTGAAGTTGCCGGTTCCCACGAAGAGGCCCTGGCAGCTTTCGAGTCCATGCAAGCCAACGGTACGCGCCTGTTTGTGGTCAATGCCCCAGCCCAGACCGTGCAGGCGATTATGGGGCTGGCCAGCGATAACGCCCTGGTGTTCAATGCCGGCGCCAAAGACGATGCGCTTCGCACTGCCGAATGCCACGTTAACCTGCTTCATACCGTGCCCAGCTACGCCATGCTCACCGACTCACTGGGCCAGTGGCTGAATATGCGGCGCTGGAACAATCTGTTTCTGATTACCGGGCCGACCGACGAAGACAGGGCCTGGGCCGATGCGTTTCGCCGGTCCGCCAAGCGTTTTGGTCTGAAGATTGTCCAGGACAAGCCCTGGACCTTCGACGCTGACCTGCGCCGCACCGCCGCCAAGGAACTGCCCGCATTCACCCAGGCCCGCAACTATGATGCCGTGGTCGTGGCCGACGTGCGTGGCGATTTTGGCGAATACGTTCCCTTCAATACCTGGCTGCCGAGGCCGGTGGTCGGCACCCAGGGCATGGTGCCGGTTACCTGGCACCGGGTGGTTGAAGCCTGGGGCGCGGCGCAGCTTCAGAACCGGTTCCGGGCCCTGGCCGAGCGCGATATGAATGGCGACGACTACGCTGCCTGGGCCGCTGTCCGTTCAATTGGCACGGCGGTCACCGATCTGAAAGTGGCCGACGCCAGCGAGATTCGCGACTTCCTGTTTACCGACAAGTTCCAGCTGGCCGCCTTCAAGGGGCGCAGTCTGAGCTTTAGGGACTGGAACGGACAACTGCGCCAGCCAATCCCGCTGGTGCATCCCAGAAGTCTGGTGGCTCAGGCCCCCTTCGAGGGCTTTCTGCACCCCAATACCGAAATGGACACCCTCGGGTTCGACAAGCCCGAAAGCCAGTGTCGTATCAACGGCTGACCCTGAGCGGCGCCACTTTGAAAACAAGAAGGAGCAACACCATGAAATCATTGTTCAAACACGCTGCTCTAGCGGCCATGATCGGTCTTTCCGGACCTGCAGTGGCCAGCCTGGCCTACGTTTCCAACGAGAAGGACAACACCCTGTCTGTGATCGATACAGACACCCACCAAGTGATCGATACCATTGAGGTTGGCGCACGCCCCAGAGGTATCCTGTTGTCGAAGGACTTCACCAAACTCTATATCTGTGCCAGTGACGATGACACGGTGCAGGTGCTGGACCTGGCCACCCGGAAGATCATCGACACCCTGCCCTCCGGCGAGGACCCAGAGCAGTTCGCCCTGCATCCGAACAACCGGCACCTGTATATTGCCAATGAGGACGATGCCATCGTGACGGTGGTAGACGTACAAACCAAGGATGTGCTGGCCCAGATTGATGTCGGCATCGAGCCGGAGGGTATGGCAGTCAGTCCCGACGGCAAGTGGGCGGTGAACACCAGTGAAACCACCAGCATGCTGCACTGGATCAACACCGAGACCTTCGAAATCGAGAAGAACGTGGTCGTTGGCCAGCGCCCCCGCCATGTGGAGTTCACCAAAGACAGCAAGATCGCCTGGGCCTCAGCCGAAATCGGCGGCACCGTGCACATCTTTGACGTCGACACCATCGAAGAGATCAAGCAGATTGATTTCAAGATCCGCGGCGTACCCCAGGACCGCGTTCAGCCGGTTGGCATTCAGCTGACCTCTGACGGCAAGTACGCCTTTGTGGCCTTGGGGCCGTCCAACCACGTCGCCGTGGTGGATGCCCAGACCTATGAGGTTCTGGACTATCTGCTGGTCGGTTCCCGGGTATGGCAGCTGGCACTGGATAAGGATGAGAAGTTCCTTTACACCACCAACGGTGTCTCTGGCGATGTCTCTGTGATTGATGTAGACGAGCTCAAGGTCATCAAATCCATCAAGGTGGGCCGCTACCCCTGGGGTGTGGTGATTGATCCGACTTCATGACCATCGAAGCCCGGGACATCAGCTTCCGCTACGGAGACAAAGCGGTTCTGAAGGAGGTCAGCTTCGCGCTGACCTCTGGCCGTTTCCATGCACTTCTGGGCCCAAACGGGGCAGGTAAATCCACCCTGTTTGGCTTGCTCACCCGGCTACTGGCCTTGCAGCAGGGCGATGTCTTGCTGGGCGGCCAGTCGCTCAGAAAACAGCCCGCAGAGGCGATGCGGAAGATCGGCGTGGTGTTCCAGCAGAATGCCCTGGATCTGGACTTGTCCGTTCGCCAGAATCTGCACTACCACGCCGCGCTGCATGGCCTGTCCCGCAAAGAAGCCCGGGCCCGTGGTGACCGGGAGCTGGCCCGGTTCAATCTGCTCGACCGGGCCGACGACGCGGTTCGCCAGCTCAATGGGGGGCACCGGCGGCGGGTGGAAATTGCGCGTGCACTGCTTCATCAACCCTCCCTGTTACTTCTGGATGAGCCCACCGTAGGCCTCGATGTCGCCAGCCGGCGGGCACTCAACGAACACGTTCGGACCCTGTGCGAGCAAGACGGGCTGACCGTACTCTGGGCCACGCACCTGATTGAAGAGGTTCAGGAGCAAGACAAGGTGTTGATTCTGCACCAGGGCCGCTTGCTGGCAAACGGCACGGGACAGGTGATCTGCGAGGAGCAAGGCGCACAGAATCTGGCAGACACGTTCCACAAACTGACCGGAGCCGGCTAATATGAAAGCCATCGATTACTGGCACTGTTTTATGGGCATCCAGACCCGGGAATGGCTCAGGTTCTGGCAGCAACGCACCCGCTTTGCCAGTGCGCTGGTGCGGCCCCTGCTCTGGCTGGTGGTATTCGCCGCCGGGTTCCGGGCGGTTCTGGGCATTTCCATTATTCCCCCGTACCAGACCTACATCACTTATGAAACCTACATCGTGCCCGGACTGTGCGGCATGATCATCCTGTTCAACAGCATGCAAGGCGCACTGTCGATGGTGTATGACCGGGAGCTCGGCAGCATGCGGGTGCTGTTGATGAGCCCCCTGCCCAGGCCATTTCTGCTGATTACCAAACTGCTGGCCATGGGTTTTGTCTCCGTGGCCCAGGTTTATGTTTTTCTGCTGATCGCATGGCTGGTTGGCGTAGAGCCACCCCGATGGGGGTACCTGGCGATTCTGCCCGCATTGGTCCTCACCAGCCTGATGCTGGGCGCACTGGGATTGCTGATAGCCACCTGGATAAAACAACTGGAGAACTTCGCGGGGGTGATGAACTTTGTCATTTTCCCGATGTTCTTTATGTCTTCCGCCCTGTATCCGTTGTGGCGCATGAACGAAGCCAGCCCATGGCTTTACTGGATCTGCCAGTTCAATCCGTTTACCCACGCAGTTGAAGCGATCCGGTTTTCACTCTATCTGGAATGGAACCCTCTGGCCGTCGGCATAACCGCCGGCGTGACCATCGTACTTTCGCTTTTCGCTACCGCGGGTTTTCGCCCCCAGCGGACGAAAATCCTGGGGAGCAAGCCCGCCTGATCCGGCCGAGTGTCAGGAGCCCACTCTATCCAGCCTCCTCAGCTGCTCTAACAACTCGCGAACGGCTCCCGACTCCACCACCCGGTCGTCCCATTGCAACCTTGCCGGCTTACCATCGAGGTACCAGAGCCGGTTTGCCAGTAACTCTGCATCACCGCTGTCGTGGGTCACACAGATCATGGCCATATCCGGGTTTGCGTCCAATATGCCGGCGATCAGCTGTTTCAGATCTCCCGCCATGATCGGGTCGAGCGAGGCAAAGGGCTCGTCCAGCAGTAGAAGGTCCGGCTTGACCGCCAGGCAGCGGGCCAACGCAGCACGGCGCGCCATCCCCAGTGAAAGCTGATCCGGCAGGTAATGGCCATAACCGGCCAGACCAACCTGTCGCAACAGGTGCTCAGCCTCCTCATCGCTCGCGCCCACCAGCCGGAGGTTGGCTTTCAGGCTTCGCCAGGGCAACAGCCGATGCTCCTGAAACAGGTACCCGACTCGCAGTGTTTCACGACCAACCACCGCACCGGCCGGCATTGAGTGATCCAGGCCGGCGATGGCATTGATCAGCGTGGTCTTACCGATGCCGGACGGCCCCAGCAAGCAGATGCGGTCGCCACGCTTGATGGTGGCAAACACTTCGCCCAGCACGGGCTGTGCATAGTCCCGACCGCGTATTCTCAGCTCAAGCATGGGCCTGCTCCGGCTGTCGCCAGCGATTGGCCCGTCTTTCCACAGGCTGTAACAGCCCCAGTTCGATCAATTGCACAACGGCGATAAACGCCAGGCTGTAGGCCAGAATGGCTGCAACGTCGAACACCTGGAACGCCAGGTGCAGCTGAAAACCGACACCGCTGGAACGCCCCAGCAGTTCAACCACCAGAACGATTTTCCAGATCAGCGAAAGCCCTCCCCGGGTGGCCGCCATCAGATAAGGAAAGAGCTGCGGCACCCACACCTGCCGGAGCCGCTGCCAGCGGGTAAATCCGTACACGGTAGCCATCTGTTCCAGCCGGTAGTCCAGGCTGCGTGCACCTTCTCGCACTGTGACGGCGACATTCGGGATCTTGTTGATAACAACCGCCATCACCGCAGCCGCCTCCACCAGCCCGAACCAGACATACATCAGTATGATGGTGACCAGCGCAGGCAGGTTCAGAAGCAGCACCAGCATGGGATCAAACAGTGCGTTGGCGGTGCGCGACCGGCCCATCACAATACCGATACACGTACCCAGCAGCATCGCCAGGGTAAACGCCACCGCGACCCGTGCCAGCGTGGCGCCCAGATGGAACCAGAGCTGACCGCCCCGCGCTTCCTTCATCAAGGTTTCCAGCACCTGCAATGGTCCGGGTAGCAACGGGGATTCCAGGTGCCAGGCAAACAGCCCCCAGAACACAATAAACAGGGGCAGTACCAACCAGTAGCTCCAGACCGGCGGGCGACCTGCCTGGCTGCTCACGGCGGGCTCCGGTAGAACAGGGCTTCGGGCATCAGGGCCTCGGCATCAGCGCCTGTGAGCACCAGCAGCCGCTGGAGATCGCCACGGCGCTGCTCGGTCAGCGGCGCCGGGGTGCCCGCCACAAAGCCATCCCGCAGGGCTTCGAACACGGCCTCTGTGGACTGCCCCATCAGAGGCCGTAACCGCTGCCAGTGCGAAGGTTCACCGGCCAGCTCGGCTTTTGCCTGTTGCAGCGAACGGGCAAAGCGTTCAATCAACCCGGCATGCTGTTGCGCCCATTCTGAGGGAAAGACATAACCCAGTACCGGCAGGTTTGGTTCCAGGTCCAGAGCCCTGAGCAGGTCCGCCATCCCGAAAGCCGAACGCCAGCCGCCCTCGCCTCTGAGCCGGGCAGAGAAGTGCCAGTAGGTGACGATGGCATCAACCTGCTCACGCTTTAGCGCCTGGTTCAGTAGTGGCGGGGCGGCAAACTGCACCCGGGCATCTCGAGCCAGATCGATACCCTGTCGCTCTGCCACCTTGGTCAGCAGCACCCAGCCCTTGCTGTCCGGCCCGCCGGCTACGCCGATGCGTTTGCCTGCCAGGTCAGCCACCGAGCGAATCGCAGACGCCTCCGGCACGACGATATCCCCGATCTGGCTTGAGAACGGCACATACAGGTAGGGGGTGCCGGCTTGGAATCGCGACTGCGCCCAGAGCAAATCAGCCACCGCGCCATGCACGGAACCACTGGTGACTGCCAACCGTGACGCTGGCAAATTCGCCACCAGTTTCAGGTCAAGCCGGTAGCCGTTCTTCTGGTCCAGCTTTCTGTGTTGCAGATGATCCAGCTCCCAGTGGGCGGTACCGAACTGAAGCACGCTGATGCTGAGAACGGGCAACCCCGCCGGCTCCCGCGAATAGCCGTTGTCCGGTGTTACCAGCAAAACCACGGCAAACACCAGGCTGAGCACGCGAAAGCCCCGTGAGAACCACCCCTTGAGGCCCGGGTGTACGGCTTGAGTTATTCTTGTGTGATGCTTCATACCATCACGATACGAAGCCCTCAGCCCTTCAAGAATAGTACTTTGGTGCCTGTTTTTTGGTGCGATGGTCGCATTCAACCCAAGGCCAATATGGCGTGTAATGAAACCATCACAATAATAAACAGAAGGTGATCGCACCCATGCAGACACCTTCTGCACAGGAGGCCGCCATGTTAACCGAGCTTGATGCCGCACTCTCGTCGGAAAAACGCTATGATGAATCCGACACCACTCCCGAAGACGACAATAAACAGGCAGAAACATCCATGGAGCCGGCGTACAAGATTCTGATTGCCGACGACCACCCCCTGTTCCGGGAAGCGATCAGCAGTGTGATCGCCTCAGGATTCCAGGGCAGTGAGATTATCGAAACCGATGATCTGGACAGCGCGCTGGAAATCACCCGCGAAAACGACGACCTCGACCTCATCCTGCTGGATCTGAACATGCCAGGCATGCACGGCCTCAACGGCTTGATTACCCTGCGCAACGAGGCGCCGACCATTCCGGTGGTCATCGTATCCGCTGAGGAAGACAAACAGGTGGTGCTGCAGGCGATCACTTACGGCGCCGTGGGCTTCATCACCAAATCCTCACCCCGGGCCCAGATGACCGAAGCCATCCAGCAGATCCTGAATGGCAACGTATACCTGCCCTCCGACATAATCCGCACCGGCAAGGAAAGTAACAGCCGCAGAGCCCGGCACGAAGACAACCCCATTTCCCCGGAACTGCTCAACTCCCTGACCCGTCGCCAGTTACTTGTGCTGGAAAGAATGTCCAAAGGCGAGTCCAACAAGCAGATCGCCTACAACCTGAACATTGCAGAAACCACCGTGAAAGCCCACGTTTCGGCCATTCTGAGGAAACTCGGTGTGCACAACCGGGTGCAGGCCATTCTGTCGGCCAGTGATGTGGATTTCAGCCAGTACCTGAAGCGTTGACCAGTCTTGAGGGGCTCAGCCCCTCAAGACATGATTGAGCACCGCTCTTAATTTCAGCGGCTTGACCGGCTTGTTCATCAGCAGATACCCCAACTCGCGGATGTGCTGTTTCAGTTCGTTGGTGTAATTGGCTGTGATCATCAACACCGGCGCCGGCTGACTTCGCCGGCCATTGATCTGGGCAACCGCATCCACACCATTCTCATCGTTGTCCAGATGGTAATCCGCCAGGATCAGGTCCACCGGTGTGCTGGCGATATCCACTTTGGCGTCCAGATCAGGCACAGAGACGGCGGTCACCACCCTGCAGTCCCAACCCTCCAGCAGGGTTTTCATCCCCTCACAGATGGCCAGATCGTTGTCGATAACCCACACCCTGGCGCCGGACATGCCGTGATCCACTTCGACCTTCTGGATATCCGTGGTCGCCGCCGGCGAGGGCTGCAACTGCCCCAGCGGCACCCGCACGCTGAACACCGAGCCTTTGCCCTCAGTCGACGCCACAGACACCTCATGCCCAAGCATGCGGGATATCTTGTCGACGATCGCCAGCCCCAGGCCCAGCCCCTTGTCGGCCTGAGAGCCACTCGGGCGAATACGTTTGAATTCCTGGAAGATCTCGGTCAGCTTGTCCTCGGGAATACCCGGGCCGGTGTCCCAAACCTGCAGTAACACGTGATCATGCCGGCGGCGAACACCGAGCAGGATGCGCCCCTGACCGGTGTAACGGATCGCGTTGGTCAGGAAGTTTCTCAGGATTCTGGCCAACAGCTGGGAGTCAGACTGCACCACCGCCGACGATGGCACGAAATCCAGCCGCAGCCCCTCTGCCAAAGCCATCTGACGGAATTCCCGGGCGATGTTGTTGAGCAGATCCCGCAGATCAAAGGCGGTCACGTCCGGTTTGATCACCCCGGCGTCGAGCTTGGAAATGTCCACCAGCGTGCCCAGCAGGTTCTCGACGTCATCCAGCGAGGTGCTGACCGAGCGCACCAGGCCCTCGGCCCTGGGGCCGAAGCTTTGCTCCTGCAAGGCGCTGGTGAACAGACGGGCAGCATTGAGCGGCTGCAGCAGATCGTGACTGACGGCGGCCAGAAACTTGGTTTTCGACAGATTGGCCCGCTCAGCCTCCAGTTTGGCCTCCCTGAGGCGCGCCTCAACCGCTGCACGCTCGGAGATCTCCTGACGAAGCTGGGCGTTGAGGCCGGTCAGTGCCGCTGTGCGCTCCCGTACCCGCTTTTCCAGGTTGTCATAGGCCTGCTCCAACGCCAGCGCGGTTTTTCGGCGATCGGTAATATCACGAATCAGCACGAAGAAGCCGACCACTTCGCCATTGTCATCAACGTTGGGCACATACGATCTGAGCATGTACCGCTGCTCACCCCGAACACCGGTTTCGTCAAACTCGAATGTCACGCTGTGGCCGTCCATGACCTCCAGAATCTGGGGTAGCAGCCGCTGGTAAAATTCAGGCTCGTGCACCTCGTCCAGGCGCATACCCAGGGGCGACTGCCCGGGCTGGCCATACCAGGCCTGGTAAACCTTGTTGCAGAACTGCACGGTCAGATCAGCGCCCACGTATGCAATCAATGCCGGCACATGGTCTGTCACCACGCGAATCCAACGCTCGCTTTCTTCCAGCGCCTTGATACGGCGCGCCATTTCGCTGTTCTTGACGTCAGTGATGTCGGAATACAGCACCACAAGCCCGCCTTCCCGCGTGGGCCTTTCGGTCATCTGCACCCAGCGGCCGTTGGACAGCAGGAACACCGTGCCCTCGGCATCCTCGTGGCTGTGCTCCTCGACGACCAGCCCGGAGCTCAGCGCTTTCGATTTCACCTTGTCTATCGGGGTGCCCGCTGCCGGCACCGGCACACCGGCATGGCGCCAGTAACTCCGGAAACGACTGTTGGTCTGAATCAGGCAGTGGTTGTGGTCGAACAATACGAATCCATCAGCAATGCTTTCAATAGCATCGTTCAGGCGCTGGCGCGAGGTCTCCGCCTCTTCCCGGGCACGCATCAGAGCTTTGTTACTGGCCTTGAGTTCTTCCATGGTCAGGTTCAGGGCTTCCGTGCGCTCACGGACCTGCTCGGCCAGTATCACCGAGTGCTCGAACGCCGCGTAGGGCTCCGGCTTGTGGGCAGAGCCAGACTCCACCCGAACAATCAGCGCGTCCCGGATGTCACGCAGGCGCCGGTTTTCAGCTTCCAGTTCCGCAATGCGTTGGTCCTTGGCGGACTCGCCGGAAGATTCGGGGAGATCAGGTACTGAACTCAGGCTGGCCAATGACCACCCCCGTAAAGGTCTGATTAATGTGCATACCGTTGAACTGCTCCCCGTAGGTGTTGAACCCCACCACACGGTGCGCTTTGAGGAATTCGGAAACCGCGTCACTTTGTCCGGTCAGCTCGGCTTCGAGCCGGCGTAAAAAGCAGTCGCACCCCAGTGTTACCAGCGGTGTGCCGACCACCCGCTCGGAGGCTTCAATCTGGGTTCGTACACTGTCCAGGAGCGAACCCGGCGCCATGGCGGTCATGACAATGCCAGTCTCCACTGCGCAATAGAACGTGAGACTGCGATCAGGATTGACTCTCTGGATAGAGCGAACGAAATAGTTCCCTCCCACTCGAACGCCCAGGGGCCGCAGGGCAAACACCTTGCGGTCCAGTTCATCCAGCGATACGCCCACCGCCCGACCATAGACCTCAGCCGCCGGCTCCGCGTTCAACTCGTATACAGTCCGGCTTTGCGGACAGGCCCGGGTAACCACCAGTTTTTCATCCAGCGGTTCCATGTGGTGGGTCGAGAACACCCGGAAATCCAGCGGGGTATTGACCAGCATGACGGTGGCCGCCCCGCAGTGAAATTCACCATCGTAATAAACGTGGGTATCGGCCAGGCGCTCGTCGTCCCCCGCAGATCCACCAAACTGAGGGATTGTGCCTAAAGCCGCATTGAGAGTCGCCAGTACCAGTTCTTCCCGGCTGGAAAGACCATCCAGCAAGGTAATGGCAAAGGTATTGCCCTTGACCGGCGCCAGGTTGGCATCCCGGCAGGTGGTCAGCATCTGGTCAATGACACCCTGGGCGTCCTGGAGGGTGAATCGATCCAGCTGCCGAATCAAAGCACAATCGATGGCGAAGTAACGGGCATCAAACCCGATGGCGCTGATGCAGCCCCGGTCGTATCCCTGCTCGGTAATCTCACCGGCCGAGGTGCAACCGTAGACACGCACACCAGAGAAGGCTTTTTGCAGAGCGGGACCCAGTTTCTGCAGGTCATACTCAACAGAGCAGAAGAACAGCACGCAACCCAGGTTGTCGTGCACAAGCCGCTTGGCAAGCTCTGCCGCGGCCAGCTCGGGCTCGCGGACGCTGGAACTGGCGACTCGCACTGCGGGTAACTGACTGACTGGCTTCATCGGTAGCCTGCTCGGAATACGGGAATCTGATACCGATTCTACGCCTCCTGAACCACCAGCCAATGCGACTTCAGTGCACTTTGTCGGCGCGCCAAATCTTCCGTAAGCCATTGATTATCTTCCCCTTGAATCAATGTCCGGTGACGCAGCCAGGTTTTGGCAAGAGCAAACCGGCACTTTAGTCTGAGACGGCCATCGCAGGCGCACCGGCTTCCTGCCGGCTACCTGCAAGGCCATAGACAGGAGCGAAGCTCCTCAGAACATCACAACGGCACCCAGTGCCAGAGTGTTGGCGTCTGCGGTTTTCACACCGGTAGACTTGGTTTCCTGCTCGAACATATTGTATTCGGCCACCAGCTTGAAGTTACTGTTAACGTCGTGGAACACGGCTACAGACATATTCTCGGTCTCGAAATTGCCCTGATCGGAATCGGTTTCACCGTAAGACAGCACAAAGCGGTTCGCCCCCAGGGTGTAGGAAGCCTGAACCAGGTAGCCATCGGCGTCCTCTTCAGAGGCCAGAGCCCCATCCGTAATCAGAACCGGCACATCGCCTTTGGAAGTGAAGCCTGAAGCCGTCAGGGACAGACCGGCCACAGCCGCTTTCACACCATAGCCAACGCCCTGACTGTCGATCTTGGTAGTGGCGTTTTCGGAGCTCTGATGACGACCGTTCACCCAACCCGTCAAGGCCACGCCGTTCAGGTCAGCGCTGTAGGTGACTTCCGCCTCAAAACGCGGGGCAGACTGCTCAGACTGGGCGCCCGGCGTGGTGTTGGCAGGCTCAAAAATACCCGCTGCAACGTTCAGGCCGCCCATGTCCGGTGTGCGATAGGTGATCTGGGCTGACGGATTTGGGTAAGGGTAGCCGGTGCGGATATTGCCGAAAGACACGCCTGTGGCTGCACCCGGAGAACCAAAACCCATCAGGATCTCATCCAGGAAGATATTGGAACGGGCGTACAGGCCGAAATCTTTACCAATCAGGACCTGACCAAAAGCGCCATCCACGGTTGCATACAGTTGACGCACATCGATTGCGGTGTCGGTCGGCGACTGCAGGCTGTCGTTGATCGTGCTCCAGAACGATGAACGGCCACCCAGTGTCAGGTCGCCCATCTCCTTACTGAAATTGAAGCCGATGGTGTTCGGCAAAAAACCCATCTTGACGTCGGAATTGCGCACGTCAGCAACTTTGTCATCACGGTTCACGTAAAACGCATTGAAGTAGCCATCCACCGAAAAGCTGGTGCCGTCCTCGTTGTACAGTTCAATGGCTGCATTGGCTCCGGCACTGGCTCCCATGGCCGCCATCATGGCAATGGCCAACCCTGACTTTCTGAAGTTGTTGTTTTTCATACATCCCCCGGTTGTTTTTTGGAAATCTGGGATAAGAGGACCGGTTATCCGATCGCTCCAGGCGAGGTCTGACGCCTGATTTCCATGGTCGGTGATGCAACAACAGGGGGGAATGCTTCCAGCGAGCAGGTTTTCTGCTCATTTGGGAGGCATTTGAAACGAAACTTTGGAAGTACGACTACGTGGAAAGACCACCCGTGAACTGGTCCAGTTCAGACAAGCAGTCATCAAGAAACTCATGGGGGTTGGCCAGAATGGCCTCATCCGCCACCACACCAAACTGCACCTGACCGGCGTAGCTGACGATACTCACACCCAACCCGATATCGCCGGCCTGGGGCACCCAGAACATCTGCTCGGTGATGGCACAACCGGCCAGGTAACGGGTCTCCGGCGTACCAGGCACATTGGACACCACCGCAGAGGCCTTGCGGAAAAACAGGTCAGCCAGTGGTTTGCGCCCCACCTCCGGCAAAAGCGCGGCGCTGGCCGTCAGCCCCCAGGCGATCCCCGGCTGCCAGCTCTTCTTGAGCTTGCGGGTTTCATGCTTGATGCGGAACAGCCGCTCCAGGGCACTGGCTCCATCCACCGGCATGGGCACGAACACCGTGCCAAAGCAGTTGCCGGGCTCGCCGTCCTCCGGCCGAACCCCCTCCGGCATCCGGGACCGGATATCCACGGGCACGGCCGCATGCATGACCGCATCGTCCAACTGTTCTGGTGACATCCCCAGCCGTGGGCGCACAGCAGCCGCCACACAGGCCAGTAACACATCGTTGATCGTAGTATGGGTGGCCGATGCGACTGCACGAAAACGGTCAAGCGCCACCGGTTCAGACCACCGACAGCTACGCCGGCCCAGCAATGGCCGCCGCAACTCAGAGGGCGTATCGGCCGGTTCCACCAGAAACTCGCTGAGCTCATGCACCATCCGGGCACTGGCCTCCAGTGCCCGCCCGGCGTGCCCCACTCCTTTGGTGGGGCCATCATCCGGTATCGCGCCGGAAACCTGGCCTGCCTGGGCAGCCATATTTCCCAACCATTGCCTGGCGTAGGTTGTCCACCGTTCCAGCTGCGGCAACTCGGCAGCGCCATAGATGGCCGGGTACTGCCGGGGCGACGGCGGGCATAGTGTTGAGAAAATGCCCAGCAGGGACAGCCCGTCGGCGTAACAATGATGCAGGCGCAGCAGCAAGGCCGCACCACCCTGGGCGTTGGGCGCCAGCCAGAACTTCCAGCCCGGGCGATACCGCGGCAGCGGCTCGTTCAGCCGCGCCGACACCCAGTCCTGCAACTGATGCTGATCAAACCGGTCTATCACCACGTCAAGGTGATGGGAAACGGAAAAAGTGGGGTCTTTCTGCCAGTACCAGGCCGGCGCCTTCCAGACCGGGCGGCAGAGAAAACGCTCCCAGGCGGTCCAGTACACCTCCAGAAATTCCCGGAACCGGCCGGCCGTCAAGCCGTCAACCCGGAGCATAATGGTAATGGTCATGGGGTTTTCCGGCCGTTCCAAAGCCAGCCAGGCCGAATCCGAAGGCAGCATGAGATGCGATTGCTCCTGGTTCAAACCTGATAGTCCCCGATGAATAACGTGCCCGATAAGTAAAAAGCCAATCCCGCATTGTGCCAGAGTCCTTTACGGGGCTCCATCACCGTGCGTCGCCCACAGCGTTACAAAAAATTACCTGCAAGTAACCCTTCGGCTCTATACTGGTTATATGTAATGATGCAATGGTTATAGAGAAGGACCACGATGCTGCGCGATTGGCTACAGATCTCCGGAAATCCCGGCGGTAGTGCCACTAACTCGCCCAGCCAAACGCGGTACAAATGAGAGACCGGCACAACCAAAACCAATAACAGTCCATTGCAATGCCGGGGGAGATGAATCATGAAAGCCAGTCATGTTCGCAAACTGATCAAGCCTATCGAGAGCGCCTATTCAGAGATGTTCTCAGGCCGGGTTTACCGTGTTGGTAAAGGCGCCGTATCGGTGCGGAATCATAGCGGCGCTGCGGAACATACCGTCATCGGCGTCCACGGCTTTCTGGAAAATCACTGTTACTTCACCCAGGCCTATGACGGCCCGACCACCGAACTGATTCTTCTCACCTGCAGCAACTACCATATTCCGGTAAACGGTGTAACGCCGGAGAACCCGGGCTGGGAAGTGCCCATCAAGCACCTGGAAGGTACCATTGAGTATGATGCCTGTATTCTGAATCAGGCACTGCAAAACCTGCCCAGCACCCGCAATATCCGGATCCACGGCCACTCCAGGGGTGGTGCGGTGATTCTTGAAGCCATCAAGCAGTGGCCAGAGCTGTACGAAGATGTCGAAATTGTGCTGGAAGCGCCAGTGCTGCCCCAGGGCAAACTGCACGCCCTGGTGACCACCCTGCTGGAGCCGGTCAGCCACGGCATGTGGCCCTGGCTGATCCGTCTGATCAACAGCGCGCCGCAATCCGCCTATGGCCAGACATTCTTTGGCAAGATGAACCCGAGAAAACGGCAGCTGCTGAACAAATTGTTCTATGCCACCAAGGATCATCTGACCATCGTGCGCAACATTGAAAATATCATGGAGTGGATGGTCCGCACAGACACCTCGGTGTACCAGCATGTGCGCCATGGCACGTTCCTGATACCTGCGACGGATCGCATCCTGGATCGCAATGCCATGCTGGCCAGTGCCCGTACCAGCCCGACCAACATGCGCATCATCGAAACCGAAGCCCCCAGCCACTTCATCACGCTGGACAGCAAGGAATGGGTGCCCGGTCTGGAAACTCTGCCTGTTGCCGCCGAGGGCTGAACCTTAACAGGTGCAGCCCGGTTTCCGCTTCGCTAAACTGAGCGCCTTTTTCTGAGGCCATGCCTCTTGTCGCCGGTTTTATTGGAGCCCCTGCATGTATCGTGAGCGCCTGGTCACAACGGACGTGAATTCAGAAAACGCCCACCGGCTTAAACGCCTGCTACTGGAATACCACGACTTTCGCCAGCTCAAGTCAGCCCACCCCCTGCTGGAAGACACCCGCCGCATCGCCGACTGGCAAGCGGAACGGCTGAAAGCCACGCACCAGGACCTTTACCAGAACCCCGGCTATCACACTGGCCTGGAATTCTTGCTGACAGACCTTTACGCCCCTGCTGGCATGACCCAACGGGACGATAACATCGACCGGGTCTTCCCGAAGATGGTGAAGTGGCTACCAGACCATCTCTTGGGCACCTTCGCCGGGCTGGTTGAACTGAACCTGGTCACCCAGAGCCTGGATCTTGAACTGGCACAATGGTTTGACCGGCACAACCTGAGTACCGCCTCAATCACCACCAGCGACTATTGCGACGCTTATCGGGCCAGCGGCCAGTTGAGCATCCGCAGCCGGCAACTGGAACTGGTGGCCGACACTGGCCAGCAGTTGGACCGCTACGTGCGCAACCGCACCCTGGGCTGGCTGCTGTCGATGAGCCGGGGGCCGGCGGAAATGGCCGAGCTGGGCGATCTGCACAGTTTCCTGCACCGGGGCTACAGCGCATTCCGGAAGATGGAGGATGTCGACGTGCTGATTGAACGGCTGATCGGCCGGGAAAAACAGGTGATGGAGAACATACTGGCGAGCCACCCGGAACCCTTCTCGGTACCGGGCAACCTTTAACCGGGCTCAGGCTGTGAGAATCTGGTCCAGTTGCGAGTGAATTTCCTGCTCGATACGGGATTTGAACGGGCGCAGCATCAGCCCCAGTTCCAGGCGGATGTGCAAATCACTGTCAGAGAGATCCAGGTGGCCTTTCACCCCACTGCGCTTGAACGTGAGCAGGTCGCCCTCCCACT
The DNA here is from genome assembly GCF_009363275.1 of Marinobacter sp. THAF197a. NCBI lineage: Bacteria > Pseudomonadati > Pseudomonadota > Gammaproteobacteria > Pseudomonadales > Marinobacteraceae > Marinobacter > Marinobacter sp. THAF197a. The sequence continues at coordinate 3,580,535 of NZ_CP045324.1, forward strand.
GGTAATTGACGTCGAACTGCTTCGACAGATCTTTCGCCAGGGTTTCTGCCGCTTCACGGGCGTGGGCTTTGTCCAGGGAGTGGGCGCGATGAATATCAATGACAGACATGGATCAGTTTTCTCGGTTGTTTGGAGACAGATTTACAGTGTAAGTCGGCAATAAACTTGTAGCCAACCCCTCAAAGGTTAGAATACCAACCTGAGATTCTGACAGGACCAACACCCATGAGCGAGCAGCAAACACCGGGCACCCCCGGCAACGGCCAGGACGACGTAACCCACTTCGGGTTCCGCAATGTACCCAGGAGCCAGAAAGCCAGCCAGGTGGCTCAGGTTTTCCACAGCGTGGCCGGCAAATACGACCTCATGAACGATTTGATGTCCATGGGCATCCACCGGCTGTGGAAGCGTTTCACCATTGAACTCAGCGGTGTTCGCCAGGGCCATCAGGTACTGGATATTGCCGGTGGCACCGGCGACCTGACCATGAAATTTTCTGACCTGGTCGGCCCCACCGGCAAGGTGGTCCTGGCCGACATCAACGCCTCCATGTTGCAGGTAGGCCGCAGCCGGCTGACCGACCGGGGCTACGCTGGCAACATCGAGTACGTGCAGGCCGATGCCGAGCACCTGCCATTCCCGGACAACAGCTTCCAGGCCGTGTCCATCGCCTTTGGCCTGCGCAACGTCACCGACAAGGACCAGGCCCTGCGGGACATGGCCCGGGTCCTGAAACCCGGCGGCAAGCTGATGGTGCTGGAATTCTCCAAGCCCACCAACCCACTGCTGAGCAAGGCCTACGACACCTACTCGTTCACCGCCCTGCCGTTGATGGGCCAACTCATCGCGGGCGACAGTGAAAGCTACAAGTACCTGGCCGAATCCATCCGCATGCACCCGGACCAGGACACCCTGAAAGGTATGATGGAACAGGCCGGTCTGGTGAACTGCAAGTACTACAACATGACCGGCGGCATTGTCGCCCTGCACGTGGGAATCAAACCCTGATGTTCCCCGGCCCGACCCTTCTGTCCGCTGCCAGCGCCATTGTAGAGATCGCGCTGAACCGGGCACTGGAACTGGACACAGCGGGCCGGCAGGCCCTGCTGGACGCCCTGACCGGGCCGGCACAATTCAACATCAGCGCGCCGGTCCCGTTGACCTGGACCCTGGAGTGTGTGGGCGAACGGGTTCAGGTGCGCAGTCAGCCCGCCGATGCCCCCGAGCTGGTCATTACCGGCCGCCCCATGGCCTTTGTTGCCCTCGCCCTGGGCGATGACCAGGTGTTTGCGGACAATCGGCTGGGCGTGCAGGGCAATACCGCCCTGGCCCACCAACTGCAACGTGCCCTGAACCAGCTGGAGCCTGACTGGGAAGCGGCCATGGCCCGACACCTTGGCGACCTTCCGGCACATTTTCTCGGCAAGCGCATCCGCAGCGCGGTGCAATGGAGCCGGCAGGCTGCTAATGCCATGAACGCCAATCTGGAAGAGTACCTGCACGAAGAGAGTCGGGCCCTGCCCGGCCGCAGAGAGCTGGAGGCCACATTCCAGGACATTGACCAGCTCAACCTGCGCACTGAACGCCTGGAAGCCCGGCTGACACAGCTGGAAAGTTCCGGTAGCGACAACGATACGGAGACCCTGTGACCCGCCTGCAACGCCTGTTCCGAATTGCCTGGGTATTCTGCCGCTACCGGCTGGACACGTTTCTGCCCCTGGCGGAACTGCCCACACCGCTGAAGATTTTCTTCCTGCTGGCGCCCTGGCACCTGTTCCCCCAGCCGAAACTGAGCCGGGGCGACCGGCTGCGACTGGCGTTGGAAGAGCTCGGCCCGGTGTTCGTCAAATTCGGCCAGATTCTCTCCACCCGGCGGGACCTGCTGCCCGACGACATGGCCGAATCCCTGAAACAACTGCAGGATCGGGTGCCGCCGTTCCCCAGCGACCAGGCCCGGGGCATTATCGAGAAATCCCTGGGCGCGCCGGTGTCGGAGCTGTTCGCCGAGTTCAGCCCGGACCCGATGGCCTCGGCCTCCGTGGCCCAGGTACACGCCGCCACCCTGCCCAATGGCCAGAGAGTGGTGGTCAAGGTGCTGCGCCCAGGTATCGACAAGGTGATCCGCCAGGACCTTGGCCTGATGTACCTGATGGCCGGCCTGCTGGAAAAATACTGGTCTGAAGGCAAACGCCTGCACCCGGTAGACGTAGTGGCCGATTACGACGCCACCATCCACGATGAGCTGGACCTGCAACGCGAAGCCGCCAATGCCAGCCAGTTGCGCCGCAACTTCGACAACTCACCGCTGATCTACATCCCGTTCATCGACTGGGACTACACCAGCAAATCCGTGCTGGTGATGGAGCGCATTCACGGCATCCCCATTGCCGACGTAGACAGCCTGAAAGCGGCCGGCGTCAATATGAAAGTGCTAGCCGAAAAAGGCGTGGAGATCTTCTTCACCCAGGTGTTCCGGGACAGCTTCTTTCACGCCGACATGCACCCGGGCAACATCTTTGTCGACGTCTCCAACCCGGCTGACCCGAAGTACATCGCCATCGATTTCGGCATTGTGGGCACCCTGGCGCCAGACGACCAGAGCTACCTGGCCCGTAACCTGCTGGCCTTCTTCCGCCGGGATTACCGCCAGGTGGCCCAGCTGCACATACAGTCCGGCTGGGTGCCGCCGGACACCCGGGTGAATGAATTCGAGGCAGCCATCCGTACCGTGTGCGAGCCAATCTTCGAACGGCCACTGAAAGACATCTCCTTCGGCCACTTCCTTCTGCGGTTGTTCCAGACGGCCCGCCGTTTCAATATGGAAGTGCAGCCGCAGCTGGTACTGCTGCAGAAAACCCTGCTGAACGTCGAGGGCCTGGGCCGCCAGCTGTACCCGGATCTGGACCTGTGGAGCACCGCCCAGCCGTTCCTGGAGAGGTGGATGCGCCAGCGCATCGGCCCCGCCGGGTTGATCAAATCGCTGCAAACGCACCTGCCGGCGTGGCTTGAACAGTCGCCGGAGATGCCGCAACTGGTTCATGATGCGCTATTACAGCTTCGAAGCAGCGGCCCCACGGAAGAACAGAATCGCGCTACGCTTGAGTTAATGAAAGAGCAGCAACAGCGCAGCGACCGCCGGTGGCGCCGGGGTTTCATTGCCGCCGCACTCACCGCCGCAGCCCTGGCGGGCACTCAGGAGCAGGCCACGCAGCTGGCGGCCGATGCGCCACTTTGGAGCTGGGCCTTGCTTGCCCTTGCCGGCGCGGTCATGCTCCGGGGCAGCCGTTAAACGAATGGATTTATCAGGATTCACAAAAATGCAAGATTCCCCCGCTAACGTCGTACAGCCTGACTGGCTCAACGAGATTCGCTGGACAGAAGACGGCCTGGTACCGGCCATCGCCCAGGATGCCGACAACGGCGACATCCTGATGATGGCGTGGATGAATGCCGAGTCACTGAAGCTGACCGTTGAGGAAGGCCAGGCGGTGTACTGGTCCCGATCCCGGGGCAAGCTCTGGCGTAAGGGCGAAAGCTCCGGACACCAGCAGGTACTCCGGGATATCCGGCTCGACTGCGATGCCGACGTCATTTTGCTGAAAGTGGAACAAAAAGGCGGTATTGCCTGCCATACTGGTCGGCGAAGCTGTTTTTACCGGACCCTGAAAGACGGCCAATGGGTCAGCGCCGAGCCGGTGCTGAAAGACCCGAACGCCATCTACGGCAGTGATTGAGGAGCAGAGACCGTGAGTGATGTACTGGAACGCCTGGCCCAGGTCCTGGAAGCCCGCAAGGAAGCCGACCCGGAAACCTCCTACGTGGCCAGCCTGCACGCCAAGGGGCTGAACAAGATTCTGGAGAAGGTGGGCGAAGAGTGCACCGAAACACTGCTGGCCGCCAAAGACGCCGAACACTCCGGGAACACCCGGGATGTGGTGTACGAAACGGCCGACCTGTGGTTTCACAGCATGGTGATGCTCTCCCGGCTTGGGCTCGGACCAAAAGATGTGATTGATGAACTGGCCAGTCGTTTCGATCTGTCAGGCCTAGAAGAGAAAGCGTCGCGGAACTCGTAAAGAGGTACCCCTAACGGGGATTTCCGGGAACGGTCGCCGTTGGCGTACAATGTCATGGAACAGCAACAATTGAACGAGGAACCCTCATGGGTATCAGCATCTGGCAACTTTTAATCGTACTCGGCATCGTCATCCTGTTGTTCGGAACCAAGAAACTGCGCAACATCGGCAGTGATCTGGGCGGCGCGATTCGTGGCTTCAAGAAATCCATGAGCGACGAAGAGGAAAAATCCGCCGATCAGAGCACGCTGGAAGGCCAGCAGGCTGAGAAAACTGAGGCCCCGGCCGAAGAGAAGCCCCGGGAAAAGCAAAGCTGAGTACCGCCTGAATGTTCGATATTGGCTTCATTGAGCTACTGATCTGCGGCATCATCGCGCTGCTTGTGCTTGGGCCTGAGCGCCTGCCTACCGCTGCCCGGGCCGCGGGCCGGTGGATTGGCGGCGCGCGGCGCATGGTGGGCCAGTTCACCTCGGAACTGGATCGCCAGCTCAAGGCAGAAGAGCTGCGGGAAGAGCTCCGCAAGGCCGGTGACGTCGGCCTGGACGACATGGAGAAAACCGTCCGCGGAGCCCTTGATGAAGCCAAGAAATACGAACACATGATCCTGCCAGACAGCGAGACCCGCAAACCCCGGCCCGCACCGGCAACCCGCAGGCTCGCCGGCGAGGAAAGCACAAATCAGTCAACCGCCGAGACTCCGCAAGGCGACAACGCCGATCAGGAAGCCAGCGGCGAGGCCAGCAACGCGACACCAGAGCGGCCATCGGATAATCGTTCATGAGCGACCCAGGCAGTAACCCGATACCTCCTGAACAACAGGAGATGCCCCTGATCGAGCACCTGCTCGAATTGCGCAACCGGCTCCTGAAAATGGTGCTGGCCGTCATTGTGTGTTTTGCCTTTATCTACCCGTTCGCCAACGACCTTTACCTCTGGCTGTCGTTACCACTGCGCGAGCTGCTACCGGTGGGCCAGACCATGATCGCCACCGACATCACCTCGCCTTTCTTTGCGCCCCTGAAACTGGCTCTGGTGCTGGCAGTCTTTGCCGCCATCCCGGTGATCCTGTATCAGCTCTGGAGCTTCGTAGCGCCGGGCCTGTACGCCCATGAAAAGCGCCTGGCATTTCCCCTGCTGTTTACCTCCGTCATCCTGTTCTATGCGGGCGCGGCCTTTGCCTATTACGTGGTATTCCCTCTGGTCTTCGGATTCTTTACCGCCATTGGGCCCGAGGGCATTGTCGAGCTGCCTGACATCAGCAGTTACCTGAACTTCGTTCTGAAAATGTTCTTTGCCTTCGGGGTGGCCTTCGAGATTCCCATTGCCACTGTGCTGCTGATCCTCACAGGTGCCACTACGCCCCAGGATCTGGCCGCAAAACGCCCCTACGTGGTGGTGGCCTGCTTTATCATCGGCATGCTGCTGACCCCGCCCGACATTATTTCCCAGACCCTGCTGGCGGTGCCCATGTGGATTCTGTTCGAGTTTGGCATCCTGTTCGGGCGCCTGGCATACCGCCGGGTAGATGACGCCTCTGAGGGCGAGTCCGACTCCGCATGAACCTGGCGCTGCTGTTCGACGAAGACTTCACCGGCACAGACCGGGTGCTGCTCCGCGGTCGCCGCCTTGAACACCTGAGGACCGTACTCAAAGCCAGTACCGGCCACCAGATTCCGGTCGGCCGGGCCAACGGCGCCATAGGCACCGGTGAAATCCTGACCCTGACAGACACCGAAGCGGAGCTGAAGGTCACGCTAAGCCAGCGCCCACCACAGCCTCTGCCACTGACCCTGATCCTGGCCATGCCACGGCCAAAGATGTTCCGCCGCGTGCTGCAGACCTGCGCGTCCTTGGGGGTGAAGGATATCTGGTTGATTAACAGTTACAAGGTGGAAAAAAGCTTCTGGCAAACTCCGTGGCTGTCAGACGACAACCTGAGGGAAAACCTGACACTGGGCCTTGAGCAGGCTAAAGATACGGTGATGCCACAGGTGCATATCCGCAAGCTGTTCAAACCCTTTGTGGAAGACGAACTACCGGCCCTGCTGGCAAATAAAATCGCGCTGGTGGCGCACCCCGGCACAACCGCACCCTGCCCGGTTCACCTGAACGAGCCGGCAGCCCTGTGCATCGGGCCGGAAGGCGGTTTTACCGATTACGAAGTGGGCAAACTGGAAGAGGCCGGATGCCAGGGTGTGCATCTGGGGCCCCGCATTCTGCGGGTGGAAACGGCCGCGCCAGTGTTGATCAGCCGGCTGTTTGACGCCTGCGGCTGAGCTACCCGCAAAGCCGTCTCTTATTCCGTGATACCCATGGCTTCTGCCGCCACCCGATTCTTCAGCATGGGCAACTGGTTGAGCCAACGCATACCGGTATTCCGTAACCAGCGAACCGGCAGCTCGTCCCGGGCAAACAGCTGCTTGAAGCCTTCCATCGCCGCCATCATGGTGAGATTCTCGCCTTTTCGGCGACGCTGGTAACGGGCCAGTACCAGGGCATCATCCGGGGCCAGGTTGCGGGCCTTGGCCCGGGCCAACTCTTCCAGCAGGGCCCTCACATCGCCATAGCCCAGGTTGGCACCCTGGCCCGCCAGCGGGTGAATGGTGTGGGCGGCGTCCCCAACCAGGGCCAGGCCGTCGGTAACATAGTCCTTGGCGTGGCGCTGGCGCAGCGGGAAGGCAAAACGCCCGGAAACCTCCAGTACCTCACCCAGTTGCTGCTCAATGGCAACGCCTAACGCCTGCCGAAACGCCTCGGTGTCCAGCGCCATCAGGCGTTTGGCTTCCAGCGTATCCTGAGACCAGACAATCGAGCAGAAATGGTCATCGCCGGCTTCGTTCAGTAGCGGCAAAAAGGCCAACGGCCCGGTTGGCGAAAAGCGCTGCCAAGCAGTATAGCGGTGCGACTGGCGGGTGCGGACCGTGCACACAATCGCCTGCTGGTCGTAATCCCACTCCCGCGTGGCCAGGCCACTCCATTGCCGCAAGCGAGACAAGGCGCCGTCGGCTCCGACCACAAGGCGGGCGTTCAGGCGCCGGCCGTCTTCCAGCTCGACACCGTCACGGCCATGCCAGGCCTTCACCCGGACGCCGTCAAACAGGGTAACGCCACTGTCGGCCAGCTCTTCAAACAGCGCGCGCACAATGTTCCGGTTCTCAACAATGGTTCCCAGTGAACTGGCGTGCAGCTCCGCTGCATCAAAATGGATACGCCCGGTGCCGTCACCATCCCACACCGTCATCTGGCGGTAGCCACAGTGGCGACTGTCCTGGACCCGCTGCCAGGCGCCCAGTTCAGCCAGCAGACGCTGGCTGGCCAGGGAGATAGCGCTGACTCTGGGCTCAAAGTCGTTCACATCCGTTGCCGGGGCCGCCGGTGCGACCAGCTCTGCTACCGTGGCACCTTCAATCAACCCGACCTGCCAACCCTGGCGGGACAGCCCCAGGGCCAGTGCTGAGCCAATCATGCCTCCACCCACAATCAGGATATCCATCTGCGAATTGCCGGAATCACTGGTCATTGCGGGCAGGCTCCTTCGAACAATCGGCACGGGAAACAACGGGTTTACGGCCACCGGTGCCCATGGCTTTGCGGGAAAACCAGCGCTTGGCGCCAGGCACCAGATCCAGGCCTACCAGGCCCGCGTCCCGGGCGGCCGCCAGAGGTGGCAATGATTGCCCGAACACACGAATCAGGGAATCCGAAAACTGTACGGTTTGCTGCCAGTCCTGCCGGTGCAGGCGCTGGTACTCTCCCAGAATCGACAGATCGCCCAAAGGCGTGCCGTCGTCCACCGCCCGCCGGAACTGCTCCACCAGGGTCATCAGCCCACGCAGGGCCAGGTTAAACCCCTGCCCGGCGACCGGGTGCAGCGCGTGGGCCGCATTACCCACCAGGGCAACGCCCGGGCGCACGGCTTCATCCACCGTGGTCAGCTTCAACGGGTAGTGATGGCATTCACCTATCCGGGTAAAGCGCCCCAGGCGCCAGCCAAAACGCTCCTGCAAGGCCTGGCATCGCTGGTCATCGGACAGCGCCAGTACCTGCTCCAGCGCACTGTCGGTGAGCGTCCACACCAGGGCGGACTGGTTTTCCGCCGTCACCGGCGAGCCATGGGGCAGCAAGGCCATAGGCCCCGCCTCGGTGAAGCGTTCGAAAGCGGTAAACCCGTGTGCGTCACTGGTGGAGACGTTGGCAATCAGGGCATTCTGACCGTAGTCCTCGGTGCGGGTCACAAACCCCAGCTGTTCCCGCAGGCCAGAGCGGCCGCCATCAGCCACCACCAGGCACTGCCCGGCCAGACTGTAGTGTTCGTCACCCTTGCGAATCTCGACGCAAACACCACCAGGCATCGGCGTCATACCGGTGACTTCCGCCGGCGCCTGCCAGCTCACGGGGGTGTCCAGCAGCGCCCGCATCAGGCTCAGGCCCATCCAGCGGTTATCGGCCACATAGCCCAGGGCTGCCTGACCGTGATCCTGCGCATGCAAGCGGGTTGCGCCGAATCGCCCCCGGTCCGACACGTGGATGTGGTGGATTGGCGTGGCATGTTCCGCCAGTACCTCCCACAGCCCGAGGTTTTCGAAGATCAGCCGTGAGCCCCAGGCCAACGCCGTGGAGCGTGCGTCGTAACTGGGCTGGTAGTCTTCGGGCAAGGCATCTGGCGACAGTGGAAAGGTTTCCACTACCGTTACCCGTAACTCCGGCACCACGCGCGCCAGCGCCAGCGCCAGGGTGGCCCCGGCCAGGCCGCCACCGGCAATGATCAGATCGGTATCGGTGCGGGTGTCTGTCACAGTGTCAGTCCGCCATCAGCGCTTCAATCTCGGCAATGGTCTTCGGAACATCGCCAGTCAGAACCCGGCAACCTTCTTTGGTGACCACCACATCGTCTTCAATGCGAATACCAATGCCGCGCCATTTGGCGTCTACATTGGCGTTGTCCGGGGCGATGTAGAGCCCGGGCTCCACCGTCAACGCCATGCCCGGCTCCAGTTCACGCCAGGCATCACCCACCTTGTAGTCGCCCACATCGTGCACATCCAGGCCCAGCCAATGACCGGTCCGATGCATAAAGAAGGGCTTGTAGGCCTCACTGGCGATGGCGTCATCGAGTGAACCAGAGAGCAGCCCCAGGTCAATTAACCCCTGGGTAAGCACCTTCAGTGCCGCTTCGTGGGGATGGTTCCAGTGGTTACCGGGCCGCACAGCATCAATCGCTGCGTACTGGGCCGCCAGCACCACTTCGTACAGGGCTTTCTGTTCCGGGCTGAACCGGCCGCTGACCGGGAAAGTACGGGTGATATCGGAGGCGTAACAGTCCAGCTCGCACCCGGCATCGATCAACACCAGGTCTCCGTCTTTCAGGGGCGCGCTGTTCTCGATGTAATGCAGGATGCAACCGTTGGCACCGCCACCCACGATGGAAGGATACGCCGTCGAGCGGGCACCGTGTTCCATGAAGGTATGAATCAGTTCGGCTTCCAGGTTGTACTCGTAACCGCCCCGGCGCGCCCGTTTCATGGCACGGCAATGAGCCTCGGCACTGATCTGACCAGCCTTGGCCATCACCTTCACTTCTGCCGAGCTCTTGTACAAACGCATGTCGTGCAGCAGGTGTTCCAGGGCCACGAACTCTCCGGGAGGATGGGCGCCTGCGCGCACTTTGCTGCGGATAACCTTGACCCAGTCCATCACCCGGTTATCAAAGGCGTGGTCCTTGCCCAGCGGGTAATAGACCCGGCTGCGGCCTTCAATCATTCCGGGCAGGATGTCGTCGATGTCGGAAATCGGAAAGGCATCGTCCATACCGAAGCGCTCAATGGCGCCCTCCGGCCCCACCAGGAAACCGTCCCACAGTTCTTTCTCCGGGTTCCGCTCTTTGCAAAACAGCACGGTTTCACCGTGCTCACGGCCGGGAATCAGAGCCAGCACGGCTTCGGGCTCACCGAAGCCAGTCAGATACTGGAAATCGCTGTCCTGGCGGAACGGATGCAACACGTCCCGGTTTCTGACCCGTTCCGGGGCCGCCGGCAGGATAGCGATGCTGTCTGGTGCCATACGGTCCATCAACTTGCGCCGACGCTCAGCAAACTCTTTAACGGAAATCATTGAGGTCATGATGTCTCCAGGTCAATGCAGGGTCGGGGTGTTGGCCGGTTTTTCCGGTTCGTTAAACTCGGTAAATACCGCCAGGGCACCCAGCCGGATGTATTCGGTGATCTCCAGCAACTGCTGCTCGCTTTCTTCATCCGATTCTTCATCTTCCGACAACTGGCTGATAGCCACCATGTCTTCAATCAGCTCGCGAATCTCGTCCGGAGCCTGCCCCAAGGATGCTCCGGCCGCCAGTGCCATGCCTTCCAGGAAACCCCGAACCCAGGCCACCAGTGCCTCAAGGCGCTGATCAATGGCGTAATCGTCATCCGGCAGCAACGGGTGAAAACTGAGGTCTGACGACTGCAACTGCGCCAGCGCCGTCTGGTAGGCGCCGTTCATAAAGGGCGCCAGATCCCCGGACTCTTCCATGGCCTGGGTGCCAAGCCCCATCTGTTCACAAACCATGGCCAGCCACTCGTCTTCCTGAATACGGGAACCGGCCGCCAATCGACCACACAATGCACCGTGCAGCTCAGAGGGGTGGCTGAACGCCTTGTGTGTGGTGTAAACGTTGGCCCAGCGTTCAAATTCAGCGGCGCGGGCAGCACCTGTGCTATCGGTGTCAGACATGAAACCCTGTGTTCCTGTGTCAGGGGAGCCTGGCCGTTCTACCAGCCGGGTTCCGTATACATTTGAGCAAGCCTCTATCCTAGCATTCCGGCAGACAAGTGGCACTTCCGGGTACCGGCGGGCTTGCTTTTGCACTGGCAAAAATCAAAAATGTTATAACGTATCAAAGCTGCGAGAGGTACCAACCATGTTTTACCCACGCGCATCCGCACGTTCTGCAACCCTGCTGCTATCACTCAGCCTGGCCGCATGGCCGGTTCTAGCCTCCGACAACCCGGGCGCACACCAGCATGGGCACGCCGATCTGCAAATGGCGATTGATAACGAGCGCGTAGATCTGCTGCTTCTCTCACCCGCCTACAACCTGATCGGCTTCGAGCACAAGCCCCGCACTGATGAACAGCAACAACGGGTGAACGACGCCGAACAATGGGCCAGTGAAACTGCCATAATCAATACCGTGGCGGGCAACTGCACCCTGGTCTCCAGCGCCATGCACGTGGGCTGGGGTGAAGCGAAAGACGACGGCCACAAGCATGACCATGGTCACAGCCATAGCCATAGTCACAATCATGACCACGACCATGACCACGACTCCGGTCACGCAGACATCGAAATTACCCAGACGCTCAACTGCCCGAATCTATCGGAGTCCGCTCAGTTCGAAACCGGCCTGATGGCCCGCTTCCCTGAACTCCAACACCTGAACGTGCAGTGGGTCGGCCCACTGGGACAAGGCGCCACACGTCTGTCACCGGGTAACATCCAGTTCCGGCTGACCCGGTAGTAGCCCGGCGAACTACTCGCTGTAGGGTTTGACCGACGTCGCTACCAGCGAGTAGGAGGACGTACCGAGATCATTCTCGGTACGTTCGATGACCAATTCGCCTTCTATCCACACCGGGTCATACAAAGCCCGGAGCGTGAATCCTTCTTCATATTTGACGTGAATAATCTGGTTCGGTGGTGGCGGAGGCACATGAATGCAGGCGCCGTAGTAGGGGACCAGGAAGAACTCGAGGATACGCATGTCGTTGGTGACTTTCAGGGGCACGACAAAACCCGGAATCCGGCCTTCAACGTTACCCATCTCCGGAACAACCCGGCCGGTCATGATTTCATCCGGCAACAGGGCGGGGCCGTCTCCTTCGTGTTCAATTTCCGGCATACTCTCCAGCAACGCCAGATCCTCGGCCGGCATCAGTTCCAGCCAGTCGATCTCCCGCGGCTCTGCCAGTGCAATGGATGAAACCATCAGCAGTATCATCGGTCCAAGCCGCGCAAGCAGGTTCCGGGTTTGCAAGGTATCGAACATGTACAACCACTCCCCATGGGGTCAACCGTGTAACGGACGCCATCATACAACGGCAAAGACAATACGGATATGAGCACCGAGACAGCAAGAAACCAATCCGGTTCCAGTATACCGGAACCTGCGATCGTGACACGCCAACTGGCCTTTCGATGGCCCGGCCAGACAACCGCCACGGCCTTTCCCGATATCCGGCTTGCCCAGGGAGAGCATCTGTTCCTGCATGGCCCCAGCGGCACCGGCAAGAGTACTCTGCTGGGATTACTGGCGGGTATGCTGGCCCCGGAGTCGGGCACCATCGAACTTCTGGGACAGCCGATGTCCAGCCTGAAGGTCGGCGCTCGCGACCGGTTCCGGGCAAATCACATGGGCGTGATCTTCCAGCAGTTCAACCTGGTGCCTTACCTGAGCGCGATGGCCAACGTGACCTTGCCCTGCCGCCTGTCTGCGGTACGCCGCACCCGCACCAGCCCAGACCCTGAGACATCGGCAGCGGACCTGCTCAGGCAGCTGGCGATCCCGGATGACCACTGGCACAAAGGCGTGACCGAACTCTCCGTTGGCCAGCAACAGCGGGTGGCGGCTGCCCGGGCACTGATTGGCGCGCCGGAAGTCATCCTGGCTGATGAGCCAACCTCGGCACTGGATGCCGACAACCGGGACCGTTTTCTGGACCTGCTACTGGCGTTGGCTGAACAGCGGCGCAGCTCGGTTATCTTTGTCAGCCATGACCGCGCACTGGCCAGCCACTTCCATCACCAACAAGCTTTGGGAGCGACCCCATGAGCAAAGTAAAACTTGCCCTCTCCCTAGCTACCGCCAGCCTCTGGTATCGCCGCCGGGTGCTCGCTCTGGTCTGCCTGACACTGACCCTGAGCGTGTCTCTGCTGCTGGGCATCCAGTACCTGCGCACCGAAATCCGCCAGTCTTTCACCAGCACCATCAGCGGAACCGACCTGATTGTCGGTGCCCGGAGTGGCCAGCTTAACCTGCTGCTGTACACGGTGTTTCATATTGGTGATGCCACCAACAACATCCGCTGGTCCAGCTTCCAGAAACTGGAGCAGGATCGCCGCATTGATTGGGCCATCCCCATTTCACTGGGGGACAGCTATCGTGGTTATCGGGTGGTCGCCACCAACGACCAGTTTCTGGCCCGGCTCCAGTTCGGCAACAACCAGTCTCTGGAACTGGCCCAGGGCGAGTGGTTTGACGACCTGTTCGACGTGGTCCTCGGCGCAGGTGTTGCCAGGCAACTCGACCATCGCCTCAACGATGAGATCGTGTTGTCTCACGGGGGCGGTCGCACCAGCTTCTCCAATCACACCGACCTGCCCTTCAGGATATCCGGCGTGCTTGCACCCACCGGAACGCCGGTCGACCAGGCCGTCTATATCAGCCTCGATGCCATGGAAGCTATCCATGTTGGCTGGGAATCCGGTGTCGCCATCCCTGGCCGGGGTTTATCCCCGGACCGCGCCAGAGCCAGGGACTTTACACCAGACGCCATCACGGCGGCCTTTGTCGGCCTGAGCCAGCCCATCCTCACGTTTCAGGTACAACGGGAACTGAACCAGTCCCGGGATGAGCCGTTATCCGCCATTCTCCCCGGTGTCGCGCTGAGTGAGCTTTGGCGGATGATGGGGCAGTTTGAAAAAGCGCTGCTCGGCATCAGCGCCTTCGTGGTTGTTACCAGCCTGATCGGACTGGTGGCGGTGCTGCTTACCTTGCAGGCTCAACGCCAGCGCGAAGTGGCGGTTTTAAGGGCCACGGGTGCATCCCCGGCGCTGATCGCGTCGCTCTACAGTTTCGAGTGTGTGGTATTGGCCCTCACCGCCTGTCTGCTCGCCCTGATTGTCGGGGCTGGCGCAATTGCCGGCCTGAGTCCCTGGCTGCTGGAGCAGTTCGGTATCCAGATCAGCCTGCGCCCGTTGAAACAGGACGAGTGGTTACTGCTGGCTGCCGTTCCGGTGTCGGCCCTGCTGGTATCACTGGTGCCGGCCACCAGCACCTGGCGAAAGAGCCGGAAACAGGGCTTTGGTGCCGCCAATACAGACTGAACCCGCGCCGAAGGTGATGGCCATCACGGGAATCCGCGCCATGACAATGCGTTAAATTGACCGGTCTGGCGTCGGCACTTATAGTTACTCATACTTACATCACCGTTGTTGGGCACGTCATGGAACAGTCCGAAGTACAGGCATTAGCGGACAAGCTGGACAAGCTGATTGAACGCTGCGAAAAGCTGGAGAAGGATAACGCCCTGTTGCGCGAGCTGCAGGACGACTGGAATCGGGAACGAGCCCAGCTAATGCACAAGAACGATCTTGCCAAAAACAAGATTGAAGCCATGATAGGCCGCCTGAGGGCGCTGGAGCACCACTGATGTCAAAGTCATCAACCACCGTTGAAGTCAGAATACTCGACAAGGAATACCTGGTGGCTTGCCCGCAGGAAGAGCAAGAGGCGTTGCTTCGTGCGGCCCGGCATCTGGACAACAAAATGCGGGAAATCCGCTCCAGTGGCAAAGTGTTCGGAACCGAGCGCATTGCCGTGATGGCCGCGCTGAACATTACCCACGAACTGCTGGAGCGCGACACCATGTCTCACGCAACCAGCAATTTGCTCAGAGCCATGGACAACCGGCTGGACGAAGCCCTCGGAGAATCGTCCGGAAATTGATTTCAGAAAGATTCCGGGAAATGGGGTTGCAATCGGCCCCGACCCTGCCCGTATAATGGGATCAACTTCCTGGGCTGTTCGCTGGTCGGGTACGTCCTCGAGCCGATGCGCACTACCCAGGTGGCCACTTCAGGGCATTGTGAGCATGTCCCCCAAGGGGGAAAGCCTAATATGTCACAGCGGCCACCGACCTTGAACTTTGGGTTCAAGGGCTACATCCGATAACGGCAGCCCGGGAAGCTTTATTTTGAGTCAGTTTCACTCTCCCCAACCGTTTGAATCCCATCCGGACACCCTGTCCAGGACGGAGCTCCGCAGGCACCTCAGGCAAAAACGCCGAGCCTTATCCTTCGAGCAGCAACAACAGGCCTCGGAACGACTGACACTGAATCTTCTGAAACATCCGGCCCTTCACCGCGCCAGGCACATTGGCATCTACCTGCCCAATGACGGCGAGATCGACCCAAGCCTTTATATCGACTTGGGCCGGCGCAAGGGCATCCGGTTTTACCTGCCGATTCTGCACCCGGTGTATCCGGGCAAACTGGTGTTCAGTCCGTACTTTGACGGTGTTGAACTGACCGCCAATCGGTTTGGTATTCCGGAGCCGGCGTTTCCGCGCTCAAGGCGCAGACCGGCCTGGGCACTGGATGCGGTGCTGTTTCCGCTGGTAGGTTTTGATGAGCAGGGGGGAAGGCTCGGCATGGGCGGCGGGTTCTATGACCGCACGTTCGCCTTCAGCCGGATAAGGCCGGCCATGGCACCCAAGCTGATAGGGCTGGCCCACGATTTTCAGAAAGTCCGTGAATTACCGATAGAATCCTGGGATGTGCCCCTGCACGGCGTGGTTACGGACCAGCGCTGTTACCGGTTCAGACCCTGATTGGCAGACTGGATAAACCCGACCGCTGGCGCAGCCGCCCGGTCGGCACGTTTGTCTTCTGAGGCCTGGATGGAAGTGAAGCCGGTAACGACAAGGCCGACAGCAAAGATGAGCACGATGGCGCGGATGATGTCAGGCTTGTTACCCATTACGTATTTCCCGTTTTTTCTTTGAGTTAATTAGTTGGAAAATCAGCTAGCTATTCTCGGGTTCGAGAATTAGACGAAAGACTAACACGTAACTTCAATTTTACAATTTTTGACTCGTTACAGTTATGTAAGGGTTTTTGCGCCGGTATGCGAGGCCGGAGAATGACGCCCGACACCGGGCTCCCTGATCTCACGTGGATCACCGAATCAGTGGGTGGATGGGCTTTCCGAAACACGCTCCTTCGGCACATCCACCCCCTGATTCTGCTTGGGTGATTTTGCCCGGTTTCTACTTTTCGTTTGCGCTTCCGTTACCCGCGCCGAGGAACAACCGGTAGGCTTCGTTATCGGTCATGTTTTCGTAGCGGAAACCCACCTTCTCCAGCATCTTTTCGAAATCCGGAATCTCATCCTCATTCACCTGTGCTCCCAGCAGCACGCGGCTGTAGGCGGCGCCGTGGTTGCGGTAGTGGAACAGGGAGATGTTCCAGCGGGTGCCGAGGGACATCAGGAATTTCAGCAGGGCGCCCGGGCGTTCGGGGAATTCGAACTGGTACACCACTTCGTTATCCACTGACGGCGCATGGCCGCCGACCATGTGGCGGATGTGTTGTTTGGCCAGGTCGCTGTCGGTCAGGTCGATCACGGAGTAGCCGTTTTCGCGGAGTTCCTGCACCAGGTCTTCCCGGCCGTGGCCGCCAGCCTGGATCTGGATACCGACGAAGATGGTGGCGTCGTCAGAGTCCGAATAGCGGTAGTTGAACTCGGTGATGCTGCGCTTGTGCAAGGCGTTGATGAAGGTCTTGAAGGCACCCGGGCGTTCCGGGATGGTGACCGCCAGGATGGCTTCGCGTTTTTCACCGATTTCCGTGCGCTCTGAGATGTAGCGCAACCGGTCGAAGTTCATATTGGCGCCGCTGAGCGTGGCGATCAGGTTTTCGTTTTCGATCTGTTCCCGCTCAACGTACTTCTTGATGCCAGCGACGCCCAGGGCGCCGGCAGGTTCGGCGATGGAGCGGGTGTCTTCGAAAACGTCCTTGATAGCCGCGCAGATTTCATCGGTGGATACCGTGATCACTTCATCCACATAATCCTTGCAGATTTCCCAGGGGTATTTGCCAATCTGCTTGACCGCGACGCCGTCGGCAAAGATGCCCACTTCGTCCAGCACTACCCTCTTGCCAGCTTTCATAGCCGCTTGCAGGCAGTTGGAGTCTTCCGGCTCGACCCCGATCACCTTGATTTCCGGGCGAAGGTATTTGATATAGGCGGCCATGCCGGCAATCAGGCCGCCGCCGCCCACGCAGATGAAGATGGCGTGGATGGGCTGGCTGAACTGCCACATGATTTCCATGGCCACCGTGCCCTGGCCGGCAATCACATCCGGGTCGTCGTAAGGCGGGATGTAGGTATAGCCGTGTTTCTTGATCAGCTCCTGGGCATGGGCCGCGGCTTCATCAAAAGCATCGCCTTTGAGCACTACCCGGGCACCATGGTCCCGCACCGAGCGCACTTTGATCTCCGGGGTGGTCTGGGGCATCACGATCACCGCCTTGATGCCCAGCTTCTTGGCTGCCAGCGCCACGCCCTGGGCATGGTTGCCGGCGGAGGCACAAATCACCCCTTTGGCTTTCTGCTCCTCAGAGAGCTGGGCAATCCGGTTGTAGGCGCCGCGAATCTTGAAGGAAAACACCGGCTGAAGGTCTTCACGCTTGAGCAGAATATTGTTGCCAAAGCGCTTGGAGAGGCTACGGGCTTCAGTCAGGGGTGTTTCGATGGCGACGTCGTAGACCCGCGCATCGAGAATCTTCTTGATGTAGCGTTGCGGCATGATGGTTCCGGTTGCTGGTGATTGGCTTGGAAAAACCTACAGTGTAGAAACTTTGCACGGCAGCCGTCTATAAGCAGAGACACTGGGCGCGTATAATGCGTGAAAAATCATCTTTTTTCTCCCGGAGCCCACCATGACGCAGGACGAACTCAAACAAGCCGTTGCCAAAGCAGCCATGGACTACATTGCCCCGAAACTGGAACGCAGCAGCATTGTCGGCGTCGGCACTGGCAGCACGGCTAACTTTTTTATCGACTTCCTCGCCCAGTACAAAGATGAATTCGACGGCGCCGTGGCAAGTTCCGAGGCCACCGCAGAACGCCTGAAAAAGCACGGCATCGAAGTCTATGACCTGAACAGCGTCAGTGAGATGGAGTTCTATGTCGACGGTGCCGACGAAACCAACGCCAACCTCGAACTGATCAAAGGCGGCGGTGCCGCGCTGACCCGGGAAAAAATCGTGGCGGCAGTGGCCAAAACCTTCATTTGCATTGCGGACGACTCAAAAATGGTGAGCATCCTTGGCGACTTCCCGCTACCGGTGGAAGTTATTCCCATGGCACGCAGCCATGTTGGCCGGGAAATCGTGAGGCTCGGCGGTGATCCCGTGTACCGTGATGGTGTTACCACAGACAACGGCAACATCATCATCGACGTCCACAACCTGGATATCTCCCGCCCGATCCAGATGGAAGAAAAACTGAACAACATCGTGGGCGTGGTCACCAACGGTCTGTTCGCCCGCCGCCCGGCGGACCTGTTGTTGCTGGGCACCAGCGAGGGCGTGAAGAGCATCCCTCGTAACAGCGCCTGACAGGTTACGGACTGCCTCCAGAAAGCTGGCCAACCGGGCCAGCTTTTTTTGTGCCCGGCGAAATGCAAACCAAGCGCTTGCTTGGTGGCGGAGATTGCGCGACACTTCTTCCATCGAAAAACAAGTACACCGGGAGCGAATCCGTGTCTGACTACTTCAACGAAACCCACGAGCAGGTGCGCCAGACCGCGCGCAAATTTATCGACACCCACGTACGCCCTTACATAGACGACTGGGAAGAAGCCGGCGAATTCCCCCGGGAAATCTACCAGCTCGCAGGCGACGCAGGGCTTCTGGGCATTGGCTTCCCTGAGGCTCTGGGCGGCATCGCTGAGGGCGACATTTTTATGAAAGTGGCGGTTTCCGAAGAACTGATGCGTTCCACCTCCGGTGGCTTTGTGGCCAGCATCGGCTCCCTGGACATCGGCCTGCCGCCGGTGGCCAAGTGGGCTAAAAAAGAGATTCGGGAGCAGATTGTGCCTCCCGTTCTGCGCGGTGAAAAAATTGCCGCCCTGGCCGTCACCGAGCCCGGCGGCGGCTCCGACGTGGCGAACCTGAAGACCCGGGCGGTAAAAGATGGCGATCACTACATCGTCAACGGCAGCAAAACCTTCATCACCAGCGGCATCCGCGCCGACCACTACACCGTGGCCGTGCGCACCGGTGGCGAGGGCCACGCCGGCATCAGCCTGCTGCTGATCGACCGCGACATGCCTGGCTTCTCCACCGGCAAGAAACTCAAGAAAATGGGCTGGTGGGCGAGCGACACTGCCGAGCTGTTCTTTGAAGACTGCAGGGTGCCTGCAGACCGCCTGATCGGCGCCGAAAACGCCGGCTTTATCGCCATCATGAGTAACTTCCTGGCCGAACGCCTGAGCCTGTCCATCATGGCCTACATGACCGCTCAACTGGCCTACGAGGCGGCCCTGGACTACACCAAACAACGCCAGGCCTTCGGCCGCAATATCGCCGGCTTCCAGGTCACCCGCCATAAGCTGGTGGACATGGCGACCCAGATCGACATCGCCCGGGAATACACCTACCGCTGCGCTGCGTTGATGCAAGCCGGCAAGAACCCGATCAAACAGGTGGCCATGGCGAAGAATTTCTCTGTGGACGTGTGCGAAAAGGTTACCCGCGAAGCGGTACAGCTGTTCGGCGGCATGGGCTATATGCGGGAATCGGTAGTAGAGCGGCTGTATCGGGACGCCAAGATTCTGTCCATTGGCGGTGGGACCACGGAGATCATGAAGGAGCTGATTGCCAAACAGATCAGGCTTTAGGCCTGGTCTGTTTGGTCTTCAGTTTTCAACCGGCACGATATCCCAGGTATCCACCCACAATTGAGCCCAGAATAGCCAGTACCGGCAGCGTGAAAACAACAGCATTCAGATTGCCACCAAAAAAGTCACCGGACCTTTTCAATGAGAAAAGACTGTTAAACGTATCGATGACCACCGGTGTCAATCCGACGAACCAGCCCAACACAGCGCCAATAAATAAACCGAAAACAATTCCAATGAACACCATAAACCACTGCATCACAGCCGATCCTTGTCAAAACGATTATATGTGGTGCTAACCAACTACCTCTTAACGTCCAACATGCCATAGGGGCGCTCACGCACACCCTTGAGCAACCCGACAATCACGTCGGTGCCTTTCATCGGTGCCATTTCAGGGTAGTCTTTCATTTCGATTGAACCTTCGATCTCAAAATGGCCGTGACGGAAGCTGTTCACCTCGCCATCCGTGGCGACCCAACGGAATTCCCGTTCGGTGTCGCTGTGTTTGCCATCGCTGATGAATAGGCGGCCTTTGCGACCGGCTACGGTCATTTTGCTGGAGGCTAGGAAGGACAGCATACCGGTATTGCGACTCTTCTCTTCCTTAAGCTCTGCTTCACTTTGGTATGTGCCGGCCATAAGCAAAAAGCGGGAACGTTTGCCGTTATAGAACTCCATGGCATAGCCCTCTCGCTCGGGCGTCACAGTGTTCACCACCACAAACTCCCGATCCAGACACACCCCTGGTTTATTGTGGGGCCAGGGATGGTATTCCAAGGCATGAGCCCGCTCCTGCATTTGGATCAAGCGCTCGTGATAGATGGCTTTGTAATCAGCTTCATCTCGAGAGACATTTCCCAGTGCACCCTGCCCTTGGATGGCAATGGCGGCTTTTGCGGACGGGAAGTCCCTTAGAAAGTGAGTTTCGAACTTGTGACTGCGATCAGGCTTTTCTCGCATCCCTGGAATTTTTCGTCTGTCTGCATAGTAAACCAAGGTTTTGAGGTCACCTTCCGGTTCCGAATGCACGTAATGGGTTTCGACAACTTCCTTATTGCGCACTTCTTCCACTCGCGATCGCCACTCGTCAACCCGATACTCTCCCCGATACGCAGTATCGTGACGCACTTCGTCTGGTGGGTACACCGAAGCCAGAATCAACTCATCGTTGTAACCGCTATCGATCAGTTTCATATCCGCAGGTAGCTCTAACTGGTATCGCCCTGCGCAGTGTTCCGTAAACTCAAATACCGGGAGTTCGTCTTCTCGCATTTCCATCTTGCTCATGGCCAGTCCTTGTGTAGTTTGTATCAGCAATAGAAGCCCAGTCAGGGCACTGCGGGTAATCGGCGACATTCAGCCTCCCAGTTTTCGGTGTATGTCCGGCAACAGGATCTGCAGCTCCCCCATAACCAGATCCCGGACATCCGGGCAGTTAAAAAAGCCCTGATGCTCCTCCGTTGCGGGCAGAGCCAGCCGCTTGAGGCCACCAGCGGCCCTGGGATGATCACCCGCTCCCGCATGAACGGTGCCGTCTCCCGGCGCCGTTTCTGATTGCAGCTTATAGTCCGTCGTATTGGCCTGAGGCGGGGGTGGGGGATGGTACTCATACTTAGCCTGTTCCAGCCAAGCATCCACAGCCGCTTCGTGTCTTTGCTTTTCCTGAGGCCCGTACAGACTCACCGTTCCATCGCCGAATAAAACAGCATGATTCTCATTGTGGTAAACTTGCCATTCATCCCTTTCGCCGTCTGAGACTTCACCACCGTCCCATGTACATCGGTCAAACGAAAGATCGTTATCATTATTGCTGTAGACTAGGGTAGTGGTGTTATGGAAGCTATCTGCTAACGTCTGATGAAAATCAGAACACTCCTTTAATCTCAGGTCCATTGCGAATTCATAGTCATCTAGCTGATTACCTTCTGAGTAAGCACTCCCAATCTCCGGTGCCAACAACTCCGGCTGAATCATCCGGTACCAAACATCAAACCGGGAATAAAAATCAAAAACCGAACTCCCTGTCCCAATGTTCACCACTTCCGGCGCCTGATCTCCGCTTTTCAGGTACAACCAGTCCGCCTGATTGTCCACTGTGCGATATAGCTGATTGGGCAAAAGCTCAAGTCCGCCCTGGCAGAACCCGAGGATGGCGGTCACATCGGCAGCATTTTTACCAAGTACCAATTTGGCGGCTCCAGATTCACCCGCCCGGAACTTTTTGTACGTCGCCGGGCTACCATGGGTCGGCATCGCGCCGTGAATGACCGCCTCTACATCACTTTCCAGCCTCGCCATGGAAAAGCCCGCCCGCGAGGCATAGCCACCCATGGAATGACTGATCACCAGAAACTTGACGTCCGCTGGACCTATGCCTCGCTCGTCCTTCTCCACGATTTGTTGACGAAAGTCAGCAATCCGATCTTTCAGGCGCTCGCCAGCATTTTCATTGCTCAACATCCAGTTGTAGCCCACGGCAAATACCGGAAAACGAAGGCCCGGATACAGTCGTGACAAGGTGCGAGTCTTGTTCTCCAGAAACTTCAGGAAGGGGCCGTAGCTGTCCCAGTGCACCTCACCCCAGCCATACTGGCGTTTTTCGTCTATCTGCGAGGGCGGAACCGCGGTATAGGTGCGAAAATAGTCATCCGCACCTTCATCAACTTCCAGTAAGCTATCATCGCGCTCAAAAATGGGCACGCCTCGACGCTTGGCATCACCGTTTACCAATAACTGCTTACGCTGTACCGGCCCGGCAAACACAAAATCACTTACACGAGGAACCACGCCTGCATACCGGCGAGCCGTCCGACCTTTTTCAGCCAAGTCGTCACCGCGCTCTTTCACACCAATCCAGCGTCGCCGGAACCATTTACCTATAGCTTCGAGCTTTCCGTCGTCGTCCTCCGCTTGGGCATCAGCCATTTCCTGTTCACGCTGCGCTTTGATTTCGATGGCCGCACCACTGGGGCCTTCAAAAGCTGCTCCAGCAGCAGGATCCCAAACAGAGCTCCCGCTCCTGCGGTTTTTCAACCTCGTACCCATAATCCCTGGCACAAACACCAGAGCCACAACGCCCGGGCGGCATTGGCAATCCTCATGACAACTCATCCACATTCTCCTTGTGCTGCTTGTGCTCCCTTGCCCATTCCAGTACCCGCTCTGCCCGAAACTGCTCGAGCGCTCCGGAATGCAGATAACCTTGTACCGCCGTATTCTCGAATGCGTCAGGCACGTAGTGCAGCGCTTCCAGCAGGAGCGTGACTGCGGACAGGCTCGTAAAACCGGCTTCTGCCGCGAGGCTCAATCCTGTATCCAGTTGCGCCTTGCATTCGGGCCAGTTTGCCGGTGGATCGGGCAAATCCAACAGGTGGCGCGCCAACGCATATTGGCGAACTCGTTGCTGTTGGCTGGGCATGCGATCTAGCTCTTCCTGAGCCAATGTCCATGCCATCATCAGGCCACCGTTACTGCTGGATCACCTTCGAGCACCACGCCGCCGTGAGCCGTGGCGCTCCCCTGCAACACAACTGGCACGCCGTTCACGGTCAACCCGGGAGCACCCTGGCTCAGGGTGTCGGGCCCGCCGACTTTGCAGTTGCACTTATGGCCCTGCAGGGCAACCGGCGTACCGTTGACGGTAAAGGCCCCATCGCCCTCGGCAATGCCGCCACCAACGTGGGGTGTGTTACCCGAGAACATCGGGCACATGTGGTAATGACCTTTCAATGAAACGGGAATACCCATCAGATTTCCTCCATGAACGACAGATGACGACTCACGAAACTGTCTCCGGCTTCGCTTCGCTGCCAAAGCTGATATTGGTACGGGTACTGGTACGGATTGAGATCGGCATGAATCAGCGTATCAAAGGGAGCCAGGAACTCATCGCGTCGACGAGGCGGCGAATCTTCCAGGTAGAGGCTAAGTACTCGCGGGTCGTACCAGCGAAACCGCGTTGTTTCTCCTCCGGGCAAACGGGCATACACCCGCGACCGCAAGGCATCCACCAGATGTTTAGGTCCAAGGGAGCTCGTAATCCAAAGGCTGGCGTGGCCCAGCGGATCTTTCTGCAAACACACATCGATTGCCCCGGGTTCTCCGTCAACTGCAATGAGCCAGGGGCCACTGTCGGCGAGCTCTTCGTCTTGCTGGCGGAACAGGGAAAGGGTGTCCAAGCCAGCACCACGGGCAAACCACAGGGGTTCGGGACAGGCGGCGGCATCCAGTATCAAGCACTGCACGCCCTGGCGGACCAGCGCATGCCGTCGCTTGGCGTTACTCATGCACCGTCCCCGCACGCGGAGCAGATATCAACCAGCGGCGTTCCCTCCCGAGCCGCGCTTTCCAGGGTTTTGATCTGAGAGACCGCGCCGGTTGAGACCGCAACCGGACCGTTCAGCTTTATGGACGGTGAATCAATGGTCACGCCACCTGAGCCAATGGTGATTTTGCCCCCCGGTCCCTGGACCACAACACTTTCGCTACCGGTTAGGGTGAGATTCCGGGTGTGAATCAGGGCGCTTTCGCCGGCCTCTACCAGTACCTTGCCCTGCACTTTCTGGGTGTAGTGTCCACCCACTTCCAGATCATGATTGGCGCGGCTGAACTCGTGGCGACGATCGGCCACTTCCAGGCGATAGTGGCGGCCAATGTTGGTAAACCGGTCACGGCCAACCTCCAGGGTCTGATCCTGCCCGATGGAGGCCTTCTGGTCGCGGCCAATGTCGACCTGTTCGTCCCGGGTTACGTTCAGGCGCTGGTCGTTGCCGATGTGTTTTTCACGGTCATTGCCGACGGAGTACTTCTGGTCGTTGTAGATCTCCAACTCATGGTCTTTCTGCGCCCGAAGATAAACCAGTTGTTTTTCCTTTTCGTCTTCAAAACTTAATTCGTTGTAGCCGCCACCCTGGTGGGTCTGCGTCCTGAGCACGGTTCTGGTTCGGTTTGTGGGCAGGGTATAGGGTGGCTTGTTGGTCGCGTGGTACGTCCGGCCGGTGATGATGGGTTGGTCTGGATCACCGTCCAGGAAGCTGACAATCACCTCGTGGCCTACACGGGGTAGCGCCATGAAGCCATACTGGCCGCCGGCCCAGCCCTGGCTGACCCGTAACCAGGCGCTGCTGTGTTCATCGTCCGTGCCATAGCGGTCCCAGGGGAACCATACCTTGACCCTGCCGTGGTCGTCGCAATAGATCTCTTCCCCGGCCGGACCGGTCACCCGGGCTATTTGAGGGCCATCCATTACCGGGCGGCAACGATCGTTCCGTGGTCGCCAATTTACCGTTGCCGGTACAGCGGTGAACCCATTACCGTAGGTTGTGGGCTCCCCTCCTGCTTCCTCCTCCAGCACCTGAGGCTGTACACCATGATGCGTCACGCTAATCAACAACCATTCACTATTGGCGGCGTCATCAAAATGGCCCTCCAACTGAAAACGAGCCCCGGCTGTAAAATCAGCCCGATTACTTTCTCCGCTGGCGGTGCTTGCGCCCTGCCGGAGGCTATCAAGCCGTGCACGGGCGAAGGGCTCGCCGCTGGCGTCCTGCTTGTACCGACCAGGATAATCGTAGTGTTCGTAGTCTGGCCGTTGGTGCTGCAGGTCTGACGCCATTTCCACATGGTCGAGCCCATAGGCGGGGTTGCGGAAGGTGTAGTCTTTCATGGTAACCCCGGCAACACCCACTCGCTCGGTGGTATCGAACCGGTATACACAGCTTTGCCGACTGCTCCCTCCAGCCGTGGCATTGTATGGGGCATTTTCCAGTTTCAATGAATCCCGATAATGATCTGCGATGATGAACTCAGAACTCTGCCTGCCATGCTCCACCCTGAAGTGCCAACCTTCTTCAGCCGCCAACCGTCTCAGGAAGGCGAGATCTGACTCTCGGTATTGCACGCAGTACTCACGCTCTTCCGGTTTCCGGTTCAGGTCGAAACGTGTGCCTACTACCGCGTATTCCTCCAGCAACTCCCGCAGAATGACTTCGGTATCTTTATGTTGGAATATCCGGCTGTTCCGGCCTATGCCGAGGCGCCAAAGAGGAGGCCTAACGATCATCTCGTACCGGGTTCGGTGGTTGCCCGCTGTACCACGGGAAAACTCGGCCACCACACCTCTGAACTGCCTCAGCAACTGCTCATCCTGGTATATCCGAAGGATTATCTCTTGCTCCAATACCTCCGATGGCGCAATGTGACTGGCCTTACTGAAGGCTGTAAGGTCAAGGGTAAATACCTCTGAAAGAGCTTCAGTAATATCGAACTCATACACACTGAAAGTGTCGTCGGGCAGTTCACCAACGCTTATGGTGAACTGTAAGCCTGTGGAACCCAGCATATGCAACGTCCTATGTCAGTGGATCAACACTCGATCATTGAGTATCAGGGGAATTGGGAGGAAAGGCGTTCGGGGCGGCAAGGGGGGACGCCGAAGTGAGAAGAGCCCGGATTACCCTCAAACGTTATCGAGAGCCCGCTTTCGTGCCAAACCTGGCAAGCTGTTAGATCAATCACCCGACCATTCCTTTGTTCCATTGTCTCTCATATCCCTTGAGAATGGATGAAATTTCACCACTTCTGTACCGAAAACTACCAAAGCCCCGAGCCAGCGGCAACCTGTTGCGAAAGCTTACAGACCAACGTTTAGTTTCGGTCCACACCATTGTCCCGTATAATTACGCCCACTTTTTGAACGCAGTTAAACGCACCTCAACGTAGCAGGAAGGATCGCACATGCAATTCGACAACATCCCCGCTGGCAAGAACCCGCCAGAAGACATCTACGTAGCCATCGAGATTCCGGCTAACAGCTCCCCGGTCAAGTACGAGCTGGACAAAGACATGGGCGCCCTGCTGGTTGACCGGTTCATGGCCACCCCCATGTTCTATCCGGCCAACTACGGCTTCATCCCCCACACCCTGGCTGATGACGGCGATCCCATCGATGTGCTGGTTGTTACCCCTTACCCCATCCAGGCCGGCTGCGTTATTCGCTGTCGCCCGGTAGGCGTGCTGAACATGGAAGACGAAGCCGGTGGTGATGCCAAGCTGGTTGCGGTACCCCACGACAAGCTGACCACCACCTACCACGATGTCAAAGAGATCGACGACCTGCCGGAGCTGCTGCGCAACCAGATCCGGCACTTCTTCGAAAACTACAAGACGCTGGAGCCCGGCAAGTGGGTGAAGGTACAGGGCTGGGGCAACGCCTCCGAAGCCAAAAAAGCCATTGAAGACGCGGTTAACGCCTACAAAGGCTGATCGCACTTCAGGCAAAGAAAAGCCGGGCAGTCATCACAACTGCCCGGCTTTTTTGTGCGCGAGATCTGGTCTCTTAGCCCCTGGACAGCAGATCCCGCATATCACTGATGGCGGCGTTCGCCCGCGACAGATAGGCCGCCATGGTAAGTGAGTGATTTGCCAGCACTCCGAAGCCACTGCCATTCAGAATCACCGGGCTCCACATGGGCTGTTGCGTGCCCTCAAGCTCAATAATGATCTGCTTCACGCTGGCCATGGCATTTTTGTCCTGCAATACCTTGCGGAAATCCACCTCAATGGCCTTGAAGATGTGCAGCAATGCCCAGGCGCTGCCCCGGGCCTCATAGAACACGTCATCAATTTTGGTCCAGGGCGTTTTCACGTCATCACCACCGGTGTCTTCCGCCAGCGGATCATCCGGGTTGACGTTCGCCAGGGCTTCCGAAACCGAGGCTTTCCCAACACTCTCGCTGAGCGTTCGTGACAGGCTGCCCAACCGGGTTTCAAGGTCTGCCAGCCAGTTATTGAGGTTGTCAGCACGGGCAAAAAACTGGGCGTTGGGCTGCTCCGGATGAGACAGCCGGTCCAGGTATCGTTTCAGCGCATTAATGCCCCGACGGTACTCCCGCTCCGTGGAAGGAATGGCCCAGCTACCGCTGTCAAAATGAAACTGCGGCTCGGCGATGATCAGGTCCGCGTCTTCAGCAGACTGGCTCTGAGAACGGCTGATGTCCTTACGCATGGCTCTGGACAGATCCCGCAACTGTACCAGCACACCAAACTCCCAGTTGGGCATGTTATCCATCCACAACCCGGGCGGGAAAATATCGTTGGAAATATAGCCACCGGGTTTGTCCAGCAAGGTTTCGGCAAGCTGGATCATGGTGGCAGTGGTGGCAAAACCGGTCACCGGCTCCCGGCCCATGTCATTGGCGAGGGCGCGGGTATGCTCTCGCACAGAAAAGGTATCTGGCTCACTGCTCCAGTACATACCAAGAATGGTGGTTATTACCAGATATACCAACAGGATCACCAGAACAAATTTGCCAATGACACCGTTGCCTCCGGTGTAATCCTGCATATCGTCTTTCTTGTCCCTGAAGTACTGTGTGATTTTGCCCGGCATAAGGCTGCAAGTCTCCCGTCAGTTGTCAGTCAGCGGCAAATGGCCTGCCAAGATGGTATCCCATGGCTCCATCAATACCCAATCTACAGAGTACCGAGTATTCTGCTGCCGTTTCCACTCCTGTCGCAAAAACCTTCACGCCCCGGCTGCGCGCAATGGCCAGCACGGACTCCAGCCAGAAACGATTTTCATCATGGCTGTCGAGGTTATGGATGAAGCTGTTATCGATACGCATGGCCCGGAACGGCAGATTCTTCAGGTAGCTGAACGGCACGCCCCCCACCCCGAAACGATCCACCAGAACCGGCACCCCGAGCCGGACGAGCTCTCGAACCAGTGTGCTGACATCCTTGCGGTGATGGTGAATGGTCTGCTCGGCCACCCCAACCCAAAGACGACCAACCAGAGGCCCTGCCTGCCCAAGACTCGCCAGCAGATCCCTCCGGAACTCCGGGTCAGCAACGGACGCACTCCCCAGGGAAACCGCCAGGCGCTCCCCCGGATGGCTCGCCAGGCGCTCCAGAACCCGCTCGATCAGTAGCCGGTCGATGTCCTTGATTAGCCCGAGGCGCTCGGCCACAGGTACAAACAAACCTGCCTTGAGAACCCCTTCAGGACTGTTGATACGGGAGAACACCTGATAGTGAACCACCGACTGCTCACCACCCTGCACCATGGGCTGTAACCACAGCGACAAACTGCGGTCACGTATCGCCTGGCTGATGATCACCCGCCAGGTTTCCATGTTGTGGTGGTTCTCCAGGCCGGTTTCGGACAGCCAGCAGCAGGATTCATCCCGCTGCTGGGCCGCCACCAGGGCCTCATCGGCAGCTGCCAGCAGGTCCCGGCTACCTAACCCTTCGGCTGTCACCGCGAGCCCGGCATGCACGATAGTATCCATCGGTGCGGCATGATCCGCATAAAGCCCGTCAAGTTCCGCAACCAGTTCTTCCGCCCACACCCGGACATCTGCCGCGGATGCGCCCGGCAGAAAAACCGCGAATTCAGCCCCCGTCCTGCGCCCGGCGAAAGATTCAGTGTGCCGCTTCACAAAGCGCTGCAGACAGCCGGCAATCTGCTTCAGGAGCAGGTCGCCCTCGCTGCGGCCATAGGCCCTGTTGTAGTCAACGAAAAAGCCGAGCTGGATCATAATCAGCACGCCCGGGGCAGCCTTTTCCTCGGATTCAAGCTCAGCCCGCAGTCGCTGATCAAAGGCACTCCGACTGGCCAGGCCGGTCACGGGATCTTCGTTGTTCACCTTGCGCAAATGCTGGATCAGCTTGCCTTGCCCCTCAAACAACTGGCCGAGGTCATCCGCCATCTGATTCATGGCTTCGGTAACCTGGTTCAGTTCCCGGGTTGACTTGATGTCGACCCGTTTCCGAAAATCCCGCTGCCCCAAAGCCCTGGCCTGAGCTTCCAACGCTTTCAGCGGGCTCAGTATTCGCCCCAGCAACAGGTGCAGGACGACCAGACCGGCACCGCCGATGGCCAGCACGCCCACCAACAATCCCACGGTAATGCGCCAGAGATCGTCGTAAGCCCGGCCCGGATGACTGACCACACGAACCTTGCCCAGACGACTCCAGCCACGCACGACTTCGGCCTCAGCCATTGGCCGAGGCAGGGAGGCCAAACGGATAAACCAGCCAGGGGCGGCAGTACCCTGAAGCGGCATTCTTCTGCCCGCAATCAGGCTATCACTGTGATCAAGGTATTCCACGGACAAGTACCGGCCACTGTCGAACACGGCATCAATCAGCGACGCAGCTGCCACCGGATCTGAGCCATCAATGGCGTTCGACAAGGATAAGCCCGTGGCCGTGGCGCCGTCCCGGGCATGGTCACCGAGCTGATCGGCTACGTAGCCCCGAAAATAGCCGAAACTGGTGATGAACGCCGCCGTGAGAATGAGCACCAGCAAGCCACCGGTAAACACCAGTAATAGCCCCTGAAGCGTAATCACGCCGTGCTGCTGATCTCTCTTTCCAAGCATCCCCGCCATAGCTGCTGGGGCTCCGGTCCGATAATTGGTTTGATAAGTGTCTGTGACCTGTACCGCAGAGTTGACAAACATTTACATAGCGCAACCTACGCCGACAACATTAAACACTATAGACTCTGCAAAAGGACTAAGGTTAAAAAGTTAGTCCTGCCGGATCGGACCATCAAAAAATGAAAACAGACAGGCCGGAGCACAATGAACGACGAAAGCCAGAAAGAAAAACTCAGGCAGCATTTCGCCCGCCGTGTGACCACCCAGGCCAGGGTGGTTCTGGATACCTGGCAGAAGATTCGCGAAGACAGGGATCAAGCCGCGGTTTACCGCGATGAGCTGGTCTCGGCAACGGACAAGCTGGTCCGCTATGCCAAACGGTTCGAAATGGAGAGCCATGCCGCCGCTGCGGAGCACATCCTGGGACTGCTAGAGCACTGGCACCAGAGCTCCCCCCTTGAGGATGACCAGGCGCGGCAACTGGAAGATGCCACCGAGACTCTGCGCCATTGCACCCAACGCCGTACCGACCAGGAAACCTCCGACACACCCCAGCAATACCGACGCACACCGGTCTACATTGCGCTGTCCAACGGTGAAATGGCCGCCCGCCTGATCCGCCAGCTGGAATTTTTCGGGTTCCGGGCGTCCGCGTTCAGCAGTGCCTCTGACCTGATTGAAGCCTGCGCCCTGAGCAAGCCGGAAACCATCCTCATGGATGTCAACTTTGGCGGCGACACCAACAGTGGCATTGCCACTGTGGAGCAGCTACAGGAGCAGCACGACACGCCCATACCGATCATCTTCATGAGCGATGAAGACGGCAGTATTGAAACCCGCCTGCGAGCATCCCGGTGTGGCGGCGAGGAGTTTTTCTACCCGGCGGTGGACCCCGGCCAGCTGATCGAAAAGATCGAAACCTACACCCACGGCAATACGGTCGAGCCCTACAAGGTGCTGGTTCTGGATGACTCCCGGGCCCAGGCCAAATACATGGAAACGGTGTTGAAGAAAGCGGGCATGACCGCCCACATCATCACCGATCCGATGCAGATCATTCACGCCCTGGAAGAGTTTTCGCCGGAAATCATCATTCTGGACATGTACATGCCCGGCTGCACCGGCATGGAGATCGCCCGGGTGATCCGTCAGCAGGATCGCTTCCACAGCGTTCCCATCATTTACCTGTCCGCGGAAGAAGACGTCAGCAAGCAGCTGCACGCTATGAGCCTGGGGGGCGACGACTTCCTGACCAAGCCCATCGACCCCAAGCACCTGATTGCCACCCTGCACAACCGTGGCCGCCGGGCCCGGTCATTGCTGGCACTGATGATTCGCGACAGCCTCACCGGCCTGTATAACCACACCCATACCCTGCATCTGCTGGAGCAGGAAATCGTGCGGGCCCGGCAGAAAGACCAACCCCTGTGTTTCGCCATGCTCGACATCGATTACTTCAAAAAGGTTAACGACACCTTTGGCCATCCCATTGGCGACCGGGTGCTGCGAAGCCTGTCGATGTTTCTCAAGCAGCGACTGCGAAAATCCGATCACATCGGGCGTTATGGTGGTGAGGAGTTTGCGATCATTCTGCCCAACACACGGCCCGGTGACGCCCGCAACGTGTTGAATGAAATCCGCGAGCGCTTCTCCGAGCTGGTACAGCCGGCCGGCGACCGGGAATTCAACGTCACCTTCAGTTGCGGCATCTCCGCCTGGCAGGGTGACAGCGCCCAGTCTCTGTGCGAGCGCGCAGACCGGGCGCTTTACACGTCCAAGGAACATGGGCGCAACTGCGTTACCACTGCAGAAGACTAAACCCCGGACATCAGGCAGCGGGCTCCACAGTCAGAAATACCGCTGTCTGATTCAGCAGCTGATAGGCCACCTCACCGAAGGTAATCGGCCCCGTCAGCTCGGCAGTGGTCCGACCTTCCAGCTCCGAGTATAGGTAGTTGAGGATACAGTTACAGCCAAACACCAGATTACCGGCATGGTCAGGCATGGCGGCGAGAAACGCGGTCGGGTAATCTTCCACCGGCCGGGCAAAACGATAACTCACCCCCTCGAAAACCGGTGCATAAAGGTTTACCACTCCGGCCTGCTCGTCGACAGACTGAATGCTTACGTTGACCATTGCGCCACAGTAGTCCGCCACCAACGGCAGCTTCTGATGACGGCCTTCGCGCAACACAAGATCGGCGAAGTTGTGAGGCTGGCCATCCACCCGGCACCGACCTACCGCACGACTCGTTGCCTCGAACGTCAGCTCAGGGCCGGTGCCTGCTTCAAACAGATTGACGATATGAACAACCGCGGAGAGGCTGTCGTCCAGAGGCACATGGAGCACCACCGCCCGGTCACTGAAACACTCCCCGCTCCGACCATCAAAAACAACCGCTTTGCCCTGAGCCAGCTCATCGAGATGCACACCAGAGACCCAGCCTACAATCGGTTTCAGGTACATGTCGGGAAACTCCGGCGCATGGTGCGCATAGGCTTCCAACACCTTACTACCGGCAGGCAAAATTATGATCGAATAGCCATTCTCAGGGGCATCTTCCAGAACATTGCGCAGCGTGATTTCGTCGTAGTGGTTCACGCTGGCGTCCCCGTCACCGAGATCTTGCACAAACAGCCTGTCGCGGCAACACTGGCCACCATCGCCAGTCATGAAGTATGGCGTGCTCCCTCCCACCCAGGTACCCCGGGGCAGAGTGGCCAATAACGCCTCATCACCGGCAATGGCCAAAGCCCTTCCCGCCTTGATCAGCTCGGCTGCCTCCGTTGGGGTCATGATCCCCGCCTGCGTGGTTTTGCTCACGAGTCTATCCCCTCAGCGCTCTCTCGAAATGTCGCCAACTGGGCGATTTCATGACCAAGCTGTTTTTCGTGCTTGATAAAAAATCGTCTGAGCGTGTTCACCCTGAGAATCTTCGCATCGTGACTGGTCAGGCCCGAAAACTCCTGCCGACTCCGGGCCAGCAGTAGCTTGAGACTCAGAAGGCGAATATCCATCGGTGTGTCAGAGGCCAATAAATTGAACCACACGGGATCACCGGTCGGCGGAATAACCTGCCGGGCAGCGCCCGGCGAAGCACTTTCAGCCAAAGCACCTTCAAAGCCATGATCGGTACCATGCACGCCTTCGCTGATGGCATGGCGTATCTGCCAGGCCAGGTAAACGTCAATGTCGAGCAACCTGCACACTTGTCGATACCCCAGCCCGGCGTTCAGGCACTCAATCACCTTCTGGGCCAGACCATGCGTATAGTCATCACCGGCAGGGCCAAGAAACGGTACCGTCTCAGGCGGCTCTGCGCCCTGCTCCGGCAAACTGGCGTGGATGTAGGTTTTTAAAGGGCCCACATTGGCATGGCGCCAGCACGATTTCGGCTGCACAAATGCCGGCCGACCAAACCAGGACTTTCCGGTTCTGAGGTAGGCATGAAGCTCCCGACGCTGCGCATCCACCTTGATGCGGTCCACAACCCACGGTTCTTTCAATTCAAGTAACTGACGGCAGATCTCGGTGTCTCGCACGATACCTCCCTGGTAATCCCTATGCCTTGAAACACCCAGTCTGGCAGCATATTCCCGGGCCAGACAGCCGACTATCGCATCAATCGGCCGGGACTTAAGACCCAAGCCTACTGGGCACAAAAAGTACTGAACTGAACGTATCGCTCAGGCATCACCTCGTGCCCGCCGTTTTGTCGGCGCTGCATGAAACCAATGTCGAATACCGGCATGGCTCACCTTCATCGACAATGATTGTCATCAACGAAATGTCATCGCGCTTACAGCGATTGCTGTGTAACCTTTTTAAGACCAATGTACGACAGGCAAGATTGTCAAAAAGTGTTGATCTGAGGCTAACAAGTACGCACCATTGAGGTAACGTGCCGTTATCTTCGGCGATCCTGTAAAACACCAAGGCAGACAGAACCATGTCGACCATACTTGTGCTCCATGGCCCTAACCTCAACATGCTCGGCACCCGGGAGCCCGAGGTCTATGGCTATGAAACACTGGCCGATATTGACGACCGCTTGCACCAGACAGCGGCCGAGCAAGGTCACCACCTGCTGCATTTGCAATCCAATGCAGAGTACGAATTGATTGAGCGGGTACATGAGGCCCGGGGTGAGGGAGTGGATTTCATCATTATCAATCCTGCCGCCTTTACCCATACCAGTGTCGCCCTGCGGGACGCCATGCTGGCCTCCGGCATACCGTTCATAGAAGTGCATTTATCAAATGTGCATGCGCGGGAACCTTTCCGCCATCACTCCTATTTTTCAGATATCGCCGAAGGGGTTATCTGCGGGCTGGGCAGCCAGGGCTACGACCTTGCCCTGCAGGCTGCACTGCAACGAATTCACCGATAGACCAGAGACAACGGGACTGGAACAGTTATGGATATTCGTAAAATCAAGAAACTGATTGAACTGCTCGAGGAGTCAGACGTCGAGGAGCTGGAGATTCACGAGGGTGACGATTCAGTTCGTATATCGCGCCGTCGGGAACAGGCCTCCGGTGGCCATTACGTGAGCCACTACTCAGCACCCGCGCCCCAGGCTCCGGCACCGACCCCAGCACCCGAGGCAGCGCCGGCTGAACAAACCTCTGCACCAGCCGCCATCAATGGCCATGCAGTGAAATCTCCGATGGTGGGCACCTTCTACCGCTCACCGTCCCCGAGCGCTGCAGCGTTTGTCGAAGTTGGCCAGAAGGTAAACGTTGGTGATGTCATCTGCATTGTGGAAGCCATGAAGATGATGAACCAGATCGAGGCTGACAAGGCCGGCACCATCACCGAAATCCTGGTCGAGAATGGCCAGCCGGTGGAGTTTGACCAGCCCCTGGTCGTCATTTCCTGAATTCGGTGATTGTTAACCATGGCCATGTTAGAAAAAGTTCTGATCGCAAACCGCGGTGAAATCGCCCTGCGAATCCTCCGCGCCTGCAAAGAGCTGGGCATCAAGACGGTAGCCGTGCACTCGCAGGTTGATCGCGACCTTATGCACGTTCGTCTCGCTGACGAAACCGTCTGCATCGGTCCCAACAGCGCGACGGAAAGCTACCTGAACATCCCGACCATCATCAGCGCTGCAGAAGTAACGGACTCCGTAGGCATTCACCCGGGTTACGGCTTCCTGGCTGAAAATGCCGACTTTGCTGAGCAGGTCGAGAAAAGCGGCTTTCGCTTTATCGGACCGAAGGCGGAAACCATCCGCCTGATGGGCAACAAGGTATCTGCCATTGAAGCCATGAAGAAGGCCGGCGTACCCACCGTGCCCGGGTCTGACGGCCCGCTGACGGACGACGACGAGCGCACCCTCCAGGTGGCCCGCCAGATCGGCTACCCGGTAATGATCAAGGCCGCTTCCGGTGGTGGTGGTCGTGGCATGCAGGTGGTGCATTCCGAGGCTGCATTGCTGAAAGCGGTACAAATCACCCAGACCGAGGCCAAGAACGCTTTTGGCGACCCGACGGTCTATCTGGAGAAGTTCCTGGAAACACCACGCCATGTGGAGATTCAGGTACTGGCGGACATGCACGGCAACGTGATACATCTTGGCGACCGGGACTGCTCCATGCAGCGGCGGAACCAGAAAGTCATCGAGGAAGCCCCGGCCCCGAATGTTGACCCGGTATCCCGGGAACGCACGCTCAAGGCCTGCGTCGACGCCTGCAAGGAAATCGGCTACGTGGGTGCCGGCACCTTTGAATTCCTGTACCAGGACGGCGAGTTCTATTTCATCGAGATGAACACCCGGGTACAGGTTGAGCACCCGGTCTCAGAGATGGTGACCGGTGTTGATATCGTCCGTGAGCAGCTGCGCATTGCCAGCGGCCTGCCGCTGCAATACAGCCAGGACGAAATCCATATCTCCGGCCACGCCATCGAGTGCCGGATAAACGCCGAAGACCCGAAAACCTTCGTGCCCAGCCCCGGCAAGGTAAAACATTTCCATGCCCCCGGTGGCAACGGCATTCGTGTCGACTCCCACCTGTACAGCGGCTACACGGTACCGCCGTACTACGATTCCCTGGTGGCCAAACTGATCACCTGGGGCGATGACCGGGAGATTGCACGCCGGCGCATGAAGAACGCGCTGGACGAAATGCTGGTCGAGGGCATCAAGACCAACCAACCCCTGCATCGAAAACTGGTACGCGATGGTGGCTTTAAACAGGTAGACTTCACCATCCACTACCTTGAGAAACTGATGCGGGATTAACCATGCCCTGGATACAACTCCAGATTCCAGCTGATCCGGACACCGCGGATCAGCTGGAAGACCTGTTAATGGAAATGGGCGCAGACGCCGTTTCCATGGAAGACGCAGCCGACCAGCCCCTGTACGAACCCGACCCTGGCACTACCCCCTTATGGAGCCAGACCACGGTTACCGGCCTGTTCCAGTCCGACCGAAACACCGAGCAACTTTTAGCGGATATCCGCGACGCCTGGCATCAGCAAACCCAGCAGTCCCTACCCGAAATCGACGTTACCCTGGTAGAAGACAAAGACTGGGAACGGGCCTGGATGGACGACTTCCATCCCCTACAGTTTGGCAAGCGCCTGTGGATTGTCCCCAGCTGGCACGAAGCGCCAGACCCGGATGCGGCCAACCTGCTGCTGGACCCGGGCCTCGCCTTCGGCACCGGCACCCACCCCACCACGGCGCTGTGCCTGGAATGGCTTGACGGCCAGGATGTTGCAGGCAAGCAGGTGACAGACTACGGCTGCGGTTCCGGCATCCTGGGCCTGGCCGCCCTGCTGCTCGGCGCGGACCATGTCATTGGCGTGGATACCGATCCGCAAGCGCTGGAAGCCAGCCGGGACAATGCCCGTCGGAACGGCGTGGAAGACAACCGCCTGGATCTCTACCTGCCCGGCAAGGATCCGGACACCCGAGCCGACATCATGCTGGCCAATATCCTGGCCCAACCGCTCATTGGCCTGGCCCCGAGACTGGCGGAACTGACCAGGCCCGGCGGGGATCTGGTACTGTCCGGCATCCTGTTCAATCAGGCCCGGGAGGTGATGGACGCCTACGAGCCCTGGTTCACCATGGACGAGCCGGAACAGAAAGAAGACTGGATACGCCTCACAGGACGGCGCAAGGACGGATGACGAGCCCGGGCTTTACGACTAAACTGCCTCCTTTGTAGTGACAGATGTAGTGATAGATCAATGATCGAGAATCGATCTATCCGCGATCAAGCTTTCAGGAACGAAGCATGACCCAAAGCAGCCTGCAGACTCAGTGCCCTAATTGCGAAACCCGTTTCCGGGTGACTGACGAACAACTCAGTATCGCCGGGGGAAAAGTCCGTTGTGGCAGCTGCCTGAAAGTTTTCAACGCCATTGAGCACCAGGTCGTCAAATCCACCGGCAGCGCTGCGCCAGCCGCCACAGGTGGCAAAGCAGCAGGGGAAACCCCTCCTCCGCCCGCAGACACCCACGCAGGGCACGATGAAGAAGACTTTATCTTTGCCGACAACCCGGAAGAAGATGCCACAGAAGGTCGCTATGCCGGCAGCAAGCTGACGTTTTCCGATGACGAACTGAGCGACAGTTTCCGCTCATTTGATGAACCGGAAGAGTCCGGCTACCACGATGACGACCTGACCCCGGAAAAACAGGACGTCGACGAAAGCTGGGCGGAAGCCATGCTGGCGGACGATCAACCGGCACGGGCGCCGAAAGCACTGGCCGAACCTGAACCACAAACGCCAGAACCGGAAAACAAACCTGAGCCGGATCTGCAGCTGACACCCCAGGATTCGCCATCATCCGGGACACCTGACGCCGCCGACAGCCAAGAAACACCCGAGCCGCCAGCGCCAGGCAAAAGCAAGTCAGCCAGCCCTGCAACCGCTCCCGAAGAGCTTACGCTGGCGGCAACCGATGACGACCGGCCTGCGGCCCCGAAAGAACCGGCGCGCAAGGCTGATCAGGCGCCCGACACCCTGTATCGGGATCTGCGCCGCGACCCGGTATCGGTTGGCCAGGGCCGCAGTCGCCTGAGGGCCGCCCTCTGGACGCTCGTCGTTGTAGCCTTACTGGGCGCGCTGGTTGCCCAGGTAACCTGGTTCCAGTTTGATCGGCTGTCTGCCATTCCCCAGCTCCGGCCATTCTACGAGAAAGGCTGTGAACTGGCGGGCTGCCAGCTGAAACCGCTGATCAACGTAGAAGCCATCCAAAGCAGGAAACTGGTAGTCCGGACCGACCCTGACAACCGCACCCAGCTGATTGTCGACGCCGTCATCATTAACCGGGCCACCTTCGAACAGCCGTTCCCGGCCATCGCCCTGACCTTTTCCAATCTTAACGGCGATGTGGTTGCGCAAAGCACCTTTACCCCGGCGGAATATCTTGCCGGTGAGGCAGAATCTCTCAGCGCCATGCCCTCCGAGACCCCGGTACGGATTGCGATCAGTATCCGCGATCCGGGCCGCGACGCGGTCAATTACAACCTGAGCTTTCGGCCCTGGACACCCTGATGAGGGGCCGGGGCGACAGTTGACAGCGCAAAAGTCAACCAAAAAGCACGAAAAATAATCAATTTTTTCAGCACTTTTCCCCTTCAATCAGACCCCCTCCGGCGGTATCATTACCGCCCTTCGGAGACTGAAGCGGTCATAATTTAACCAGCCGCTTCTGGCCGAATCTTGCTTAAATCGCTGTGACACGGACTCAGATCATGCTGCCGACGGCAAAAATCGGGCCGTATACCCTGCCCAACCCATTGATAGTTGCACCCATGGCCGGTGTAACCGATCGACCCTTCCGGCAGCTTTGCCGGCGGATGGGAGCGGGCCTGGCAGTATCAGAAATGGTCATAGCAGACAGCAAACTCTGGCATACGCGGAAATCCCAGACTCGCCTGAACCATCAGGGCGAACCGGAACCCCGGTCTGTTCAGATTGCCGGTGGCGATCCGGACATGCTGGCCGATGCGGCGCGGCAGAATGCCGCCTTCGGGGCCCAGATCATTGATATCAACATGGGCTGCCCTGCCAAGAAGGTCTGCAACAAGGCGGCAGGCTCCGCCCTGATGAAAGACGAAAAGCTGGTCAGGGCCATTCTGGAAGCAGTGGCCAGCGCGGTGGACATTCCGGTCACGCTGAAAATGCGCACCGGTTGGGATCAGGACAACCGGAACGCGCCGGTGATTGCAAGAATGGCCGAAGACGCAGGCATCCAGGCCATCGCGGTTCACGGTCGCACCCGTGCAGACAAATACAACGGCGACGCGGAATACGACACCATCGCAGAGGTGAAGGCCAGCGTTGGCATTCCAGTCTTTGCCAACGGCGACATCACCACTCCGGAGAAAGCCCGGCAAGTGCTGACGCACACCGGCGCAGATGGTTTGCTGATCGGCCGAGGCGCACAGGGGCGACCCTGGATTTTCCGGGAAATCCTGCACTACCTGGAAACCGGTGAACACCTGCCAGAACCACCCCTGAATGAGGTGGAGCAGATCCTGTCAGAGCACCTGGCAGAGCTGCACGGCTTTTATGGCGAGAAAATGGGCGTGCGAATCGCCAGAAAACACGTGGGCTGGTACCTGCAGTCACACGACCAGAGCAAACAGTTCCGCAAACGCTTCAACGCCATCGACGATGCGCTGGAGCAGAAAGACAGCATCGAACAGTATTTTTCAGGCTTACGAAATGGAGAGGTATTCGCAGCATGACCGCTGAGACTTTGGCAAACGACACCCTGAGCACACCGGCAAACGATGATCTGCATCAGTTGCATACGGTAAACAACAGCGGCAACACCGTCACCCTGCGTGACAGCGTGGAAGTGGCCCTGAAGAACTACTTCGCGCAGCTGGATGGCGCGCCGGTTTCCGACGTCTACCAGCTGGTGTTGTCGGAAGTGGAAGCCCCGCTGCTGGAGCAGGTGATGAAATACACCCGCAACAACCAGACCAAGGCTTCGACCATGCTCGGTCTCAATCGCGGCACCCTGCGCAAGAAACTCAAGCAGTACGGTCTGCTATAATCAGACTTGTCCCTGAAGGGCCTCCCGGATGCGTTCGCGAGGCCCTTGTTCTTTATATCCAGGCTATCCCCGGCTTATCTGAACAGCGAAGAAAGTGACCCATGGCAAACCAGGCTAACACCCCCGTCCGTCGCGCCCTGATCAGCGTGAGTGATAAAACCGGCATCGTCGACTTCGGCCGTGCCCTGACTGAACGCGGCGTTGAGCTGCTCTCCACTGGCGGCACCTTCCGCCTGCTCAAGGAAAACAACGTACCGGTCACTGAAGTGTCCGACTACACCGGTTTCCCGGAAATGATGGACGGCCGGGTAAAAACCCTGCACCCGAAGATCCACGGTGGCATTCTGGGCCGTCGCGGTACCGATGATGCGATCATGGGCGAGCACGGCATTAACCCCATCGACATGGTGGTGGTGAACCTGTACCCGTTTGAAGACACCGTGGCCAATCCGGATTGCGATCTGGCCACCGCCATTGAGAACATCGACATCGGCGGCCCCACCATGGTCCGTGCTGCGGCCAAGAACCACAACGATGTCGCCATCGTAGTCAACGCTTCCGACTACAGCCGGGTACTGAAAGAGCTCGACAACAACGATGGCCAGCTCTGCTACAACACACGCTTCGACCTGGCGGTAAAGGCCTTCGAACACACCGCCGGTTACGACGGTGCCATCGCCAACTACCTGGGTGGCCGCACCCCGGACAAC
Source organism: Marinobacter sp. THAF197a (assembly GCF_009363275.1). Taxonomy (NCBI): domain Bacteria; kingdom Pseudomonadati; phylum Pseudomonadota; class Gammaproteobacteria; order Pseudomonadales; family Marinobacteraceae; genus Marinobacter; species Marinobacter sp. THAF197a. The sequence continues at coordinate 3,621,425 of NZ_CP045324.1, forward strand.
AACAACGCCGACTTCCCCCGCACCTTCAACGCCCAGTTCGTGAAGGTCCAGGATATGCGCTACGGAGAAAACCCGCACCAGCGTGCCGCTTTCTATGCCGAACGCAACCCGAAGGAAGCCTGCATCGCCACGGCCAAGCAGCTGCAGGGCAAGGAACTGAGCTACAACAACGTGGCCGACACCGACGCCGCCCTGGAATGTGTGAAGCCCTTCGCCGATCCGGCCTGCGTGATCGTCAAGCACGCCAACCCCTGTGGCGTGGCCATCGGTACCGATATTCTGCAGGCCTATGACCTGGCCTTTGCTACCGACCCCACCTCGGCCTTTGGCGGCATTATCGCCTTTAACCGGGAACTGGACGCCAAAACCGCCCAGGCCATCGTTGACCGCCAGTTCGTGGAAGTCATCATCGCCCCGAGCGTGGCGCCGGAAGCGGTTGAGATTGTCGCCGCCAAGAAGAACGTGCGCCTGCTGGCCTGCGGCGAGTTCGACGGCGAGCGCGCCCAGACCATGGACTACAAGCGCGTGACCGGCGGCCTACTGGTGCAGGACCGTGACCTGGGCATGGTCGCGATGGAAGACGTGAAGGTAGTCACCGAGCGCCAGCCCACCGAACAGGAACTGAACGACCTGCTGTTCGCCTGGGAAGTGGCCAAGTACGTGAAATCCAATGCCATCGTGTACGCCAAAGCCGGCCGCACCATCGGCGTGGGCGCAGGCCAGATGAGCCGCGTTTACAGCGCCAAAATCGCTGGCATCAAGGCCGCCGACGAAGGCCTGGAAGTGAAGGGTTCGGTCATGGCCTCTGACGCCTTCTTCCCGTTCCGGGACGGCATCGATGCTGCGGCAGAGGCCGGCATCACCGCCGTGATCCAGCCGGGCGGTTCTATGCGCGACCAGGAAGTGATCGACGCCGCTAACGAGCACGGCATCGCCATGGTCTTCACCGGCATGCGCCATTTCCGTCACTGATCAAAGAATTCAGGAGCAACACATGAACATTCTGGTTATTGGCAGTGGCGGGCGCGAACACGCCCTGGCCTGGAAAGCCGCGCAATCCCCGCTGGCAGATAAAGTCTTCGTAGCACCGGGTAACGCCGGTACCGCCCGGGAACCGAACCTGAACAACGTCGACCTGGACGTGATGGACCTGGACGGCCTGGCCAACTTCGCCGAGCAGAACAACGTGGGCCTGACCATCGTCGGCCCGGAAGCCCCGCTGGTGGCCGGCGTGGTGGACAAGTTTGAAGCCCGCGGCCTGCGTATCTTCGGCCCCAGCGCCGGTGCTGCCCAGCTGGAAGGCTCCAAGGCCTTCACCAAGGATTTCCTGGCGCGCCAGCAGATCCCGACCGCCGACTACGCCAATTTCACTGATGTGGACGAAGCCCTCGCCTATGTACGTGATAAAGGCGCGCCGATTGTGGTCAAGGCCGACGGCCTGGCCGCCGGTAAAGGCGTCATCGTCGCCATGACCCTGGCCGAAGCCGAAGACGCCATCCGCGACATGCTGGCAGGCAACGCTTTTGGCGATGCCGGCAGCCGTGTAGTGGTTGAAGAGTTCCTGGACGGCGAAGAAGCCTCCTTCATCGTGATGGTCGACGGCAAGAACGTGCTGGCCATGGCCACCTCCCAGGACCACAAACGAGTGGGCGATGGCGACACCGGCCCCAACACCGGCGGCATGGGCGCCTACTCCCCCGCTCCGGTGGTCACCCCGGATGTGCACCAGCGCATCATGGACGAAGTGATCTACCCCACCGTCAACGGTATGGCCGCCGAAGGTCACCCGTACAAGGGTTTCCTGTATGCCGGCCTGATGATCGACACCAACGGTGCACCCAAGGTCATTGAGTTCAACTGCCGCTTTGGCGACCCGGAAACCCAGCCGATCATGCTGCGCATGAAGTCGGACCTGGTGGAACTGTGTCAGGCTGCCGTGGATGGCAAACTGGACCAGTGCGACTCCGAGTGGGACGACCGCGCCTCTGTAGGCATTGTGCTGGCGGCCGGTGGTTATCCTGCCGACTACAGCAAAGGTGATGTGATCTCCGGCCTGCCGGAAGGTGAAACAGAAGGTGAGAAAGTCTTCCACGCCGGCACCAAGCTGAATGGTGAGGATGTGGTGACTGCCGGTGGCCGGGTGCTGTGCGCCACCGCTTTGGGCAACACGGTGACCGAAGCCCAGCAGCGTGCTTACCAGCTGGCGAAGACCATCAGCTGGAACGGCATGTTCTACCGGAACGACATTGCCTACCGGGCCATTGCCCGGGAACAGTAGAGCTGCCTGCTAGCGAATCACAACCCGGCCCCGCGCCGGGTTTTTTATGGTCGAAAGCCAATAGGAACTTCAAATCTACATCATAATAATTACTTGTTGTTAACGCTTATCATTTGTATAGTTGCAACCCTTATTCAATAACACCTGCACAGGATGCGATTATGCAACAACGTTTTACCCGCCGTTTTATCGTAGCCGCCATCATGGCCGCCTCCCTTCCTGCCGTGGCCCAGGAGCACACACTGAAGGAGCTGGTAATCATCGGGGACGAGACCTCAGCCGCCAGCCTGCCGGGCTCAGCCCATGTGGTAACAAACGAAGACCTGGAAACCATGAAGTACACCGACGTGCACCGAGTGGTAAAGGAAGTGCCTGGCGTTTATCTGCTTGAAGAGGAAGGCTACGGCCTGCGTCCTAACATCGGTATTCGCGGCTCCGGTTCCGGGCGGTCCGGCAAGGTTACCCTGATGGAAGACGGCGTGCTGATGGCACCTGCGCCCTACTCTGGGCCAGCCGCCTACTACTTCCCGTCCTTCGGCCGCATCAACGGCGTTGAAGTTCTGAAAGGACCAGACCTGCTCCGTTACGGCCCGGCCACCGTTGGCGGCGCCATTAACCTGCGTTCCACGCCGATTCCGACCACGACCGGCGGCCGGGTAACGGCGGAAATTGCCGAAGATAACGGCAAACGTATCCATGCCTGGTATGGCGCCAACAGCGAACAGGCCGGCTGGCTGATCGAAACTCACCAGCATGAAAGTGACGGCTTCAAAGACATTCGCCAATCCGACCGCGAAGCCGGCTTCGACAAGCAGGATTACGTCGCCAAGCTCCGCCTGAACACACGCCCGGACGCCGACATCTACCATCAGCTCGACCTGAAAGTGGATTACAGCGAAGAGCTGAGCCTGGAAACCTACCTCGGCCTGACCGACGCGGACTTCAATGCCAACCCGGACCAGCGCTACTTCGCCTCTGAACGGGACAACATGGACACCCAGCGCACCGGTTTCATGGCCCGGCACCTGGTGGATTTCAACAACGATGTAACCCTGACCACCACCGCCTACCGCAACGAATTCAAACGCAACTGGTATAAAGCGGCGGGGCTGAACTCCCTGATCAATGCAGCCAATGGCGGTGACGCCCTGGCACAGCAACAGCTCCGCGGTGAGGCGGATCTCGCCGGCATCGAGATCAAGAACAACGCACGCGAGTACGAATCACAGGGTATCGATTTTGTGGCAGATTGGGGCCTCAATCTGGCAGACATGCGCCACGACCTCACCTTCGGCCTGCGCTACCACGAAGATGAAGTAGACCGCCTGCAGCCAGTCGACACCTTCGACCAGGTCATCGTGAACGGCCGTCCGGTTCTGCAGTATGTCTCAACCACCTCCGGAAATGGCATCAGCGGCAGCAACAACGCCATTGAAAAAGCCGAGGCCTGGAGCACTTACATTGCAGACCGCGTTACCGTAAACGATCGACTGACCGTCACCGGCCTGCTCAGGTACGAGGATATCGAAACCAGTCGTGTACGCTATCAGCAAGAGGCCCGCACCGATGTACAGGACCGTGCCTCAAACAGCACCGGTGAACTTCTGCCAGGCCTGGGCGCAACCTACAAACTGGATGGCGGCGTCACACTTCTGGCCGGTGTTCATCGGGGTATGGCTCCGGCTGGAGCCGGCAGCACCGATGTTGAGCCCGAACTCAGCACCAACTACGAGCTCGGCGCCCGGATTCAGCGCGGCGCTGGTCGCTACGAGCTGATCGGCTTCTACAGTGACTATGAAAACACGGTCCAGAACTGCTCCGTAGCTACCCCTTGCGCTGGCGGCCAGGACACCGGTTCGGTCAGTCAGGGTGAAGCCCGCATTCAGGGTATTGAAGCCCTGGCAGGCTACGAGTTCGCTCTGACCAACGGCCTGTCTGTTCCGGTTGAAGCCACCTGGACCTACACCGATGCCGAGGTCACCAAAGACAGCGATTCCGGTAACGTTCTGAAGGGCGACAACCTTGTCTACCTGCCAGAGAACGTCCTGAACCTGCGCACCGGGCTGCGCGCCGGGGACCAGTGGGACGCCTACCTGAACGTGTCATACGTCGACGAAATGTGTATCGACAACACCTGCGACCGCAGTGGCACCGACAACACCTTCAGGAAGACCGAATCGCTCACCGTAGTTGATCTTTCCGGCAGCTACCGCGTTGCCGAAGGCGCCCGCGTCTTTGCCAAACTCGATAACGTGTTCGATACCCAGAAAATCATCGCTCGCTCACCCGATGGCGCCCGGCCGAACCTGCCGCGCACCGCATCTGTGGGCGTTACCGTTGATTTCTGATCGACGTCTCCACACAAAAGGCTGACGGACCAGCCTGACTCAGGAAAACTTCAGCCCGGCCATTGACCGGGCTTTTTTCTGGGTTAGTGTAAGCGTTCACAACGACCACAATGAAAAGGAGTTCTCCGTGCCGCGCTCTGCTCTTAACCTCGCCCTATTACTTGCAACCACACTGCTGATCAGCGCCTGCTCGAAACAGAGCATCTACGACAGCGCCATTGGCTGGGAGCGTTCCAGCGCCGGCCTTGAGACAGCGGAAGTGTCGATTGGCGAGTTGGACATTGCCTATCTGCGCAGCAAAGAGGCTGTAGAAGGTGACACCTTGGTGCTGATACACGGGTTCGGCGCTAATAAGGATAACTGGACGCGGCTGGCCAAGGAGTTCAAGGGCGAGTTCAATGTCTACGCCATCGACCTGCCCGGCCATGGCGACAGCAGCAAACCCCTGGACATCGGCTACCGGTTTGAAGACCAGGTGAACTACCTGAATCAGGTCCTGGCCGAACTGGGCGTGAAGCAGTTCCATATGATGGGTAACTCCATGGGCGGCGCGATCACCGCGCTCTACGCCGCCACCCATCCGGAGCAGATCCAGACCGCAGTACTGTTCGACCCCGCCGGTATCTTTGAGTATGAAAGCGAACTGGTAGATCGGGTGCTGGATGGTGACAACCCGCTGATCCCGAAAAAAGAAGGCGATTTCGATCGTCTGCTGGACTTCGCCCTGGAAAAGCGCCCGTTCGTACCCTGGCCGATTTTTGATGTGATGGAAGAAAAAGCCATCGCCAACCGGGAAGTGAACGAGGTTATCTTTGCCGCCATTCGCGACACCGGATTTGAGCCAGACTTCCGCGACGCCATTACCCGGATTGAAGCTCCGGTACTGGTGGTCTGGGGCAAGCTGGACAGGGTAATCGACTACCGCAACGCCGATGTGTTTGTTGAGGCTATCCCCAATGCTCGCAAAGTGCTCCTGGACGACGTCGGCCATGCGCCCATGGTTGAGGTTCCGAAAGAATCAGCACAACTGTTCCGGGAGTTTCTGGCCAACTAACACCCCTGACACCAAGCGCTACTACATTTGACACAGGAAAAAAGGTAGGCTTCCGGCTGCCACTTCAACACTCGACAAGAACTGGTTTATGCCTGAAGCCATCTGGATCACCTTCGCCTTTGTCCTTGGACTGCTTGTAAAAGCTGTTGGCCTGCCGCCGCTGGTGGGCTATCTGGCGGCCGGCTTTGCCTTGAGCGGCATGTCGGTGATGACTGGCATACCGGTGGAGGAAACAGCGGTTCTACAGCATATTGCACACCTTGGCGTCTTGTTGCTGCTGTTCACCGTTGGATTGAAACTCAAGCTCAGGTCCATCGTCAGTCCGGAAGTGATCGGCGGCAGCTTGCTGCATTTTTCGATTACCTGCCTGGTGTTTACCCCCGGTCTGTACTGGCTTCTTGACCTGGACTGGACCACGGCGCTGATGCTGGCCATCGCGCTGTCGTTCTCCAGCACCGTGCTCGCCGCCAAGGTTCTTGAAAGTAAACGGGAACTTAGAGCCTTCCATGGTCGCGTTGCCATTGGCATCCTGATCATGCAGGACCTGATCGCCTTGGTGGTGATGAGTATTGCCGCAGGCAAGTCACCTTCCGAATGGGCCTTGATGATTTTTGGCCTGCCGCTGCTTCGGCCACTCCTGTTCAAGCTGCTGGATGCCAGCGGCCACGATGAACTTCTGGTGCTGCTTGGCCTGTTGCTGGCTCTGGTTGTCGGGGGGCTGGGCTTTGAAGCCGTTGGGCTCAGCTCTGAACTGGGTGCCCTCATTTTCGGAGCCATGCTGGCCAACCACCCGCGCTCCCAGGAGCTGGCCAAGTCACTGTGGAGCGTCAAAGAAGTTTTTCTGGTGGGTTTCTTTCTGCAGATTGGCATTGGCGGCCTGCCAGACCAGCAAGCCCTGATGTTTGCCGTCGTCACCGCACTGGTTCTGCCACTCAAGGGCATTCTGTTCTACTTCTTGCTGCTGCTCTTCCGCTTGCGGGCTCGCAGCAGCTTTTTGACTTCTTTGTCGCTGACCAATTACAGCGAATTCGGCCTGATCGTCGCAAGCGTGGCACTACCACAGTGGCTGGTTCCACTGGCCATCACTGTCTCGCTGTCATTTGTCATTTCAGCCCCGCTTAACCGGTTTGCTCACGGCATCTACGAACGCGTCGCACATCGGATCGCCGGCTTTGAAAGCCATAAACGCCACCCGGATGAGCAGCCAATTTCACTGGGAGACACGAAAATTCTTGTTATGGGGATGGGGCGCACGGGAACAGCCACCTATGACTGGCTGCTTCCCCACGAACCTCGCCTGATGGGGCTGGATTCAGATCCGGCGAAAGCGGAAAAGCATCAGGAGGAAGGTCGCAACGTGGTGTTTGCCGATGCCGAAGACACCACCTTCTGGGAGGGCTTACATATGCCGGACCTGGAATCCGTGGTGCTGGCCATGAACGACATTGAGGGCAAGTTGATCGCTGCGAGGATGCTGCGCAAACTCGGCTTCAAGGGCTACATCGTGGCCCACACCATGTTCGCCGATGAGGCCGAGAAAATCCGCGAGGCGGGCGCTGACGACGCCTACCTGACCATGAGCGAAACCGGGGTCGCACTCGCCAGCCACCTCATGGAGAACACGGAGCTTCAACCGACGCAGGTGCGAAACCCGGTATAAACGTCACTGCGGAACGGCAGGTAAGCCTGCCGGTAGGTGCCACGAATCAGGTTGGATGATGTGGCACAGCTGCCACCCTTGGTGACCTTGTGTGTGGCAAACTGCAAGGTGGACATAAACGGGTACATGTCCACCTTGAAACCGTCATAGGGCAGGAAGTCGTTGGAGGTCCATTCCCACACCGAGCCAATCATCTGCCGACAGCCAGACCAACTGTCTCCGGCGGAATAGTCGAACACCGGATTCCGAGCCATGCTGCGGCCATCCAGATCAGCTCTCAAGGCATCCGGTGCCTCATTGCCCCAGGGATACCGGCGGAACGTATCCCCAGGCCGGTTGCCCAGCGCTGCCACTTCCCACTCATATTCCGTCGGCAATCGACGCCCGGCCCACTTGCAGAAGGCTTCCGCCTCCCAGTAAGTGACATGGGTAACCGGCGCATCTGCCTCCAGGGGTAACCACTGGTCAAACACCCGCTCCTGCCAATGGCCGTCGTGCCAGCGCCAGTACAGCGGGTGCCGGGGTGAGTGCATCAAAGGCTCCTTGCCCCCGTGCACCAGACTCACATCCTGCTCTGACTCCAGCCACTTCCGGCCTCCGAAAGACCACAGCTCCGGACGCTGGTAACCACAATCGTCCACAAACGCCTGAAACTCCCGGTTGCTCACCAGCGTTCGACTGATGGCAAACGCCGGCAACTCCACCTCGAACCGGGGTTTCTCAGCATCAAAGGCAAAGTCGTCTGTCGCAAAGTATTCAGACTCACCGGGCATACCAATCACCCAACGCCCGGCAGGGATTTCCACATCCCCGGAGATTGCCTCACAAGGGGCTGGCCGGTCGCCCTTGAAGTCCACAGGCGCCAGATACCCCACCGTCTGCCGGCACCAGATCAGCGATTCAATGTGCATGTTCTGGTGATAAATCGCATAACGGTAGAGATACAGCTCTTTGTCAGTGAGTTCACGGCTCTTGATGCGCTCTGCTACCCGGTCGTAGATGGCATTGAAGTACGTGAGCGTTTCCTCACGGCCGGGAAACAGATCCCGGCGCCAGCGATCCTTGTGCTCAACATGAAAGGAATCCCAGAGATCGTCCATGGATGGATCGAAGCTGGGCGTGCCATCCAGCAGGTTGAACACGAAGACCTCGTAGAAGAACGCAGAATGCCCCATTTCCCAGAGTGGTGGGTTCACACCAGGGTGGTAGGGAACATCCAGTTGCTGCTCCGGCAGCGTGCAGATCAATTGCTCCGTGCGCGACCTGGCCAGTTCCAACTCATCTAATAGCTGTAACTTTTTCACTTCAGCAACCATGGGCCGCAACTCCGGAGTCTGAATACGTTTGCCGTCTGGCTCGGTGGTATGAGCAGGTGGGGAAGGCCTTTCCAAAACACGCTGTGAATACATCCCTGTACGCTCTGCTCCGCCCCTCAGCGCTAATTGCTCCTGCGTCGCGCTGAGGGTCCTGGGCAGGCCATCCGTGGCCAGCCCGTGAAGCGCTTTCGCGCTCCACCCCTGGCTCCGCAAGGTTTTGGAAAGGCCTTCCCCACCTGCTCTTCGTACCTTCTGCCTGTCCGAAAGAATAACAAAGAAAAAACCGCCGGGGGCAGAAACCCGCGGCGGTTCAATCACTATCAATACGATAGGCGCAGAAAATCAGGCCACGTCAGGCAGCCTTCTTGCGCTTACGCCGCCAATCGGCCAGATCTTCGATCAGCTTGTAGAACAGCGGCACGAAGAACAGCGCCAGGGTACTGGCGGCGAGCATACCGCCTACCACTACCGTACCGATTTCCTGACGGGAAACCGCACCGGCACCGGTACTGAAGGCCAACGGCATGGAGCCCACGATGAAAGTCAGCGCCGTCATCATAATGGCCCGGAAGCGCTGGCGTGCAGCGGTGCTGGCAGCATCAAAGGAACTCATACCGCTTTTCCGGTTCTGGGCCGCGAACTCCACGATCAGAATGGCGTTCTTCGCCGCCAGGCCAATCAGCACCAACAAACCCACCTGGAAGTAGATGTCGTTGGGGAAGCCTCTCAGCAAAGACGCCAGAGCGGCACCGAACACACCGAAAGGTACCGCTGTGGCTACCGCAACCGGCAGGCCCCAGCGCTCGTACTGGGCGGCCAGGATCAGGAAAACCAAAAGCAGCCCCATACCGAAAGCGAGAATGCCGGAATCCGCAGAGTCCTGCAGCTGATAGGCTTCACCGGTCCAGCCCAGCAGGGTGTTACGATCAAACTGTTCCGACGCCACCGCCTGCAGGGCCGCCAGAGCATCACCGGTGGTGAAGCCCGGCGACGGATCTGCCAGCAGTTTGGCGGCCGGATACACGTTGAACCTGTTCAGGATATCGGGGCCGCTGACCCGCTCCAGCTCCACCAGGGAACTCAACGGAATCATCTCGCCATAGTTGGAGCGCACAAACACCCGGCGCAGGTCGTCCGGATGGCTACGGAACTCACCCTCTGACTGAAGATTTACCTGCCAGTTACGGCCCTGCAGGGTGAAGTCGTTCACGTAAAGGCCACCGAAGGTGCTCTGCATGGTGGTGAAGATCTGGTCAATCGGAACCCCGGCAGCCTGGGCCTTTTCCCGATCCACGTTGGCCTTGTAACGGGGAATGCCTGTATCCAGGGTCACCCGCACATTCTGCAGTTCCGGCCGGGCATTGGCGGCCTGGGTGAACTGGTCTGCCATGGCCTTGATCTCAGCCGGGGTGCGGCCACCACGGGCCTGTATATAGCCTTCCACACCTCCGGTGGTGGACAAGCCCTGAATCGGAGGCGGGGTAAAGGCAATCACGAATGCTTCCGGCATCCCAAAGCCAATGCCCATGATCTTGTTGGCGATGTCGGCCGCCTTCTGACCCTCGCCTTCCCGCTCTGCCCAGTCTTCCAGTGTCACGAAGGCCACACCACTGTTGGTCCGCAGGGCGCTGGAGATGATGTCGAAACCGGCAAAGGACACCACGTCTTTCACTTCCGGCAGTTGCATCATCTGCTCAACCAGCTGGTCGCGAGTGTCCGCCGTCCGGCTCAGGGCCGAGGTGGGGGGCAGCGAATAGGCCGCCAACACGAACCCCTGGTCTTCCTGGGGCACCAGGCCAGAGGGCATTTTGTTCAGCAGGAAAGCGGTGCCGCCAAGCATCGCTGCAAACAGCAGCACGCCAATCACCGCATGGCGCAGCAACCAGTCCACCACGGCAGAGAAGCCGTTAGTGAGTTTGTCGAAGCCGGCGTCAAACCAGCGGAATACGGCCAACTGTTTGCCTTCGTGGCCGAGCAACAAAGCACACATCGCCGGTGTCAGGGTCAGCGCCACGATACCGGATATCACCACCGACACCGCGATGGTTATCGCAAACTGCCGGTAAAGCTCACCGCTGAGCCCGCCCAGGAAGGCCACCGGGGCAAACACCGCCACCAATACCAGAGTGGATGACACCACCGCGCCAGACACCTGCTGAATGGTGAGAACCGCCGCATTGTAGGAAGACAAGCCCTGCTCCTTCATCAGGCGCTCGGCGTTTTCCATGATGATGATGGCGTTATCCACCACTACCCCGATCGCCAGTATCAAGCCGAACAGGGTCAGCAAGTTGACCGAGAACCCCAGTGCCTGCATGCCGGCAAAGGTACCAATCAGGGACACCGGGATGGCAATCAGCGGTATCAGGGTGGCGTTGAAATGCTGCAGGAACAGGAAGGTCACCAGCACCACCAGCAACACCGCCACAATGAAGGTGGAGATCACCTCCTGGATCGAGATATCAATGAACCGGGTGGTGTCGTAGGGCACGTTGTATTCCAGGCCCTCCGGGAAGCGGTCTGCAATTTCTTCCATGGCCGCGTTCACGGCATCGGCAGCGTCCAAAGCATTGGCGCCGGGCTGAAGGTACACCCCCATGGGCACTGTGGCACCACCATTGTACACCGCTGCGAAGTCGTAGTTCTGGGCGCCCAGCTCGATTCTGGCGACGTCTTTCAGGCGCAGGGAGGCACCCTGATCATCACTGCGCAGGATCACCTCACCGAACTCTTCAGGGCTGGTAAGCCGGCCCGGGGCCGACACGCTGAAGGTAAACGCCTGCCCTTCGGGCGCTGGTTCCGCCCCGATCCGACCCGCAGCAAACTGGGCGTTCTGGGCACGCAAGGCAATGGCTACATCGTTGGGAGTCAGCTCGTACTGGGCAAGTTTGTCCGGCCTCAGCCACACCCGCATGGAATAATCCTGGGCCCCGAACAGGGAGGCATCGCCAATACCGGGCAACCGCACTAACTCATCCAGCACGTTCAGCAAGGCATAGTTGGAGATCTCCACCACATTCATGGTGTTATCCGGAGAAGACAGGGTAATCACCTGCAGGATGGAGGTGGAACGGGCTTCCACTTTCAACCCCTGGTTACGGACGGACTGTGGCAGGCGAGCCAGCGCCTGCTGTACCCGGTTGTTGACGTTGATGGTGGCCTGGTCAGGATCGGTGCCAATCTCGAACGAGACCGTCACCCGGAAGCTGCCGGAGTCTGTGGCACTGGATTCCAGGTAGATCATGTTGTCCACGCCGTTGATTTCCTGCTCCAGCGGCGCCACCACCGAATCCGAAATCACGTCCGCGCTGGCACCCGGGAACCGGCCATCCACCACCACCTGGGGTGGAACTACGTTTGGATACTGCTCTACGGGCAGCCCGATCAGCGCCAGAAGACCACCAAGCGTGATGATGATTGAAACGACCGATGCGAAGATCGGCCGGTCGATGAAGGTCCGCAGCATCAGTCTGAGCCTCCCTCATCATCGGTATTGGTGACGTTTACCGTTGCGCCATCGCGCAGGTTAACCAGGCCGCTGACGATGTAACGATCACCTTCTTCCAGGCCGCCGAGAATGATCTGGCGACCGCTACTCACCGGGCCAAGCTCTACCCGGCGCGCCTTTGCGGTGCTCTCATCGTCAACCACATAGACCACCGGCCCGTTCGGCCCCTGAGTCACCGCTCTTTCCGGAATTGCGATGGCATCTTCGAAGCTCTGCAACTCAACCCGAACCCGCACAAACTGGCCTGGCACGATCACATTCTCCGGGTTACCAAAGACCGCGCGGGCCGATACTGTACCGGTACGCGGGTCCAGCGTGGAGGCGGTAAAGTCGATCTGCCCATCCAGCTCATATTCCTGGCCGTCGGCCAGTATCAGACGGGCGGCCACTTCCTGATCGCCGGCACCGCGCATCCCCTCGCGGGCAGCCCGGCGAATGTTGGCGTCATTCTCAGGCAGGGCAAAGCGCACATGAATAGGGTCCAGCTGGACAATCGTGGTCAGCAGGGTACCGGAGCTGATCAGACTGCCTTCGGGAAAATCTTCCAGGCTGGTGACACCGCTGACCGGCGCGGTTACCGAGGTATAACCAAGGTCCAGCTCTGCCTGTGCGACTCCGGCATTGGCCACCGCCAGATTGGCCTGGGCCAGCTCCAGTGCGGACTGGGCAGCATCCCGATCACGCTCACTCACCGCGTTGCGCTGGAACAGTGATGAAATCCGGTTCCACTCCCGTTCAGCCTGGCGCCGGTCGGCCTCGGCCACCTGGCGCTGAGCCTGGGCCCGTTGTAAGGCAGCTTCCGCAGGCTTGCGATCGATCCGGAACAGCGGGTCGCCTTCCTGAACCATCTGGCCTTCTTCGTACAGACGCTCTTCCAGAATACCCTGAATCCGCGCCCGCACTTCCACCTCACGGGCACCCCGAGCGCGGCCGGCATAATCCTGACGCACACTGATGTTTTCGGCCACGGCTCGCTCAACCACCACGGCTGCTGGCGGCATACCGCCGCCCTGCTGACTGCCTGTCTCGTCGTTACTGCAACCAGCCAGAATGAACAGGCATGACAAACCTGCGACCAAAAAGCCGTTGCGAGCCATCGGCCGGTGAACGTTATCAATGCGCATGGCGCGGTCTCCTGAAAACCGGTTTAAAGACATAAGGCGAGCCGGGATGGAATAGCGGGCCCGGGATAATACATAAAGTTAATAGGGCGCTAAAATACATCCATCCATGTATGTATGTAAACTAATTTCCTTTATACTTCGGTTTTTTCCCATCAGATGACTGCGATTAATCATGGCCCGAAAAACAAAAGCCGAAGCCGAAGCCACCCGGGAAGCCATCCTCGATGCGGCAGAATGCGTCTTTATGGACAAGGGCGTTGCCAAGACCTCGCTGGAAGAGATCGCCCGCAAGGCCGGCGTTACTCGCGGCGCGGTCTACTGGCATTTCCGCAACAAGGCCGACATTCTGGACGCCATGCTGGAACGGGTACGGGCGCCCCTGGGCGAGATGATGGATGAGACGGCGGAAGCAGATCAGGGGCTTGAGAGCCTGAAAAACCTGTGCATTGTCGCACTTCGTAAACTCGCCCAGGATCCCCGCTACTTTCGTGTGTACATGATCCTGTTCCATCGCAACGAATCCGACCAGGCCATCGCCAAACACCGGGAACTGGCCCGGGAAGCCACAGAATTTGTCACGGAAATCCTGGGACGCCCGGAAAACCGGATAAAGCTGCACCCGGAACTAACTCCCGCCCAGGCCGCATACTTGCTGCATACACAAATGCTGGGACTGTTTTTTGACTGGCTGGCCGATCCAGAGCAATGGCCGCTGGCTGAAGTGGCGCCCACCTTTGTAGAGGCTTACTTCCGGGGCCTGTTGGCCGAACGCTAGTCAACCCCAGACCCAGAGTATCATCGGCACTCCGACAACCGTCACGAGCACAGACAACGGCAAACCAAGGCGCCAGTAATCCCCAAAGCGATAACCCGCAGGCTCCATCACCAGGGCATTGGACTGATGCCCGATCGGGGTAAGGAAAGCACAGGAAGCGCCTACGGCCACCGCCATCAACACTGCATCCGATGCCAATCCAAGTTGGCTGGACACCCCGAGGGCTATCGGGGCGACCAGTATGGCAGCCGCCGCGTTGTTGACCACGTTTGACAACAACATGGTACCCACCAGGATGATGGTCAAGGCGACCCAGGCGGCCTGCCCTTGGGCAACCGTCAGGATCTGCTCCGCTATCAACGCAGCACCACCCGTGGTTTCAAGCGCCTGCCCTACCGGAATCATTGCGGCGAGCAGCACGATCACCGGCCAGTCGATGGCGCGGTAGGCCTCGCCGGCATCCATCAACTGCACCAGCACCATGGCCACCGCACAGGCCACCAGCGCCACGGGCGGTGTCAACAGGCCAGAAAGGATGATCGCGATGGCGGCGAGGAACACCCCGCCTGCCAGCCAGAGATTTTTCTCCCGGCCGAGGGTCAAGCCCCGCTCAGCCAGGGGTAGGCAACCCAGAGTTTGCAGTGTCGATAACAAATTGTCTTCATAGCCCTGCACCAGCAGGATATCCCCGGAACGGAATCGGATTTCTGCCAGGCGCCGCTTTAGTCGATGCCCCTGGCGGGCAATGGCCACCACGTTCAAACCGTAGCGTTCTCTCAGGTTAAGACGGTTGGCGGAACGCCCGATTAAACGCGACGATGGTGAAATCACGGCTTCCGTCAGTCGAACGTCCCCGGCTGCCACCTGCTCTTCGGTGCCCTCTCGGGGTGTCATTGGCTGCGACTCTTTTCCTTCTTCATCCTCGTCGTTCACCGCATTGGCAAGGACCAGTCCGGTTTGCTCAACAAACTCCTGCAGGCTCTCGGTGTCGGCTTCCACCAACAGCACATCGCCGAACTTCAGCACGTTGAAGGTTGATGGTGCTGGCGAGACCTCCTCTCCCCGAATCAATGCCAGTACCACCAGGCTCTTCTCGGTGCCGCCCGAGGTAAGCAGATTGTGCAGTGTGCCACCAGCAAAGGGCGACTCTTCCGGCACCTTCAGTTCGGTAACATACTCACCTACGCTGAACAGTTTGTCGCCACTGGCCGGGTCGTCGCGCTTGGGTGTCAGGCGCCAGCCAATCACACCGATGAACACAATGCCAACAACGGTAATGGCCAGCCCTACAGGCGCAAAATCGAACAGGCCGAAAGAGCCCGCTTCGCGATAACTGGCAATAATGATATTGGGGGGCGTGCCAATCAGGGTGATGGTGCCTCCCAGCAAAGAGCCGAAGGCAAGTGGCATCAGCAGCAAAGACGGAGAGCGCCCGGACTGCCGCGACATCCAGATCGCCACGGGCATCAACAGCGCCAGCGCACCCACGTTATTGATAAAGCCGGAACACAAGGCCACCACCAGAGTCAGGGTGATGACCTGCAGAACGGCGTTACGCCCAACCTTACCAAGCAATCGGGCGACGGCATCCACCACGCCACCGTTCACCAGCCCCTGGCTGATCACCAGCACAGCCGCCACGGTAATCACCGCCGGGTGGCCAAAGCCCGTGAACAACTGGTCGGGGACAACCAGGCCGGTGACAGCAACCGCCAGCAAGGCAAGCATGGCTACGATATCGAAGCGCAGGCGGTTCCAGATAAACAGGGCGAGGGTTGTGCCCAGAATCAGAAACACCGTCCATTGATCAGATAGCATGGCGCCACTCCACTCTTCGGCCAGACATGTCAGCTTTCCTTACAGAGCGCTTGTCAGTGCGCCCCAGCCCCATCTCCAACTCGCTGTATTGTCAACGCCCCGGAGAACTGGTGCAGAATCTGCTTGCCTGGTTGTCAGGGATTCCGCCTGCATGACAAAGCCATCAGCAGGTCACAGGGCCGTGGTCGACTATAGCAGTTTCCGCATTCGCTCCCCCAAGATTCCCAAGAGAAGCAGTCGGTTGTTCAGTCACTTTGCAGGAGCAAGGTTATGGAACAGAAACGACCGCTCGTCTGGTTGTCGGCGGATTCAGGCGAAAACACGGTACCGCCATCACTCACATCCCAGTGGGCGATTGTACCGGTTGATATCAATGCCCAATCCCTGGCCATTTTGCCGCACTGGCGGGGGCTGGCGGTGGGTGTGTGTGTTATTGCCGATCTCGAGCTTGCCGGGTTACCGTTGTTCGCGCCCTGGCTGGAGGCTTTACCGGTATCGTCCTGGCTCGCCCTGGTTCGGCGCGATCAGCTGCAACACCCCGCGGTGCGCCAACTGATTCGGGAATTCTGCCAGGATTACCACACCCTTCCCATCGCCCCCTACCGCCTGTCCGACAGTCTTGGCCACATGTGGGGCATGTCGAAACTGACCGAAGCACTGGCCAGTTCCGACCATGCCAGTGATTATCAGCAGTACGCTCTGGAGGGCCCTTCGAGCGCCATTCGCATGGCACGCAGCCTGGTTCGCAAATTCTCCATCACCAACGAGCCGTTGCTGATCTACGGCGCCAGCGGCACCGGCAAAGAGGCGGCGGCACGCTTCGCCCACGAGCATTCTGATCGGCGCACGCAGGTCCTGGTCAATGTAAACTGCGCCGCCCTGCCCGCTTCATTAACCCAGAGCGAGCTGTTCGGGCACGAACGGGGGGCCTTTACCCACGCCCTGAACAAGCGCATGGGCCGGATCACTGCAGCCGATGGCGGCACCCTGGTCCTCACCGGCGCCGATGAACTAAGCCTGGAACAGCAATCAGCGATCCTGCGGTTCCTTCAGGACGGTATCATTGAGCCTGTCGGCGCCAGCCGCCCGATAAAGGTCAACGTCCGCATCATCGCAACCTGCAGCGTGCCCTTGGAACAGAGGGTGGAACAGGGGCTGTTTCGATCCGATGTGTTCTACCGGCTGGGCAATCTGAGCGTGACATTGCCTACCTTGAAAGAACGCCTCGAGGACATTCCACTCCTGGCCCGCCGAGCGCTGGATGCCTGCGATGGCAGCCACTATCAGATCGGAAGCGACACCCTGGTTGCTCTGGCTCGCCATAGCTGGCCGGGCAACCTCCGAGAATTGCAGAATCGAATCCGCCAGGCGGTGCTGATGACTAAGTCACTGCATATTACGCCCGAAGACCTGGGGCTGGAGCCAACCGGCGCCCCTGCCCAACCTGACCGGTTCACCCTTGAGGCGTTCCGAGCCAGGGCTGAGGAGCAGGCCATCTCCACCAGCCTGTCACTTACCCACCAGAACGTTTCCGCCGCCGCTCGCCTACTGAAGATTTCCCGGGTGTCGTTTTACCGGCTGCTCGAGAAGCACAATCTGCAGCTCCCTTCCAGCATCAACCTGAACCCCGGAAGAGGGCAAGGAGACTGAACATGAAGCCACTGACCCTGATCGCGTTAACCGCAGCACTGGTAACCACCGCCAACGCCGCCCCGCCGGAGCCCGACGCAACTCCCAGATCAACCGCTGAAGCTGCCCAACAAAAGGCCGTCCAGGATTCTGCAACGGATATTGCCTCGATCACTGCCGACCGGGGTATCGTCACCCGCCCCGGCCGGTTTACCATCGAGCCTTCGTTCTCCCACGCCCACAGCAACGCCACCCGCGTGGCGGTGGAGGGGTACACCATCATCCCTGCACTGCTGATTGGGCTGATCAATATATCCGAGATACAACGGGATATTTTCGTCAGTGCTGTGTCTCTGAAATACGGATTCACCAGCCGGTTTGAGGGCAGTGTGCGGATACCGTACCTGAGCATCCGGGAGGACCTGCGGGAGAGGGAGATTTTCCAGGGCACGCCGGTGGATACCCTGCGGGAATCGTCAGGTGACGGCTTGGGCGATGTCGAGTTGGCAGTACGCTACCAGCTCAACGACGGGCTGGACGGCTGGCCCTATCTGATCGGCGTGTTCCGCGCCAAGGCACCCACCGGCGACGGCCCCTACGACGTCAAACAACGGGTGCTCACCGATAACGGCGGCAATCCGATCGGCATTGAACTGGCAGAGCGACCGACCGGGTCCGGATTCTGGTCGGTAGAGCCTGGCCTATCTTTCATCTACCCCACAGACCCCGCGGTGCTGTTTGGCAACCTGAGTTACGTGTGGACCATCAAGGAGGAGCAGGGCTTTGAAAACGGGGGGACCGTCGATCCGGGAGATGTGGTCCGTTTCGGATTCGGTATGGGCTTTGCGTTTAACGAACGGACGTCTTTCAGCCTCGGCTACGATCACTCGGTGATTCGTAAAACCACCTTTGAACACAACAACGACCTGTTCGCCGCCAATTTTGACCGCATTCAGGTGGGCTCGCTGGCCTTCGGCCTGTCTCATCGGTTATCACCGGCAACCACCCTGAGCCTGACAGTAGCCGTTGGCGTTACCGATAACGCACCTAACAGTGAGATCACACTGAAACTGCCGATCAACCTGTAACCGGCAATCAGGGCAGGATCAGAGGCAGGCCGGAGTCTCTGGGCAGGCGATAGACGCCACCCAGGTTGTTCAGTTCAATATTCAGCTGCCGGGTGTTCTGAATGACCGTGCTGTTGAGGCTGTTCTGGATCACGGTCATCCACCCCCCATTACCCGCAGCGCCAGACACCAGCTCCAGCCCCTGCAAGCCAGGAACGTTCGCGGACAGCACGGTTTCCATCTGGCTACTCCAGGCATTGGACACCGGGCGATTCAGGTCGGGAATCTGCAGTCTGTTGACCACCAGGGTATCCCCATTGACCGCCACCACCTGCTCGAGGCCAATGGCAATCTCCAGGTTGTCCAGCACAAACCCGCCCCGCAATTCGGCCAGTTCGCTATCGCTGAGCGGAGGGGCTGACACCCGCATGTCGGACCAGGCGAGCGGCGCCACCAACAGAAAAACCAGGGATAGACCGGCACCCTTTCTCATGATCTCACCACTCCTGTGTGCTGGGCCAATAGGGCAAGTTATGGCCAACACCCGGCCCCTTGAGACCTTTGAACAGCGGTGCCCGGGCCAGCCCCGGCCATTGGCCGTCTGCCAGGAAGCTGGACCGCCCCTGGTCCAGATGGCTACGAATCACGAACGCTGAGCCATCCCAGCTTTGCTCAAATTCAGCCCGACTGTAGGCCTTCAAACCCCGGGCGGGGTCTGCTACCAATACCTCGCGCTCACTGATGCCCCGAATAACCACAAAATGCCGGTAGCCCCCCAGGGTCACAAGAGCAATCACCGGCACCCGCACCTGCTCCCTCAGTCCACTCAGAGGCAGCCGGAATCCGTCGGCCTGATACCCCTCCGATTCCAGGTAGCGCTTCATATCGAGCATGGAAAAACCTTCTCGCCGAACCTTGTCTTCATCGGCGACGGCCAGCATCCCGACGAACACCTCCTGTTCATTGACCGGGTGGTCATAGTGAAACGACAACAACGTGGCCAGCGCTGCAGAGCCACAGCTGAAATCGTACTGTTGCCGGAAAACATCCTGGTATCGCTGGTCCAGAAAACTGCTGACACTGACCTGTACATCGCCCCCGGGACCGGGAACCAACACGGTTCCGGCAAAAGCCGAAGGCCACAGCAGGGTCGCCAGAACACCCGTCATCAGCTGTCTTAATCCCGCCATGGCCCGCCTCCGGTTTCAATGGTTGATGAGTATGTTGATCTGGGTACTGTCCTGTATGACTACCTGATTACCACTGTTCTGAATCACCGTGGCGACGCCGTTCATATTGTCGAAGGCGTGGTCGCTGATCCGGTTGTCGCCGGTAATGACCGGGCCGGACAATACGTTGCCACTAACCAGCCCATTTTGCTGGGTTTCGTTCAGCTGCCATTGCATGGAGATGCCCTGGCGACCGCTGGCGGAATCCAGCTGTTCGGCACTCAGTGGTTCTACGTCAGGCCAGTCACCCGCGTTCGCCGTTATGGCAAACAGGCTGCCCAGCACCAGTAAAAGCGTGACGCACCTTGTCATGACACATCTCCCGACAACACAGGGCTGCCCGGTTCAACACCCGGAGCAGCCCTGATTGCCTCAGTTGGTGCCACCACCCGCGTTGAGGTTGGACATCACACTGACGTTGGCCTGAGTCACGCTACCCACGCCCGCGTTCTGGGCGAAGGCTCCGACACCAGTGAAGTTAGCGGAGCCACCGGAAATCTCATTTGAGGCCCGGGTATCCACATAGGAGCTTTCACCGTTAGCACTGCCGTAGGTGACGTTGGTCCCCGATACAGAGCCATTGAGCTCGGCATCGTTCATGAACACTTCCAGGGACAGATTCAGCGTGGTGGTGCTGTTATCTGAATTGTCGCTGCTGTCGGTGTTGTAGGAATCAGTGGCGTTGGTGGAGTTATCGGAACTGTCACTGTTGCCACTGTCAGCAATTTTGAACGAATCGCTGATGTTAGTGCTGTTGTCGGAATTGTCAGAGTTATCGGAGTTATCCGAATTGTCTGAATGATCCGAGTTATCGGTGTTACCGCTGTCGGCGATCTTGAAGGAATCGCTCACGTTGGTGCTGTTGTCCGAGTTGTCGCTGTTATCCGAGTTATCGGAGTTGTCTGACATGTCGTTACCACTGTCCGCGACTTTGAACGAGTCGCTGACATTGGTGCTGTTGTCCGAGTTATCGGAGTTATCTGACATGTCGTTGCCGCTGTCTGCGATCTTGAACGAATCGCTGACATTGGTGCTGTTATCCGAATTGTCGGAGTTGTCTGAGTTATCAGACGCATCGGTATTGCCGCTATCGGCAATCTTGAAGGCGTCGGCAACATTGGTGCTGTTATCCGAATTATCCGAGTTATCGGAATTATTGGAGTTATCCGAATTGTTCGAATTATCGGAGTTGTTGGAATTATCCGACATGTTGTTGCCACTATCGGCAATCTTGAACGAATCAGACACATCGGTGCTGTTGTCTGAATTGTTCGAGTTATCGGAGTTGTCGGTGGAGTTGTCGTTACCGGAATCCGTGTTTCCGGAATAATTGGTGTTGGCAGAGGAATTGTCATTGGCGTTGTTGTTGGGGTCGCCGTCTCCTCCCTGTTGTGCCATAGCGTAACCGGAGATACCCATGCTCATGGCGATGGCAGCTGCTAGCAGAC